>DAOUGC010000202.1:0-32959 GCA_034429695.1 Levilinea sp.
AGTGGGCCCGGATGGATTCGAACCATCGACCAAGCGGTTATGAGCCGCGCGCTCTGCCGCTGAGCTACGGGCCCCCGTGCGGCTGCGCAAAACCAGAATCATTATATCACAAGCATTCCTGTGCCTGCCCGCCATTTTGTTCGATCAAATGCCAGTCAGGGGGCTTGCATAGTGTGATAAGATTAATGTATTAACAGTCGGGGTATTTGTATTTGGTTATCAAATAGTTTATTTCTCGTTACCTGGCCCCCGCTGCTCGTTCGTAATGGCCCACTCCGCACGAGGGGGATCGACCTGTCTTTATTTTGCTTGCTGACAATTTTTCATGATCCTGCTGGCGCTTACCGATAGCCCAACCGATACGCGTGTGCTTGAACGCATGTTGAAAACTCGTGGCGAACACGGCTACGACGTTGAACATGCCGATTCCGTGCAGGCCGGGTTGGACATGCTGGACCGCGAGGCGGTGGATGTCATCCTGTTACACTATCCGTGGCAGGGTGCATACGACCTGGCTCCGCTGCGCCAGTTGGTCACCCGTTCGGGTGGGGCGGCTGTGGTGGTGGTGGGTGACCGGGGTGAGGGTTTCGAGAGTGCGGTACTGCAGGCAGGCGCCATGGATTATCTGCCGCGCGGGCGCTTCGATGCATCCCTGCTGCAACGCTGCATGCGCCATGCCTACGAACGCCGCCAGTTGCAGATCGCGCTGCACGATGCCATGGAGCGGTATCACCAGTTGGTCAATGCCACCCCGGATGCGATCATCCTCACCGACATGCAGGGCAACATCCTATCGCTTTCCCCCCAGGCGCTTGCCCTGCACGGTTATGAGAGCGCGCAGGAAGTGATCGGAAAACCGGCTTTTGATTTGCTCGCCCCCGGCGCCTGTGATGACTTTGAGAATGAATTGCGCCGGGCGCTGGCAGGCGAACCGCTGGATTGTGAGGTGACCCTGCAACGCAGGGATGGTTCCACCTTCATTGGCGAACTGCATGCCGCCAGCCTGCACGATGAAAACGGTCAGCCCATCGGGTTGATCACAGTCACCCGCGACATCACTGACCGCCTGCAACAGGCCTCTGATCTGCAATCGGCGCGTCATGACCTCACCCGGTTGATGACCTCCATTCCGGATGCACTATGGAACGCCGAGGTCAGCCAGGATGGCATCCTCACTTACCGTTACATTTCGCCAGTGATTGAGAGAATCACGGGGTTAAAACCCGAAGACTACACCCCACGGTCGCTCAACCAGTTCCGCTCCACCTTTCCTGATGACCGCGAGCAGGTGTGGAGCCAGTTAAAACCTTTCTATGAGCGCCGGGTGGATAGCGTTGAGATGGAATACCGCATCATGATGCCAAATGGGGGTGTGCGCTGGGTGCGCGACAGGCGTCATTCCAGCCCCAACCCTGACGGCACACTGCGTATTGATGCAGTCCTCAGCGATATCACCGAGCAACGCCAGGTGGAGAATGCCTACCGCGCACTGGTGGAACAATCCCTGCAGGAATTGCTAATCATGCAGGATGACCGGGTAGTGTATGCCAACCCCACCGCGATAAAAAATTCAGGTTTCAGTCTGGATGAAATGCTGGCCATGCCTGCGGGTGAATTCTATAACCTGATCCACCCGGATGACCGTGAGCGTGTTTTACGCACCTCCCGGGCACGCAGCACCGGCCGGCCCGCACCCAACCGTCAGGAGTTCCGTGTCTTTGTGAAAGATGGAAGCCTGCGCTGGGTGGAGGTGCTGACCACGTTGATCGAATATCGGGGCCGCCCTTCCATTCAGATCGTTCAATTTGACATTACTGAACGCAAACGCGCCGAGGAACGCCTGCGCGAGCGTTTTGCCATTGAGGAACTGGCCACCACGCTTTCCACCCGCTTTATCAATGTCTCCAATGATATGGTGGATGACATGGTCACTGCTGCACTGCAGACCATTGGCAAATTCATACGCGTTGACCAGGTTTACCTGTACCTGCTGGATTCGAGCAGCAACCAGCAAGGCTTTTCATTTGTCTGGAATGCTGAGGACGAGACCCCGGCTGCCAACCCTGTGGAGTTGCCGTCACTGGATGAACAACCGTGGTTGCAGCGCCAGCTCGAACGGCTTGAGACGGTCATCGTTGAACGGGTTTCAGACCTGCCCGCCGCAGCCAAGAAGGAACGCGCGCAGTGGGAAGCCTGGGGTCTGGTTTCGGTGCTTGAAATTCCCCTGGTTCACGCCGGCAAACTGGTGGGGCACTTTGGTTTCGCCGCCCGTCATCGCGTGGACTGGGCTTATGAGGATATTCGCTTGCTGCGTTTGATGGGCGATGTCTTTGTCAATGTGCTTGATCACCGCAAGATGGAGCAGGCGCTGCGCGAGTCAGAATCACAATACCGCCTGCTGGCGGATTCGGTTACTGATGTGATCTCGCTGCACAACCTGGACGCGAGTTTTGTATACATCAGCGCTTCTGGAGAGAAATTAATTGGCATGAGCATGGGGCAAATCCTGTCAATGCACCCGGACATGCTGGTTCACCCTGAGGACCTGGGTAAGATTCGCGAGATTGCCCTGGATAAGGTGCAGGCCGGAGAAAATGTGATGGTGGAGTGGCGCTGCAAGAGCGCTGACGGCGGCTGGGTGTGGATGGAATCCAATTTGCACATTCTGAAGGATGAGAATGGACAACCCTGCCGACTGCTGGCCAGCAGCCGCAACATTCAGGAGCGCAAGCAGTCTGAAGAAGCAGAGCAGGCCGCCAAACAGGAACGCGACCGTATCCTGATATCTGTACCCGATGCGTTGTGGTCAGCAGAGGCGTCTCCAAATGGGTCATGGACCTACCAGTACATCTCCCCGGTCATCGCCAATCTTACCGGTTATACACCAGCGGAGATCCTGGAAGATCAACGCCTTTCAACCCGGATCATCCATCATGATGATCGGCCCGGAGTGCTGTACGAATTCAACCGCATCAACATGGGTATCATCCAGCATTTGAACCTTGAATACAGGGTAACCCATCGTGATGGCAGCCTGCGCTGGGTGCGCGACAGTCAAACTGCCCAACGGATGAACGGTGTTATTCGGGTTGATGGTGTGCTTTCGGACATTACCGAAAGAAAAAAAGCAGAGGAAGCGTTGCAACAGGCGCATGATCAATTGACCTTCATCACCGCCACCATATCGGACTATTTGTGGAGTGGCGAGATGGATCATTTGGGGGTGTTAAAAATTAATTATTTGTCGCCGGTGGTGGAAAAGCTGCTGGGCTACACCCCCGACGAGGTGATTGGCAGCGGTATTGAGGCGTGGATCAACAAAATTGACTCAGCCGACCGGTCCATATTCGAACGTTTGTTGAAGGATATTTTGACCACCAACCGCCGCTCCTTTGCAACCGAATATCGCATCAGGCGCAAGGACGGCAGTGTATGCTGGGTGCGCGATAGCGTGGAAGTGCGTCAGGTGGCGGATGATCGTTACCTGCTAAATGGCGTGGTCACCGATATCACCGAACGCAAACAAACCGAGCTGCAATTGCAACAGGCAAACGAACGTTTGAAACAATCGATCACTGAACTGGAAGAACGCAATCGGCAGATCACCATGGTCAATGAAATGGGCGATCTGATGCAATCGTGCCTGTCCACCAGTGATATATTTGAAGTGATCTCATCGTACGGAGGCCGTCTGTTTGCGGGTCACAGCGGGGCGGTGTTCATGCTGGATGAGCGCAAGCGGCTCGTGGAAGCAGCATCGGTTTGGGGCAAGGCGCTTCATTCGCACCTGGTTTATGAACCCGAGCAATGCTGGGCGTTGCGCCGCGGCAGGGTGCATGTGGTGGAAAACCCCGGCAATGACCTGGACTGCGGCCACATTCAATCCGCTGGAAAACATGTTTACATGTGCATCCCGATGATCGCTCACGGCGAGACGCTGGGGGCATTTTATCTCGAGTTGGACCAGGGCGGCATGGACGACCGTTATCGGCAAACTGCTTCTCTGGTGGCTGAGCGCATATCGCTGGCGCTGGCAAACCTGAAATTGCAGGAATCATTGCAAAGCCAGTCAATCCGTGATGCGCTGACCGGGCTGTACAACCGGCGTTACATGGAAGACGCCATGGAACGCGAGATCCGCCAGTCAGCGAGGCAGGACCAGCCAATCGGTGTGATCATGATGGATCTGGATCACTTTAAACAATTCAATGATGTTCACGGTCATGCCGCCGGAGATGTGTTGTTGGCCATCTTTGGCGAGTATTTGGAGTCCAGTGTGCGTTCGGGTGATATTGCCTGCCGTTACGGTGGTGATGAGTTTGTGGTGGTGCTGCCAAATGCCACCCTGCCCGACACCGTTGAGCGCGCCACGCAGATCCGTGAGGGCATGAAGCGCCTGGTGGTGCAGTACCGCGGGCAAACGCTTGGCAACATTACCGCATCCATGGGCATTGGCGCTTTCCCCGAGCACGGCGAGGACATGGAAGAGATCCTGCGGGCTGCGGATAACGCCCTGTACGTGGCAAAAGATCATGGCCGTGACCGGGTGGTGATCGCAGGGTAAGCAGACAGAAAATACCAAACCGCCGTCCTGAATGGGACGGCGGTTGTTTTTATTACCGGGTCTGGCTGGATGACACCTCACCCGTGGGGGTGGCTACTCTCCGCCACCGGCGATCTGCTCAATGGCTGCCTGCAGGACCACGTCTTCGCCAGAGAGCACGCCCTCGGCGGTCACCGGCACGGTTACGGTGGTTGGCACACCCTCGCCCTCCAGGAAGATGCTGCCGTCGGGCAGGATGAAGCGGCCGGTGGGGATCTGCAGCGACATGCCTTCGGGCAGCAGGAACTGACCGCGGGCAACCTCGGCTTCAACGCCGCCGCTGGGGGTATGGCCCATCACCACCATGCCGGGCACCTGGCTGAAACCGTAGGCTTCAATTTCGCAGGCGCTGTAGCAGGCCGAGCCAACCAGCAGCACCATGCTGTCAAAGCGGTACTGGTTCTCGTTGGGGAAGAACTTTTCGCGCGGACCTTCCGGCTCAAACTGTCCGGTGGCGTCGCTGTAGTATTCCAACTGGCCCATCTCGATCTCCTGATCGGTGAGGAAACCGGCCAGGCCCAACGGAGCACCGCCCGAGTTGAGGCGCATGTCAATGATGATGCCAGGCAGCCCGTTGTACTGGAAGGTCTGCAGGGCGCGCTCAAACAGGCGAATCACCAGGTTGAGGTCATCGTAGTTGGAATTAATCGAGACGTAGCCAATGCCCTGGGGCAGAATTTCAAATTCCACCGGCAGTGCATTGGGATCATAATTAAGGTACATGGAAGTGGCTGAGAAGCTCTGGCGTTCCATGACGGCATCCAGCGTGACGGTGCGCTGGGCGCCCGTGGCAGGCTGGAAGGTCACCTCAACCGTGTCGCCTTCCACCGCGCGGCCAAGGTAACGCACCTGCTGATACCGCAGGTCAAAGTCGGATGAGTGCGGCGCTGACAACGGCGCGACTGCCGAGATAGCGTCGGCGATCGGCTCGCCGTTCCATTCGACGATTTCATCACCCACCTGAATACCGGCTGTTTCAGCGGGACCGCCTTCCAGCACGTACACCACGATCACGCTGCCGTCTGACAGCTCGCGCATGGCAAAGCCGTAACCGTAATCGGTCAAATCAAAGAAATTCTGGTCACCCCATTGGCCGCCGCCCAGGCCCACATGGCCGTCGCGGAAGGCAAAGGTGAACTCCTGCAGGGCGAGGAAGTACGCGTAGGGGTCAGAATCCTCCTCGGCGGCTGCCACTTTGGGCTGCAGTTCGGCGTAGAGCGCATCCCAATCGGGAGCCTTGCCTTCCACATCGTTGAAGGCGTACTCCTTGCTGACGATCTCAAACATTTGATCAAAGGCTTCGGTGTAGCTGTCGGCAGAGAAATCCTTGATGGCCACATCGGCTGGCTCATAAAGGGTGAGTTCAACCTCGGCATCGCGGATTACTTCGAACGGGTCGGCGTCCAGGTCAATCACCGAGTAACCGGCAGGCAGGTCCATGATCGGATCGTCCCCGGTGAACAGCAGCCCATCCTCGCCAAAGCCGGACGGGAAGGATTGCGTTTCATCGGCAGCCCACACCACCAGCATGCCGGCGATCACTTCATCCTGGTTTTCGGTGTCGGTTTTAACCGAAGCCAGGTAAGAGGGCCAGCCCATCGAGCGGTCGTCGCCGGTGGAGAATGGATCGCCGTACAGGTTGGGATTGTACCCAACACTAAAGATCTGCACACCTTCCTCGGCGGTTTCGTCGTTGTCAACATCATTGAATTGGCCCTCGGGGCGGGCGGGCAGCGAGAGTTGGAAGACGCCGATGTTGTTATTGGTGTCCAGGTCCAGATAGCCCATCACCTGCGAAACGACCGGCAATTCCCACTCTTCATCGCGCAGGACAAAACCGGTCATATCCAGCAGCGACACGGCGTGTTCCACATAGTAGATCTCGATGATGTCGTTGCTGTATTCAAACTGGCCGGTGAGGAAAACCGGTCCGTCTGGGACGGCGGTTATTCCCTCACCGCCGGTGGCAGTCTCTTCAATTTCAGCGGGCCCGGCAGTGCTTTCTTCCAGTGCGGCTTCGCTTTCAGTGGCAGCAGGTAAAACCTCACCTGCCATGGGCGTCTTCTGGGTGATCGAAAACAGCCCGCAGGACGAAAGAAACAAAGCCAGCATGGCGATGCTCAGCACCCGCAAGGTTAATTTGGGATTCATATCAATCTCCTCCTCTGGTTGGCTGGGTCTGCCGGTGCTGTTCGGCAGAAGTTCTAGGCATGATTGTACATCTTTTTTATTTTGTTTGATATTGGCGGAATGTTCAGGAAAGCGGATGGATGATTGGAGAAACGCCAACAATTGGCAAGTCGGTGAAAAGCGGCATGACCCTCGAAATCACGTGAACCACAGCAAGGCGAATCCGCTTCGGTTATAATAGCAGCGCATGAAGACATCGAGCCGGACATGGATGAAATGGTTGCCGATTGGTCTGGTGGCGCTGGCTTTGCCAACGCTGCTGACCGGTTACCTGGTGCTGCGCCGCAGTAATAATTATGGGCGTTCCATTAAAGTGGTGCAGTACATCCGCCAGCCCAACCAACATCAGGATTGGGTAAACCGCGCGGGGCAGGTTTGCGGTGAAGCGCCGTTCCAGCTTCCGACTGACGGCTATATTGGGTTTCTGTGGGACGATTCATTCAGACCCGGACACCGCCACAGCGGATTGGATATCTTTGGTGGGGATCAACCCGGCGTGACGCCCATTTACGCGGTTTACGATGGTTACCTTACCCGCCTGCCGGACTGGAAATCCAGCCTGATCATGCGCATTCCTTCGGACCCGTTAATGCCCGACCGGCAGATCTGGATTTATTACACCCACATGGCAGACCCTCAAGGCGTTTCCACCATCTCCCCCGATTTTCCCCCCGGTGCAAGTGACGTGTTTGTTCCTGCCGGAACGTTGCTGGGCTGGCAGGGCAACTTCTCAGGCACGCCGGGTGCGCCCACGGGTGTACACCTGCACATATCCGTGGTGCTCTCTGAGCCGGATGGTTCATTTAAGAATGAAAGCCAAATTGCCAATACGCTTGATCCATCACCCTATTTTGGCATGTCATTGAATGGGCGCACCAACCGGGGTGAAATTCCACTGTGTAGTGAGGGTTTATGAACGATAACGCGCGGGTGGAATCATTGGCGGGCAAAGTGGCGCTGGTCACCGGAGCAGGCCGTGGGTGGGGGCGGGCTGCGGCTCTGGCGCTGGCGGCAGCCGGGGCGCACGTGGCCGCGGTGGACTTCTCACCGGTCACGCTGGATGAGACGATTGACATGATCCACGCTGGTGGTGGGCAGGCCAGTTCCTATGTGTCAGACACGGCACGCGGCATGGCGGTGCGCGGGTTAATCAGCGAGGTGCAGGAGAACCACGCCCATTTGGATATTCTGGTGAACGCCGCCTGGACCAACCCGCGTTTTGTGGCGCTCGAGATGGACGAATGGGACTGGCAGCGCACCCTGGATGTAAACCTGAGCGGTCCTTTCCTGCTTACGCAGGCAGTGGGCCGCACCATGACGGATCATCAGGTGGCGGGAGTAATGATTAATGTGGTGTGCTCACCCGCCAGCAGGCAGGAGGAAACCGCCCACGGCGCATTCTATGCCGCTCAGGCGGGCATGCTGCCTTTCAGCCGGGCAGTGGCTGCCCAATTTTTACCGTATAATATTCATGTGGCTCTCCTGTGCGTCGAGAGCGATGCTGAGGCTTTTGGGACAACCGGTCTTGCCCTGGCAGAGGCGCTTCAACACCCCACTGGAAAACTGGTTGCCCGGTTGGGAGCGCATTCAAATGAGTATGTCAGCGGGCAGGTGTGGCGGGTGTATGCTGACCGCATAATCCGGGAGGGGGTACAGGAATGATTCATTACCGTGACATTGTCAACGGGTTGCGCATGCTGGATGTTGACCCGTATAAACCATTGATCGTCACCGCTTCAGCGGATGCATTTGGCGAAATTCGCGGTGGGGTGGAAACCCTGCTCGGCTCATTGCTGTCGGTTTTTGACGCGGTCATGATGCCCACGTTTACTTTTTCGCCCATGCTGGTTCCCATGGTAGGACCCGAAAATAATGCCATGGAGTACGGTTCAGCCGGCAATGCCAACCGCACTGCTGAGTTTTTTCGATCAGACCTGCCTTCTGACCCCAACATGGGTGAGCTTTCAGAAGCGCTGCGCAGGCACGAGGACGCACGGCGTTCGATCCACCCGCTGCTGTCATTTACAGGCGTCAATGTTGATACCGCGCTGGATTCACAGACCCTGCAGGAGCCGCTGGCTCCAGTACGCAAGCTGACCGATGCCGCCGGCTGGGTGTTGCTGATGGGGGTGGATCACCGCCAGAACATTGCCCTGCATTATGCCGAAGCACTGGCAGGACGCAAGCAGTTTGTGCGCTGGGCGCTCACCCGAAACGGTGTGCGCGAGTGTCCGCAAATCATCGGTTGTTCACAAGGTTTCGAGGCGGTTGCCCCTTACGTACGCTCCATCACCCATGAGGTGCAGGTTGGCGATGCCTGTGTGCGCGCGCTGCCACTGCAGGGCATGGTCAGCCTGGTTTCCGAGCTGGTACGCCGCCAACCGCAGGCGCTTTTATGCAATGACCCCGCCTGCGCCATGTGCGCCGCGGTGCGCCGGGCTGTCCCTGCCAGGCAGCGTCAGCCAGAGTTGTAGATGTGCTATACTCTTATCAGGTATATTAAGTTGAAATATGGCCCTGGATAATTCGCGCGTCCTCCTTGAACTGCTGTATAACATCAGCCGCGAGCTGGCAACCGCGGTTGATTTGCAAACCGTGCTCGACCGGGTACTATTTCTATCCATTAAGAATGTCGGTGCTGAACGCGGTACATTGATTGTGCTGGATGAACAGCAGAACCCCATGGCTGCAGCCATTCTATACCGCGACCAATTCCTGGAATATGACATTGTCCAACTGCAGGACACCATCGATCAAGGCCTGGCGGGCTGGGTGTTGCGCACTCGTGAGGCTGCGTTGGTGCCTGATACCAGTGTTGACCCGCGCTGGTTGCGCAAAGCCGACGATTCGGAGCGGCAGACGGGGGCAAAATCGGCCATCTGTGTGCCGCTGACCCACCGCGATCACCTGGCTGGTATTCTCACCATTGTTCATCCAGACCCCAATACCTTCACACAGGAGCATCTGGCATTGCTGCAATCCATCGCCGACCAGGCGGGGATAGCGGTGTATAACGCGCGCCTGTACGACAGCCTGCAGGCTGCCACCCGCCGCTACCGTGAGTTGTTTGAGGACAGCATTGACCCCATTTTGTTGACCGATTTACACGGCAGGGTGCTGGAAGCCAATCGCCAGGCATACCGCGTGACCGGTTATGAGGTAGGGCAGATCACCGGCAGCCTGGTCACCGGGTTGCACGTGGCTGATATGGAACGGCTGGGACAGCAATTTGAGAATGTTACCGCAGAACGCACCGTCTCTTATGAGTCTGATCTCCTCATTCCGGATGGGCAAAAGGTGCCGGTGGAGGTGTATGTCCGTCAGGTGCTGCTGGACAAGGGAGAGGTTTCGCTGCAATGGACCATGCGTGACATTTCAGCGCGCAAAGCGTTGAACTCCTTGCAGGAAGATCTGTCAGCCATGATTTATCATGACCTGCGTTCACCGCTGGCCAATATTGTTTCCAGCCTGGATATGATGGATACCCTGCTGCCGGAAGACAACAACCCCATGCTGCGTTCGGTGTTCTCCATTGCCACACGCTCAACTGAACGCATGCAGCGTCTGATCAATTCATTACTTGACATAAACCGATTGGAGGCGGGGCAACCCATCGCCAATCGCAAACCGGTGGAAGTACCTGGCTTGCTGCATGAGGTTGTTGAGGCAATCCAACCGGTGATCGAAAGCAAGCAGCAGAAAGTTAATATCAACCTGCCGGAGGGGTTTCCCATCATCAATGTGGATGTGGATATGTTGCGGCGGGTGTTGATCAATCTGCTGGAGAACGCCGCCAAATTTACGCCGGTGGAAGGCAATATGGAACTGGGTGGTGATGTTGTGGAGGGCGGTGTGCGCCTGTGGGTGCGCGACAGCGGCCCCGGGATTTCGCCTGAGGCCCAGCCGTATATTTTTGAGAAATTTGTCCGTTTGCAGGCCGACCGCTTCCCCAAGGGCTTCGGGCTGGGGCTGGCGTTCTGCCGCCTTGCCGTGCAAGCGCACGGCGGGCGCATCTGGGTGGAAAGCCAGCCGGGCAACGGCAGTTGTTTTATCTTTACCTTACCGGTCGACGAAGCTCAAAATCGGGGAGAATGAGGCATCATGCAGGAAATTGCACCCAATATATTCATCGAGACCGCATATCCCGGCGTGACGCTCGGCGCGATCAACTGGCCTCATGGGCTGATTTTGATCGATGCGCCTTTCCGCGCCGATGATGTGCGTACATGGCGTTCCGCGTTGCTCAACCTGGGCGGCGGAGTGGACCGTATGCTGGTCAATTTGGACGCGCACCTGGATCGCACCCTGGGTACACGTGCCATGGAGTGCACCGTGGTGGGCCAGGAGCGCATGACCGAGATCTTCCGCAACCGGCCGGTGTCTTACAAGGGCCAGGGCGGTTTGACAGGCGCAGAATGGGAACTGTACAACGGCATTGGCTCGGTGCGCTGGTTGCCGCCCGAAATATCATTTACTGACAGCTTCTCCATTTACTGGAACGAAAGCCCGGCATTGATCGAACACTGTCCGGGCCCTTCCCACGCAGCGGTGTGGGTTTCGATCCCTGATCAGCAGGTGTTGTTCCTGGGGGACGCGGTGACGTTTAATCAACCGCCTTTCCTGGCTCATGCCCATCTGCCCACCTGGATCGAGTTGCTCAACCGTCTGGCTTCTCCACAGTATCGCCACTGGATCATGGTCAGCAGCCGTGGGGGAATCGTCACGCAGGATGATGTGCGCAAAATGTTGCGCATGCTGGAGAAAGTGCAAGCCAGCATGGAAGCCCTGGCAGAGCGTCAGGCTGCCCCGGATGAAACCGCCGCTGAAGTGCCTGCTTTGATGCGTTCCTACAAGAACGATCCTGACCGCGCCGAGCTGTACCAGAACCGGCTGTTATACGGTTTGCGCCAGTATTACATTCGCACTTATCGCCCAACCGAAGCGGTTGATGGCGAAGAATAGCCAGGCGCATCACATGGCTTCCACCACTGACCAACACCCTCAATTGCCGCTTAACCAGGTCATTCACGGAGACTGTGTGGATGTACTGGCGGGTTTGCCTGAAAAGTCGGTGGATCTTATTTTTGCCGACCCGCCTTATAACCTGCAACTGCAGCAAAATCTGTACCGCCCCAACATGACCCTGGTGGATGCGGTGGATGATGATTGGGATCGCTTTGACAGTTTCCAATCTTACGATAGCTTTACCCATGCCTGGTTGAATGCCTGCCGGCGGGTGTTAAAGGATAACGGCACATTGTGGGTGATTGGTTCTTACCACAATATTTACCGCATTGGCAGCATTTTGCAGGATATTGGATTCTGGATGTTAAACGACATCCTGTGGATCAAGGTGAACCCCATGCCCAACTTCAGGGGGGTGCGTTTTGCCAATGCCCACGAAACGCTGTTATGGGCGGCAAAACAAAAAGGCTCACGCTATACCTTCAACCACTTCGCCATGAAGGCACTGAATGAAGACAAGCAAATGCGTTCCGACTGGTTGTTGCCGATTTGTTCGGGTCAGGAACGCCTGAAACAGGATGGAAAAAAAGCACATCCAACCCAAAAGCCGGAAGCCCTGCTGTACCGGGTGCTGCTCTCTTCGTCCAACCCAGGGGATGTTGTGCTGGATCCCTTCTTTGGAACCGGCACCACAGGCGCAGTGGCAAAAAAGCTGCACCGCAGGTACATTGGCATAGAACGGGACGAAAATTACGTCAACCTTGCCCGCGAACGGCTCTCGGCGATCACGCCTGAATTGTTCCAGGAGAACACCTTTGATGTATCTGACCGCCGCAGGCAGGCGCCGCGCGTGGCTTTTTCCACACTGCTGGAATACGGCCTGGTTTCACCCGGACAGCCGTTGTTCTTCAAGCCCAACCCATCATTGATCGCGCATATCCGTCCGGATGCCAACCTGAGCATGGACGGCATGGTGGGTTCCATCCATACCCTGGGCAAGCAACTGCTCAATGGCGCACCCTGTAACGGATGGGATAACTGGCTGTACATGTACAAAAATGGGGCTTCGGTGGACACAAACGTGTTGCGCGGAATGGAAAGCAATAACGAGATGCGCATAATTGATGATCTGCGCCAGCAATATCTGCATATGACAGGGCGGGTCGAATGATCCGGCCATAAACAAATGTAATTGTCTTTCCGTTTAGAAAATGCTGGATCAATATACAGGCTGTCACCTTGTGTGACAGCCTGTTTTTGGTTATATAATATTTTTGGGGGTGTTTCCAATATTATAAGCAATTTCATAGAGGTAGTGCTGCCAGGGTTGGCGGGGAGGACGTATGTATTGTTCCTATTGCGGTGCCGAAAACGTGGCTGACTATGTTTACTGTCATAAGTGTGGTAAAAAACGGAAAGATATTCCCACCCCAACGGTGTCACCTGAAACGCAACCGGCTGAAAACGAAAGCAAAAAGTCTCCATCCAGTACGGGCTGGATGGTGGCGGCGGTGGTGCTTGGTTTGATGTTGGTGGCGCTCCTGGTGGTTGCTGCCATTATGTTGTTCCCCAGGCTTAACCTGGCATCCCTTTTGCCAAAATATGGGGCAACATCCGAAAAGCTGTTTATTCTCGCCCAGGATGGGCGTGACCAGCTAAGCTATTACCAGGTGCGCCCCGGTGAGAGCCTGGATGAGGTGGAACCGCTGGTGGATCGGGGTGATGGCTTTGAGAGTTACTATTTGGAGCAGAATCTGAACTGGTTGGATATCTTCAACGGAGACTGGCAAACATCCACTTTCGGTATGTACCTGCCAGAGGATAATGGTCTGATACTGACCCACCTGGATCGCGACACATATTATTTAAGTAGAGTAACGGCAAACAATGAGTTGCAACCTGTGCTCGATTCGGAAGTAATGCTGGTGCCCCTGGCTGTGCATAATGGGGCAGTGGTGATCTACGAGAGTGAAGATGATGAAACCAATTGTTATTTGCTGAAACCGGGAGAGACCGAGGCGACCAGGGTATCCAAAGCTGAAAATTGCCTGATTTCACATGAAGGCAGTTGGTTGCTGGCTTCACGTTTCAATGATGATGAATCAACGGTGAGAAATATCTCATTGTCCGATGGGCAGGAAGTAAGCCTGCTCGACCGCGAACCGGATGTGGATGATCTGGGATACAGTCATATGGGGGCGCTGTTTTATTACGCTACCAGTGATGGAGACGAAAACCGATTGTTTGTTCTGGACGCAACCACCGGCAAGCGCATTGCCGAGAGCGATGTCATGATACAGCAGCCGATGGTCTATGACAACGGGGGTGACGCAATTGCCTATTCCGTTCAGGAAGAGGACGGGTTGATCCACCTGTATGTGTTACAGGGTGAGGCATTTCAACCGGTGGCTGCCGGATTCTCCATTCAGGCGGATTTATCTGGCAACGGTCAATATTTGATTTATGTGGTGAAGGAAGATCAGGATGAGTTTTCGGCTCACCTGTATGATATTGCAAATGCCAATGACCAGGAACTGCTAACCGGTGTTGATTTGTCGGTGATGGCCTTCAATTACAGGGATGATTATTTCCTGCTTACTGAGATTGAGGAGGATTGGGTTTCTGTAAACAGTGTCAGTTATGCAGATGGCAAGGTTCACCCCATCGAAACATTTAATGGATTTGTTGATGTGGTGTATCAGAACCCAACCTCACCTTTTGTGTTCTTCACTGTATCAGAAGAAGGCAAATCGGCTCTTTACTATTCAGACTTAAAAGAGGGGGAACAGGATTATTTGATCGAAGATATGGCTGAGGTCAAATTACTCAATCTGTTTTCTGATGGGCGGCAGGCCATCGTAAGTGCCCGTGAAGAAGACGATGACGACAGCATCCTGTATCTGGTTCCTGTAACTGAGCGCACGAAAATCACCGAACTGGACGAGGCCTGGGATTTTCAGAATGCCGTGCCCGACCCGGCTGGACGCTACTTGTACTTCACTGCATTGGAAAATTCAGGAAAAGGTGATACCCAGGAAATCTCAGGCGAGGTGCGTCGTATTGATATAAAGGACATGGATAAGGCAGAAGTGCTGTATGAAGAGGCTTTTCTTGGTGATGTTTCATGGGGTGGGTTGTATGGCAATATTCA
Organism: Levilinea sp.; assembly: GCA_034429695.1. Taxonomy (GTDB): domain Bacteria; phylum Chloroflexota; class Anaerolineae; order Anaerolineales; family Anaerolineaceae; genus DAOUGC01. The sequence goes on from DAOUGC010000202.1 coordinate 14,910, forward strand.
TGAGGCCAACAGATATTATCCACATACGACATCCATTCCATGTCCATTGGCTGATGAAATGGGTATTGCAATGGAATTACAGGAGACCAGCCTTTCCGTTACAGAAGAAGGGTTGTGCATGGCGTTGAATGTGGAAGAACCCCAGGCACTGGTTTTCTTTGTGCCGGCCGATCCGGACAGACCCTATATGGAATTGCTGGATGCTGAAGGTACAGTGCTGGCGCGCTCTGAGTTGATTGCCGAAGGTGTGATCCTGCTGGCTGAACCAGTCTCTGCGGGTCAGTATTTTATTCGCTTCTCCTCATCATCACCGATTGATTTTTCCGTGATATACGGAGCGGAAGTACCGGACCTGGATGTGTATACTGCCATTCCCATGAACATTCCGGACGAATACAGCTCGGCTGTTACGGCGGATGATTACCATACCATTTCACTGAATGGCTCCGAATACGATTTCTACGGCCAGCTTTACCAGTTTGAAGGCAGGGCGAATCAATCCATTCGTATTCGGATTATTGCCCGTGATTATGGCTCATCGCTCGATTCGCACGTTTATCTGATTGATTCGGATTTTGAATTGATCGCCGACGACGATGACAGTAATGATTATGACTCAGACCTGGTATATACCCTTCCGAGGGCGGGGACGTATTACTTTATCGTCCAGAGTCACGGCGGATCTTATGGTGACAGCAGTAATTATTACTACACCGTCGAGCTGACGGAATATTAGGAGCTGGATTGGGAATGGAACACAACACAGCAGACCTGGCCGATTTTCGTCTGGTGCAATTGCGGTTGGATATGCGTCAGGACTATCTCGACTTTGTCGAAGAGATGTATGTTGAACGTCCAAACCGCTATGCCTGGGTACTGGAATCGGTGAAGGGGAATTATTCCGGGTATCTCAAACGTCTGCAGGAGGTGCAGGCAGGCATCAACCTGTTGCCGGGGCGTGTACCGGAGAGCATGTTCTGTCTGCAACACCGCTGCGGGCAATTGTACGGCACATTACGGGTGCGGCATCGTATTGATACGCCGTATCTCTCACAGGTGGCTGGCCATATCGGATATGATATTCGCCCGTCACAGCGGCGAAAGGGATACGGGGTGCTTCAACTGGCTTTGGGTTTGGAGGAGGCGCGCAAGATCGGGCTGAAAAGGGTGATGATCTCGTGTAACGAGACCAACCTGGCATCCGCGCGCGTGATCGAAAAAAACGGCGGTGTATTTCAAAACCTGGTGGAAGATTCTGAAAGCCCGGGTGTGATGGTGCGTTGCTACTGGATTGATCTGTGAACCCTGAAATTCCTCTTACCCTGATTATTATGCCCGACCGTCTGGGTGTGGCGCGATTCCCGGCTGATGTACCCCTGCCCGATGCCATTCTTCGGACGGTTGGCATGCCGCAAGCCGGGTTTGTCTCGATCACCTGCACTGGCAGGGAGCAGTCGGTTGTGGCACGAGAGGATTTGCTGACCAGTCTGGATGGCGCCCAGGTGGAGGGCGGCTGGCGGGTGTTTGGGCTGGCTGGCCCGCTGGATTTTGCCCTGGTGGGCATCCTGGCGGATATCTCGGGGGTGCTGGCAGAGTCAGGCATTTCCATTTTCGCCATTTCCACCTATGATACTGATTACATTTTGGTCAAGGAGATCCGTCTGCGGGCTGCAAAGGCAGCCCTGGTTGCTGCCGGTTACCGGGTGACAGAGGCGGCGGATTAACGCATCGGGTTAGGGGGTGCGCGACCGGCAAACTGAAGAATCAAAAGACCTCCCTTCACGGGGAGGTCTTATTGTTTACAGTAAGTTGGCTTACAGCTTTTGCCCGCACTCGCCGCAGAATTTTGTGCCGGGGGTCACTTTCTGCCCGCACTTGGGGCATTTGTCATCCGGGTGGATCTTGGCGCCACATTCAGGGCAGAACTTGGAGTTGCCGGTGAGCGGGGCGTTGCATTGCGGGCAGGTGGCGCGAATGCCCTGCCGCCAATCGGCTTCAGACAGATGCTTGTCTTCTTCCGCCATGGCAGCGTGCGCCCACACTTCTTCCACCGAACGTGAAGCCTGGGCGGCAGCCATCTCGACTCCCAGATCTGGCGCACATTGCTTGCAGAGACCCTTTTTGGTGTTCCAGCAGCTTTGTTTGCACACCCACGACGAGCAGCGCGGGCACTGCATGAATTGCGGTTTGAGCAACCCGGCAGCTTCCACAAAGGCGGTATCGTGCGCGCGTTCGTAAGCGGCTGAGCTTACCTGATTTCCCACGCTGGCGGCCCGCCCCAGAATACCGCCAAACAGAGAGCTGGCGGTGTCAAGCGCGTTGGATACACGGCCAATGCCAAATGCCTTAAACGGGGTCCGGAATCCATTGCCGCAGCGGTCACAAAAAAACTCAAACTGAAAACCCTGCTCGGTGGACTCGTCTGAATAATTGCGGGTAAATTGAATGGACTCTTCAGCCATTAAAATGCTCCTGTTCGGATGGGTAGGAATACGATAATTTTACAGCAAAAATGGAACATCCGGGATGGTTATCAAACCTGTCAGGTGGACCCCGGGAAAAGCATGGAGGCTTATCCGGTGGGTGGCGGCTTTTCGTCATTATTACTGTGCTGAGCTGGTGAGTATAATCAAGGTGAAAGGAACCCTCATGGCATACCAAAATTTCCAACCGCTTCTCGAAGTCACGCGCGGCCCGATTGTTGAATCGGTGCATTATGGGGCATTCGCCGTGGTTGATTCTCACGGACGTCTTCTGGCTTCCGCTGGAGACCCGGACACCGTTACCTACCTGCGTTCATCAGCCAAACCGTTTCAGGCCATGCCGTTGGTGGAACTGGGCGGTATGCAACATTTTGGGCTGACTGAACGCGAAATTGCGGTAACCTGTGCCTCGCACTCAGGCACTGATGACCATTTTGCAGTCATCTCCAGCATCCAGCGCAAGGTGGGGGTGTCAGAGAATGATTTGCAATGTGGTATGCACGAGCCGATGGACGATGCCACTGCGCGCGCCATGCTCCTGCGCGGAGAAACGCCCACCAGCAACCGTCACAATTGTTCCGGCAAGCATAGCGGCATGCTGGCGCAGGCGGTCTTGCGTGCGTTACCGCTTGAAAATTATCTGGATGAAGATCACCTGGTTCAGGTGCTCGACCAGCAGACCTTTGCCGAAATGTGTGACTACCCTGTTAATCAAATCTTCACCGGTATAGACGGCTGCTCTGCACCGGTGTGGGCGGTTCCTTTACGGGCGGCGGCTTATGGTTACGCCCGTCTTGCCGACCCGCACGCCCTGTCTCCTGCGCGTGCTGAAGCCTGCCGGACGATCACCCGCAGCATGATGAACCATCCTGACATGGTGGCTGGCCCAGGCCGGTTTGATACCAACCTGATGACGGTGGGTGCGGGGCGCATCTTCTCCAAGGGCGGGGCTGAGGGGTATCAGGGAATCGGTGTTTTACCGGGGGTGCTTGGCGCTGGTTCACCGGGCCTGGGTATCACCGTCAAGATCGCCGATGGTGACCAGGGCGGGCGGGCCGTGGCGCGCGTTGCGTTGGCCATCCTGGTGCAACTGGGGGTGTTGACCCCACTGGAGGCGGAATCGCTGCCCAAACATGGTTCCAATGTGGTCACCAACTGGCGCAAAATGGAAGTTGGCGAGTATCGTCCGATCTTCAAAGTGGAAATGCCCGCATGAGCCTGCAAGAAAAAGCTGCCTGGTCGTTAAGTGAATGGATGGGTGCGCTGCCCCACCCCGGGGTGGATTCCGCCCTGGCGGAGCAAAGCTGGCATGTTTACATGCACCTGCTGGAGCATTACGGGTTGCCGGAATGGCGTTTTCCGTTGCCCGCGCTGGATGAGCTGGTGTCCACCATCCTGTCGCAAAACACCAACGACGTTAACCGTGATCGGGCGTTTTTCAGGCTGAAGGAAGTTTTGCCAAGCTGGGAAGCGGTGCGGGACGCCGACCTTGACCGGGTTGTGGATGCCATCCGACCGGCAGGGCTGGCAAACCAAAAGGGTCCCCGTATACAGCAGGTGTTGCGCCAGATCACCGAGGAACGCGGCTCGCTGGATCTCGAGTTCCTGCGCGATCTGCCTGCCGGGGAAGCGCAGGCCTGGTTGATGCGCTTCAACGGGGTGGGCCCCAAGACGGCGGCGATTGTGCTGGTTTTCTCGCTGGGCAAGCCGGCTTTTCCGGTGGATACACACATCTACCGCGTAAGCGGACGCTTGGGTTTGCGGCCTGAACCCATGAATGTTGAGGCAGCGCATCCGTGGCTGGCGGGTTTGTTCCCGCCTGAAACGTACGGACCGGCGCACCTCAATCTGATCCGCCTGGGGCGTGAGATCTGTCAGGCGCGCAAACCGTTGTGCGAGCGTTGCCCGGTAAAGCCGTGGTGTGAGTATGGAAGGGCAGTGGCTGGGTGATGGTCGCCCGTATTCCTGACCCATGTTTTTGACCACATCCGTAGGGCGGGATGGCGTATTTCCATCCCGCCGTTTGAATCTGCAAGTAACTGCAATGGCGGATTGGAAGAACGCCAATCCGTCCCACAAAATGCGATGGCGTGACTTGCGGGCTCCGTAGGGCGGGATGGTGCACTTCCATCCCGCCGATTGAATCTGCAAGTAACTGCAGCGGCGGATTGGAAAAGCGTCAATCCGCCCTACGAAAAGCGTTGGCATATCGGCGGTGATTTGCGGGAACTTCCATCCCGCCGTTTGAATCTGCAAGTAACTGCAACGGCGGATTGGAAAAGCGTCAATCCGCCCTATGAAAAGCGTTGGCGTGAGTTGCGGGAGCCGTTTGAATATGCAAGTAACGGCAATGGCGGATTGGAAGAACGCCTCGCCGGTGAAACGGGCGCTCCGCCCTACGAAAAGCATTTACTCACTTCCAAAGATTTCCCTATATCATTGCGATGCCAAAGTGGGGCTTTTAGGCGGAAATCGTCATTTGGTTATACAATGACTCTATGCCCAATTATCACCGTCTCTACCTGCCCGGTGGTACGTACTTTTTTACACTGGTGACCCATCATCGGTTACCGATTTTTAACCAAGAGGATGCTCGCAACATCTTTCATGAAGCCTGGATGGGTGTCAAAAGACGATATCCATTTGATACCGTGGCATTTTGTCTGCTTCCTGACCATCTGCATTGTATTTGGACTCTGCCAGAGGGAGAAGCGAATTACTCTCTACGGTGGAAGGAAATCAAGAGGATGTTTTCTTATCAATACCGAAAAGTATTGAGATGCGGAGAAGCACAGATAATAAAAAGAGACCGGGCAAATGTTTGGCAAGATCGTTATTGGGAACATTACATTCGGGATGAAGTTGATTTATTGAGGCATGTTGAGTACATTCATTACAACCCGGTAAAGCATGGTTTGACCAAGCGACCGATTGATTGGCAGTGGTCGAGTTTTCAAAGATATGTCCGCATGGGTTTTTATGAAGCTGATTGGGGAGAAAGTGAAATAAAAATCGACATTCAATCCCGTGAGTGAAGAATCAGCAGAAACGGTAAGGCGGGTCGCCAGCTTGCTGGTGTGGTGTATTTCCATCCCGCTGTTTGAATCTGCAAATAACGGCAACGGCGGATTGGAAAAGTGGCAATCGCCCAATAGAAGTGGTGGCATAACAGAAACTGTAGGGCGGGTCGCCAGCTTGCTGGCGCGGTGTACTTCCATCCCGCCGTTTGAATCTACAAGTAACGGCAGCGGCGGATTGGAAAAGCGTCAATCCGCCCTACGAAAAGCGTTGGCGTGAGTTGTGGGAGCCGTTTGAATCTGCAAGTAACGGCAGCGGCGGATTGGAAAAGCGCCAATCGCCCAATGGAAGTGGTGGCATAACAGAAACTGTAGGGCAGGATGGCGTATTTCCATCCCGCCGTTTGAATCTGCAAATAACGGCAACGGCGGATTGGAAGAACGCCTCGCCGGTGAAACGGGCGCTCCGCCCTACGAAAAGCGTTGGCGTGAGTTGCGGGAACAGTTTGGATCTGGGCAGTATTATGGCGGAACTTCATAACCGCCGTAACGCATCTTTGTTAAATAACGCGACCCGCTGGATTTTCCAGCGGGTCGAATGATTCTTTTGGTGATACCTAATCAGCGGCGACGGCGGAGGTGAGGCCAGCCGCCTGACGCAGCGCAGCAGCTTTGTCGGTGCGCTCCCAGGTCAGGTTCAGGTCATCGCGGCCAAAGTGCCCGTAGGCAGCCACCTGGCGGTAGATCGGCTTGCGCAGGTCGAGATCATGAATGATCGCACCGGGGCGCAGATCGAAATGCTCGGTCACCAGCTCGGCGATGCGCTCATCGGGGATGACGCCGGTACCGAAGGTTTCCACGTTGATGCTCAATGGGCGGGCAACGCCGATGGCGTAGGACACCTGGATCTCGCAGCGTTCAGCCAGACCGGCAGCAACCACGTTCTTTGCCACCCAGCGCGCAGCGTAGGCAGCCGAGCGGTCCACCTTTGTGGGGTCCTTGCCCGAGAAGGCGCCGCCGCCATGCCGGCCCATGCCGCCGTAGGTGTCAACGATGATCTTGCGGCCGGTCACGCCGGAATCGCCCATGGGACCGCCGATGACGAAGCGGCCGGTGGGATTGACGTAGATCTTCATGTCCTCGTCCACCATGTCAGCGGGCAGGGTGGGCAGGATCACGTGGTCAATGATCGCAGCGCGGATCTCTTCCTGTGAGAGTTCGGGGGCGTGCTGGGTGCTGATCAAAACGGTGTCCACACGGGCGGGCTTGCCGTAGTGATATTCAATGGTCACCTGTGATTTGCCGTCCGGGCGCAGCCAGGGCAGGGTTCCGTTCTTGCGCACTTCGGTGAGGCGACGGCACAGGTTGTGGGCCAGGTAGATGGGCATGGGCATCAGCACTTCGGTTTCATTGCAGGCGAAGCCAAACATCATGCCCTGGTCACCGGCGCCCACCGCTTCGATCTCGGCGTCGGTCATGCGGCCGGTCTTGGCTTCGAGAGCCTTGTCCACACCCATGGCAATATCACCGGACTGGGCGGCAATGGCAGAGAGCACACCGCAGGTATTGCCATCAAAGCCTTTGTCGCTATGATCGTAGCCGATCGAGCGGATCACATCGCGCACGAGGATGTCAAAGTTGACAAATGCGCGGGTGGTGATTTCGCCCATTACCAACACAAAACCGGTCTTGGTGGCCGTCTCGCACGCCACACGCGAGTAGGGATCCTGCTCAAGGCAGGCATCCAGTACCGCATCCGAAACCTGATCGCAGATCTTGTCCGGGTGGCCTTCTGTCACCGATTCAGAGGTGAAGAAGTACTTTGGCGAGTTCATAAAGGTGGTGTTCATGCAGAGTCAATCTCCTTTATATAAAAAAATTGCCCCGTCCGGTTCCATTCAGGGGGCAATTTAGCGAGGCTGCCCTCCTATCTTCCAGATTTCTCCTGACGGAATTGGCACCTTGACGGGTTTGCGCTGCGCGCTTGCCTAACAGGTTGCCGAGGTTTCACAGGGCCGGTCCCTCCACCTCTCTGGATAAGAGTGCCTTTGGGGGCTGTTTAATTGTGGTGTTATGGTATCAAAAAAATTGGGCAGTGTCAATGCTTACTCATACCTCAACGCCTCCACTGGCTGCAGGCTGGCGGCGCGGTTGGCGGGGTAGATGCCGAAGAACAGGCCCACCGCGGTGGAGAACACCACAGCCAGCAGCACTGAATCGGCGGTGACGGCCACGGGCAGCGGCGTACCCGAAGCTGCCGCGATTTGCGCCACCACCACGCCGATCAGCCAGCCAAACAGGATGCCGATCACACCTCCCAACATGGAAAGCAGCGCAGATTCGGTGAGGAACTGCAGCAGGATGTCGCGTTTGCGTGCGCCAAGCGCCTTGCGCAGGCCGATCTCGCGGGTGCGTTCGGTGACCGAGACCAGCATGATGTTCATGATGCCAATGCCGCCCACCAGCAGGCTGATGCCGGCGATGCCGCCCAGGAAGATGGTCAGGATGCTGGTGATGCTGGATGCCACCGCCACAATATCGGTCTGGGAGAACACGGAAAAATCCTCCTCGCCAATGGGGGTGCGGTGGCGTGCGCGCAGTACATCGCCGATCTCCTGCTGGGCTGCTTCCACCTGCTCCGGGCTGACCGCCTGCACCAGCAATTGATCCAGCGAGTCATCGGCGCGGCGCAGCAGGCGGGTGCGGGCGGTGGTGATGGGTACAATGATGTTGTTATCCTGTGAGCCAAACGAACTGCCGCCCTTGGATTCCAGCACACCAATGATGCGTACCGGTTGCCCGTTGACACGGATCTTCTCCCCCACCAGATTATCCCGCCGTCCGAATAACTGATCGGCCACATCCACACCGATCACTGCGACCGATGCATAGCCATTAACATTGTCATCGGTGAAGAACTCGCCTTCAGAAAGAGTGTAACTGCGTGCAGTTTGCATGTCTGGGGTGGAGCCGCTGATGGATGCCGTGGTTTGTTCACCGGCAAAGCTGACGTTTGCCCTGCCGCTGATTACCGGTACCACCGCCGACACTGAAGGCGCCTGCAACGGGTCAGCCAGGGCTTTTGCATCCGCCAGGGTGAGAGGACGCGGGTTGCGGATTTCCACTTCTTCGTTGCCGCTCATTACAAACAACAGGTTGCTGCCGATGTCATTGATCTGGCCCAGGATGCTGCTTTGCGCTCCGTTGCCCACCGCCAGCATGGCGATCACCGCCGCAACACCGATCACAATGCCCAGAATGGTCAGACCTGAGCGCAACTTGTTGGCGCTCAGGGAATCCAGCGCTTCCATGAAAGATTGTGTCATGCGTGGCTCTCCTCCACCAGCTTGCCATCCATCAAGCGGATGGTGCGGCCGGTTTGTGACCCGATGCCGGGGTCATGGGTGATGATGATCAATGTGGCGCCCTGTTCACGGTTGAGCGACAGCAGTAGATCCATGATTTCCTTGCCGGATCTGGAATCCAGATTGCCGGTGGGCTCATCAGCCATGATGATCGAAGGCTGGTTGACCAGCGCCCTGGCAATGGCGACGCGCTGCTGCTGCCCGCCGGACAGCTCTTTGGGGCGGTGGTGGACACGGTCGCCAAGACCCACCGCATGCAGCGCCTGTTCGGCGCGCTCTCTGCGTACAGCCGCGGGAACACCGGCGTAACGCATGGGCAGTTCCACATTGGAAAGCGCTGTTGCCCTGGGCAGCAGGTTGAAACTTTGAAAGATAAACCCCACCCTGGCATTGCGAATGCGGGCAAGCTGGTCATCATCCATCTCGGATACCCGCTCTCCGCCCAGATAGTAATCGCCTGAGCTGGGCCGGTCCAGACAGCCGAGGATGTTCATGAGGGTTGATTTGCCCGAGCCGCTTGGGCCCATGATGGCAAGCGATTCGCCGGGCATGACATCAAAAGACACGCCATCCAGCGCATTCACCTGGTTCTCACCCATCAGGTAGGTCTTGCGCAGGTCTGCCGCACGGATGACCACATCTGCATTGTTCTCCATGCTGATTGCCCCCTTTACGGTCGCCCGCGCATGATCATGCCAGGGCGGGGCATGCTGGTCATTTCATCCGATGGATTCATGATGACCAGTTCACCTGCATCCAACCCGGAGAGCACCTGGCTGTACGTGTCAGAACTTGAACCCAGTTTAATGGAGCGGGATACCGGGATGCCATTTTCCAGCACCCAAACAATGCGTTCGCCGTCCTGGGTGCGTACGGCGCGGTTGGGAACCAGAAGGACTTCCTCCAGTTGCGTGGTGACGATGTTGACCGCGGCGGTCATGCCGGGTTTAATGGCTGCGTCTGCATCGGTTAACTCAATGGTGACGGTGAAATCCACGCCGGTGGCGGTGACAGAACCCACCTGGGCCACCTCCACCACCACGCCGTGGTATTCCACCTCCGGTACAGCGTCAAAGGTGAGCGTGGCTGGCTGACCAACCTGCACCTGGTTGATGTCCACCTCAGGGATCTGTACCTCCGTGAGCAGGCGGGTCAGGTCGTCAATGCGAAAGACCGCGCTGCCAGGGTTTGCCTGATCACCAGCGATGATATCCACGAGGGTTACGGTCCCATCAAAGGGTGCTTCGAGGTCAGCAGCGCCGATGGTTGCCAGCAAGGCATCCACCCTGGCCTGCGCAGCCGCAATGTCATCCGGATCGCTTCCGTCCTTCAGGCGTTCCCATTCACGCAGGGCTTCATCGTAATTGGCCTGTGCCAGTGCCACACGCGCATCGGCTTCGGCCACTTCATTTGTATCTGGCATTCCCAGGGCGTACTCCAGATTGTACTGGGCGCGGTCGCGTGCTTTCTTTGCGGCTGACAAATTCGAAAGCGCCTGGGCGCGCACGGGGTCATTTTCGGGCATGGCAGCCACGCCGTCATAAAAGCCCTGGGCATCTTCCAGAGCGCGTTCAGCCATGATCAAATCGGCTTTCAATCCGTCCACGGTGGCGTCGGATGCACGCTGATAATCCTTGCTGGTGCGGTCCTGGGTGGCGTCCTCCAGTTCGCTCTGAGCCTGAGCCAGGGTCATCTGGGCTTTGGCAGTGGCGACGGCTGAGTTTTGCAGGTCTTCGAGATTTTGCTGTGCAGAAACCAGGTCGGCTTTTGCCATGATCACGCTTTGCGAGAGCGACAGCGGGTCAAGGTCGGCCAGTTCAAGACCTTTTGAAACCACGTCACCCACCTTTACATATACATTGGCTACATCGCCACTGGTCTCCCATGCAAGCGTGGCGGTTTGGTTGGCGCGCAGCGTGCCTGTGCCGCCGATGGTGGCGGTCAGTTCGCCGATCTGCACCTCAATGGTTTGCAACTCGCTCTGCGCACCCGCGGTTTGGCGCGGTCGGAAGATCAGGGCGGCGGCGATAATCACAACCACCACGCCGGCGCCGATCCAGATCCATGTTTTCTTTTTCATAGCGTACCTCATCGAAGAAATAAAATCATTTCCATGCCATTCACTTATACCGTCGTGATACCGGTTCAGCCAGTGTCTGCGATCATTACAGACCATGACTGCGATCATGACACTGCATGACCGGACTCAGTATGGAGAAAAACGCTTCTATGCTATGATGGATCCATGCACAAGGTTGAGATTGACCCTGGCGTCATCAAAATTTTTCGCTGGTTGGTGGGTTTTGAACTGGTTTTTACCACGCTGAACCGGGTTCTGGCTCTATTTGTGGTGCAGACCATTCCTTATCCGCATTGGCTGTTGTTTATGCTGGCTCCGGTGGGTCTGGCGATTTTATTGTTGTACCTTACCCTTAAACCCATCCCACGCCTGCTGGGCGACTGGTTTCTACCTCTTCCACTGGCAGCCATCTCCATATTTCCCCTCCTCAATCAACATCTGTTAATGCCCATGGAACTGGGGGAGATGAAAAATGCCTCCCTGGTGGCAGCCTGGCAGATGTTTCCGCTATTGTTTGTGCCGTTTGTGTTTACCACGTGGCAATACCGTATGCGCGGGGTGCTGCTGTTTACCCTGGTGACCACGTCGCTGGACCTGGCGCTGACTCTGCAGCGTTCCCCCGAGGGATATTTCTCTCTGGTGGCGGTGATCATGACGCGCACTTTTTCCTTCCTGCTGGTGGGAGCCATCCTGTCACAGCTTGTGAAGATGCAGATGCTCCAGCGCAGGGCGCTTGAGGCGGCCAATTCACAGTTACTGGTGTATGCCGCTGCCCTGGAAGATCTTTCCACCAGCCGGGAGCGCAACCGCCTGGCGCGCGAACTGCATGACACCCTGGCGCACACTCTCACGGCGGTTTCGGTGCAACTGGAGGCGGTGAAAGTGTTGATGGAGGAAAGCCCACCCCAGGCGCGCGATCAACTGGATGACGTGCTTGCCACCACCCGCAGCGGGTTGACTGAAACGCGCCGGGCATTGCAGGCGCTGCGCGCCAGTCCGCTGGAAGACATGGGTTTGCCACTGGCATTGCGCGCCCTGGCCAATGGCGCTGCGGCGCGCGCCGGGTTTGAAGTGAGCGTGGAGTTGCCCGACCGAACCGACGCCATACCCGGTGGGGTGGCTCAGGCAATTTATCGAACCGTGCAGGAATCGCTGGAAAACATTGTGCGCCATGCTTCGGCCCGCCAGGTTTTGATTAAACTAAAGGGTACGGATGGACGCTTTGAACTGGTCATTGAGGATGACGGCAGCGGTTTTGATATGCAAAGCGTTGAAGGGTCTGACCGGTTGGGACTGCGCGGTATGCAGGAGCGCGCCCAGGTGCTGGGGGCGCATTTCTCGGTGGACAGCCAGCCCGGCAATGGCACGCGCGTTCATCTTAGCTGGGAGCAAGCATCATGATCCGGGTTTTAATTTGCGATGATCAGGATGTGGTGCGCGAGGGATTGCGCACCATCCTGCGTACAGCCAAAGGGCTGGAAGTGGTGGGAGCCGCCAGTGATGGCAGCCAGGCGCTCGAATTGGTTCCGTCACTGCAGCCCGATGTGGTTCTGATGGATCTGAAAATGCCCGGCATGAACGGCATTCACGCCACGCGCATAATCCATGAGCGTTATCCGCAGGTGCGTGTACTGGTGTTGACCACCTATGATGCTGACGAGTGGGTGTTCGACGCCATTCGCAGCGGCGCGGCTGGCTATCTGTTAAAAGACACCCCACGCGAAGGTCTGGTTCGCGCCATTGAGGACGTTTACAATGGAAGGACGCCAGTTGACCCTGCTGTGGCCGGCAAGTTGTTTTCGGCGCTCACCGACCAGCATGCGCCGGCAGGTGAGACTTTGCGGGTGGATTTGAGTGAACGTGAACAGGAAGTGCTTGCATTGCTGGCGCAGGGTTTTTCCAACGCCGAGATCGCCAGCCGGCTGGTGCTTTCCGAGGGAACGGTGCGTAATTACGTCAGCGCCGTGTTTGACCGGCTTGGCGTTTCAGACCGCACCCAGGCGGCTTTGATCGCTCTGCGCTACGGGTTGGTGAAACACAATCCGGGCGGGGGAGAACCGGGAAAATCCCGGAATGGGTGATCGCTGCAAGGCAAAATGGCTTAAAATATTAGGTTAATGCATGGCAACATGAAAATCCGCACGGCACGGCATTATGGGAGTTGAGGGAGGGTAGTATGGTGGGAAAAAGATTTGCTGCGCGCGCCGCAGCGGGAGGGCTGGCTGTTGTCATTGTGCTCTCAACGTTGCTGGTCAGTGCCAGTCCGGTGATCGGTTCAGATTCCGGTGTGAAGGACGTGGTCATCGGGGATGTGGCTTTAACGGATGATATTATCGAAGGAGCAAGCAGTTCCCTTCCATCCAGTAATGAGATCGTCGCAATCGGATCGACCCTGTTTTTTACAGCCGATAATGATGACAGCGGGCATGAATTGTTCCGCATGGAGCCGCCTTATATTGCCGCCATCCTTGTGGAGGATATCTATGTGGGTGAGGCGGGGGCTTTTCCGGTTGAATTGCACACCGACGGGACCAATTTGTTCTTTAGCGCCGATGACGGTGTAAACGGGCGTGAGCCGTGGGTGCTGGAACCCCCTTATAACGATGCCCGCATGGTTGCTGATGTGAACCCGGGGATTGCACCCTCCACCCCCACTCAGATTGAAGCCATTGGCACAACCATTTTCTTTGCGGCAGACGACGGCAGCAGCGGGCGGGAACTGTGGGCCGCCCAATCACCGTTTCGTTCCGCCAACCGCGTGGCTGATCTGTTCGTTGGTGGGGCAGGATCCAATCCGCTTGAATTGACCCAACAGGACTGGACACTGTTCTTCACCGCAAATGACAGCACCGGACGCGAGGTTTGGAAACTGGAGCCTCCCTACGGCGGCCCCACCCGTGTCACTGATATTGACCCTGGTGGTGCGGCTGAACCGCGCGAGCTGACTTTTGTGGGTGACAACCTGTTCTTCTCCGCCAACGATCCCGTTTATATGCGCGAGTTGTGGCTCAGCGAGCCGCCCTACAACCCCACCAGCACCCGCCCGGTGAATGATTTTGAAACCCGTTACACCAATCCCGATCCCCTGGACCTGCACGCCATTGGCAATACACTTTTCTTTAGCGCCAATATTGGGCTGATCGGTCGGGAGGTTTGGAAGGTCACCCCGCCATACGACACCACCGAGATGGTGCGCGTGATGGATGTACGCGAAGGCTTTTTTGCCAGCTCGCTACCCGATGATATTACCTCGGTGGGCGACGTGCTGTTCTTTACCGCCAATGACGGCAACAACGGCAGGGAATTGTGGCGGTCTGAGTCGCCCTATAACGACGACACCACATTTGCGGTGGATGTCTGGGAAGATGGCAATTCCTCCAACCCGGCTGACCTCACCCCGGTCTTAAACTCGCTGTTCTTCGTTGCAGATGGCGGCACGTACGGGCGTGAGGTGTGGAAGTTGAACGCGCCTTACACCGAGCGCGAATTGAAGATGACCGGTGATGTGTATGAAGGCTCCACCAGTTCCAATCCCAGTGAACTCATCGGAGTGGGTTCAGCGTTGTTCTTCCAGGCCAACAGTTTTGGCACCGGGCTGGAACTGTGGACGGTTGGCGGTCGCTTTGGCATTCCGGCAACCGGTTTTGCCCCGGCAAGGATCACCCCGATAAAAGAACAACCGGCCAACCTGACCTACCAGACAACGGGCATGACGCTGGAATTACCTTCCCAGGGCGTGCAGAGTGGCATGGTGGGTGTGCCGGTGAGTGATCAGGGTTGGGATCTAACCTGGCTGGGTGCATCTGCGGGTTACCTTGAAGGCTCTGCTTTCCCCACCTGGGCTGGTAATTCAGTCATCACCGGGCATGCCATCCTGCCGGACGGCAACCCCGGACCATTTGCCCATATTGATCAATTAAAGTGGGGTGACCGCGTGATTGTTCATGCCTGGGGTCAAAAATATGTGTTCGAGGTACGCTCGATCACCGTGGTGGACCCTGACGACATGAGTGTTTTTGCTCATGAAGACCTGTCCTGGCTGACGCTGGTCACCTGCCATCAATATGATGAAGACAGCGGGCAGTATCTTAAACGGGTGGCTGTGCGCGCTGTTTTGATTAACGTGGAATAGTTGAAGAAACTGAAAAATTGTGCCCGCCGCATTAACGCGGCGGGCTTTTTGTATGGGGGATTACCATAAGGTTACTGAGGGAAAGCCTCCATTGTTTGCTTCTGTCCGCTTGGATACCATTAACTAATCGAAAAGGAGGCAAACATGCTACGAACGCTCAAGCAATTTGAGGGCTGGAAAGTGCAAGCCAATGACGGCGATATCGGTGAGGTGCGTTCATACTATATTGACACCAACCGTTGGCGGGTACGCTATATGGTGGTGGAGGTGGATGACCACCGGGTTTTGCTGCCCCCACCTGCGCTGGGCAAGCCCGGAAGGGATGAGAAAACGTTTCCGGTAAACATCAGTCGGGAGAAGGTGCACAACAGCCCCGACTGGTCCACCGATAAACCGGTGTCGCGCCAGAACGAGATCGATATTTATGATTATTACGGGTGGTCATATTACTGGGTTCCCATGGCTGTACCCATCACCGGTGTGGCGATGTACCCGATTGTGGATATGCAATCGGACGTTGAGGCGCAGCGCAGAGAGCAGGAAGGCAATCGTGAGTATGACCCCAACCTGTACAGCACACGTGAGTTGCGCGGTTACCGCATCCAGGCCAGGGACGAACGCTTTGGGCATATCGAGGATTTTGTGGTGGATGATGAATCCTGGCGGGTGATGTACATGATTGTGGATACTGGTCCCTGGTTGTTTGGACGCAAGGTTGTGGTTTCACCTTCATGGGTGAGTGAAATCAGTTATGACGAGCATGAGGCAAGGGTGGATCTGGAAGAGGATACCATTCGCAACAGCCCTGAATATGACCCGTCGAAACCCATTGACCGGCGGTACGAAGAGATGCTGCACCGGCATTATCACCGCAAGGGTTACTGGGAGGAGAGCAAATAGGAGCAGGCGTTATGAAGTACATTCTTTTGGTTCTGATGGGGGCAATATTGCTGGCGGCGTGCAGCCCGACGACCCCCGTTGGGCCAGAGACTGGACGAACTCCTGAACCGGAGACAACCCGCGAGCCCCCGGCTGCCACGTCCACGCTTGAAGAGAGCCAGCCGACCCAGGCGCCAGCCGTTGGCGGGCAATTTGAAGACGGCGCAGATGGATTGATCGCCGGATTGACGGAAAGCGGCGTCACTGTGGAAGATATGGGCTCGCTGGATCAAACCTTCTTTCCGGTGGAGGGCCGCCTGCTGGTGGTTAACGGCGCTGACCTGCAGGTGTTTGAGTTTGAAGATGAAGGCACTGCAGAAGATGCCGCCGCCCTGGTGGGCGCAAATGGCAGCATGATCGGGCAGATTCCGGTGCAGTGGGAGGGTCAGCCGCACTTTTGGAGCGGTGGGCGTTTGCTGGTGCTGTATGTTGGTGATGACGCCGAGCTGGTGAATGTGCTTACAGATGTAATGGGGGAAGAAATAGACCTGAGTGAGACCGCAGATGTGCTGCCTCCGGCGGCTGCGCTTGAGGCGCAGGAAGCCTTGATGGAGAAATTCGCCATCCCCGCTGACCTGGTGCAGATTTTGTCTGCTGAACAGACCGAATTCCCGGATGCCTGTCTGGGGCTGGCCGAAGAGGATGAGTTATGCGCACAGGTGATCACCCCCGGCTGGTTGTTTGAGGTTGAAGTGCAGGGCATCCGATACGAGGTGCGCACGGATGAAAGCGGAGGTGTGATTCGTTTCCGCCCGATGAGTTAGTGTTTACTCCCCGCCTTTAATAATGAAGGTTTCAAAATCGCGTGCGACGGTTGTGCTGGCGAAGACTTCCTGGGCTTCAGCCAGCACATCTTTTTCACGATAGCGGCGGGAGATGTGGGTGAGGATCAACTGGCGCACGTTGGCGCGGCGGGCAAGGTCGGCAGCGCGGCGGGCAGTCAGATGGCTGAAGCTGTCAGCCATTTCCACCTCGGCGTCCAAATAGGTGGACTCGATCACCAGACAGTCGGCGTCGCGTGCGACTTCCACCAGGCTGTCCACTTCGCCAGTGTCTCCAACCATCACCAGGCGTGTGCCGGGACGGTATTCCCCCAGCACCATGTCCGGTTCGATCACGCGGCCGTCCTCCAGCGTCACAGAACGACCCTCCACCAGGTCCTTGCGCCACGGACCGGGCGGCAGCCCCAGCGCCTCGGCTTTTTCTGGCAGGAAGGGCCGGCGGCCTTTTTCCTGAAAGACGTAACCGAGGGAGTCAGAGCCGCGGTGAAAGACAGGGAAGGCGGTGATGGAGAAATCTTCGCCTTCAAAGAATTTGCCAGGGTCAATGGCGCGCAAATTCAACGGCATGGGCGGGCGCTGACCGCGCAGCACCACACCGTACAGCAGGTCGTGTACGCGGTCGAGGGTGTGCTTGCCGCCGTAGATGTCCAGTTCTTCCATGGTTTCCCAGCGCATCAGGGTGGAAAGCAGTCCGGCAAGGCCGAGGATGTGGTCGAGGTGTCCGTGGGTGAGCAGGATGCGGTTGAGGCGTTTAAAACCAATACCCGACTGCAGGATCTGGCGCTGGGTGCCTTCCCCGCAGTCGATCAGGAAACGGTACTCATCGTGCTTGACCAGTATGGAGGGAAGGTTGCGGCGCGCGGATGGCGCTGAGGCTGAGGTGCCGAGAAAAATGATTTCGTACAATGATGACCGCTCCCTGAGAAAATGTCCCTTAAATTTACCACAAAAACCGTCCCATTTCGGAAACGGAATGCCCGGATCGGGAATGAGATGGACAACGGGTTTGGGTGGATTCAGTGGGATCTGGAGGGCGGGTCGCCAGCGAAACTGGCGCGGTGTCTTCCAGCCCACCATTATTATCCACACCTTCGGTGGGCTTCCTAATAGCAACCATCAACAAATGGACGAAGGCGATCAGATCTTTCTACTCCCCCATCGACGTTCTTTTCGATGGGGGAGGTGGTCCCGAACGCCGGGGTTGACGATTGACCGCGATGGATATTGAACGGCGTTCGGGAGCGGAGGGGGT
>DAOUGC010000203.1:0-24665 GCA_034429695.1 Levilinea sp.
ACGATCCTGGATGATACCCAACTGCAGTCCATGAACGCCGGTGGTATTTTCTCGGTTGGAAAAGGCAGCCAGTCTGGCCCACGTATGATTGTGATTGAACACCCGGGCAAGGGTGGGAAAGCCGGTCAGAAACCGGTCGTTTTGGTGGGCAAGGCCATCACCTTCGATACCGGCGGTTATTCCCTCAAAGACACCGCCAACATTCAGGGCATGAAGTACGATAAATGCGGCGGCGTTAATGTAGCCGCCATCATGTCAGCAGTTGCAGCGCTGCAGCTTGACATCCCCGTGATTGGCATCATCTGTGCGGCTGAAAACATGGTGTCAGACCATGCCTACCGTCCCGATGATATCCTCACCACCCTTTCAGGCAAGACGGTTGAGATCATCACCACGGATGCTGAAGGCCGCCTGGTTCTGGCGGATGGGCTTACCTATGCCCAGCAACAATACTCGCCAAGGGCAATTATTGACATGGCCACCCTCACCGGCGGTGTCGTTACTGCCCTGGGGCGTGTGCGCGCTGGCATCATGGCAAACAATGATGAACTGGTTCGCTCACTCACCTCAGCCGGTGACTATACGCACGAAAGGCTGTGGTCGCTGCCCCTGGATGAAGACTATTTCAACAACATCAAGGGCGATGATGCCGACCTCAAAAATTCCGGCGGTCGCGAAGGTCACCCCATCATGGGCGGCATCTTCCTCAAGCAATTTGTTGATGATGCCATTCCCTGGGCGCATCTTGACATTGCCGGTGTGGCCGACTCCCCAAAGGATCTGCCTTACTCTCCCAAGGGGGCAACCGGCTTTGGCGTCCGTCTGATCTTGCAATATCTGGAAACCCTGTAATCCGAAGCCGGGCAAGTACCGGAATACCCATTAAAAATCAACCCCCTGCCGAAATGGCAGGGGGTTGTGATTTGTTCATCTACCCCAGCTTACTCTTTACGTACGGGATAACCTGTTCCAGTGCTTCCGGAAGACGCCTCGCGTCTTCCGAAACGGCAGGGGGTTGTGATTTGTTCATTTACCCCAGCTTGCTCTTTACGTATGGGACAACCTGTTCCAGTGCTTCCGGAAGACGCGAGGCGTCTTTACCGCCAGCCTGCGCCAGGTTGGGTCTGCCGCCGCCACTGCCACCCACCACCTGGGCAACCTGTTTGGCAAGCTCGCCTGCGTGCACCCCTCTTTTTACCAGGTCATCGGTTACCGCAGCGATAATCACCGGCCTGCCTTCAACAGCGCTTGCCAGAACTACAACACCGCTGGCGTGCCGTTCGCGGAACTTATCAGTCATTTGCCTCAGGCTGTCAGCGTCAGCATTCGGCAGGTTGAGCGCCAGTACAGCCGCGTCATTGATCATCACAGCCTGATCCATATGCCCTGAAAACTCAGCCGTCACCAGCTCCTGCCGCAGTTGGGTCACCTGTTTGCCCGTTTGAGCCAGATCATCCACCACCATGCGTGTTTTCACCGGCACTTCTTCAAGCGAACATTCCAACAAGCCGGCAGCCTGCTTTAACAGTCGGAACCGTTTCTGTACCAGTTCGTAGGCAGCCCGTCCGGTGACCGCTTCAATTCGCCGCACACCCGCCGCTGCGCTGCTCTCGCTGAGGATCACAAACATACCAATATCACCTGTGTTCTCGACATGCGTGCCACCGCACAATTCGTATGAGAATGGGTCGTCACCACCAATGCTGATGGTTCGCACGGTTTCGCCGTACTTCTCCCCAAACAACGCCATCGCGCCCTCGGCAATTGCCTGGTCGCGGGACTTCAGGACGATATTCAACCCATGATCTTCCAGAATGGCACGGTTGACACCGGCTTCAACCCGCTCAATTTCCTCCGCCGTCATACCTTCAGGATGGGTGAAGTCAAAGCGCAATCGATCAGGCGCAACCATTGAACCCGCCTGGCGGGCATGTTCACCCAGAACAGCGTGCAGTTCAGCATGTAAAAGATGTGTGGCGGTGTGGTTGCGCATGATGTCTCGCCGCCTGGCAATGTCAACTGTCGCCAGGGCAATGTCTCCAACTTTTGGAGCGCCCACAATCACCCTGCCACGATGGGCAATGACACCTGCAGCCGGTTTGAAAACCTCGGTTACCTGGATCTCCCAGCGCGGCTCATTGACCGACACAATCGAGCCGGTATCCGTCACCTGACCGCCCGATTCCACATAGAATCCCGTTGCCGGAAGGATCACCTCAACATCATTCCCCACCACTGATTGGTCAACGCTTTCACCATCCTGGATGATGCCAAGCAGTTCACCTTCAACTTCCAGGCTGTGATAAGGATCATATGCCACGCCGTCCGTTCCCAACTTGCCATTTGATTGCAGGCTCTCAAACAATGAACGGAAGACATCCACGTCCTCACCACCCAGCGGACCAAATGCCTTGCCAGCGCCAGACGCCAGCCGGTGGGTCTCCATGGCTTGCTTGAAACCAGCTTCATCCACATCCAGGTTTTCCTCACGGGCAACATCGCGCACCAGTTCGAGCGGCAGGCCGTGTGTGGCGTACAGGTCAAAGGCTTTGTCACCTTCAAGTACGGTTGCTCCGTTACGGCGCATTTCTTCCAGCATATCTTCCAGCACGCCCATCCCGGATTCCACTGTGCGAATGAAGCGTTTTTCTTCACGGGTCAGGTTCCCCAGAATGGTGTTGCGGTTTTTCTTCAGTTCCGGGTAAAAATCTCCGTACTGATCGATGACAACCTCGGCAATTTTTGCCATGAAAGGCTCATGCAGCCCGATCTTGCCACCGAAGCGTGCTGCCCGGCGAATGATCATGCGGCAAATGTAGTTGCGTCCGGTGTTTCCCGGCACAACCCCATCGGCGATCAGGAAGGATGCCGCCCGACTGTGATCGGCGATCACACGGTACGGGGTGATATCGGCTTCCCGCTCCTCGATGGAATGTCCGCTCAGTTCCATCACCCGGTCCATCAGGGGCATCAACAGATCAGTGCGGTAATTGGAGTAAACCTTTTGCATCACCGATACAATGCGCTCCAGACCCATGCCGGTATCAACATGGGTTGCGGGCAACGGCTGCAGATCGGTTGGGCTTAGGCGGTTGTATTGAATGAAGACCAGGTTCCATAACTCAGTAAAACGTCGGCAGTCCCCATTTACCCGGCATTCATGACCCGGCACCCCCTGCTTGTCGCAGAATTCAGGTCCGAGGTCAATATGGATTTCTGAGCACGGGCCACAGGGTCCAACCTCGGCCATTTCCCAGAAGTTTTCTTTACGCCCAAACGGCATGATATGTTCGGGGTTGATCCCTGGCTGCTTGCGCCAGCAGGACGCGGCTTCTTCATCGGTGGGAACGTTACCCTTGTCATCCTGAAAATAGGTGGTCCACAGGCGGCTGCGGTCCAACCCCCAGACTTCCGTCAGCAGTTCCCATGCCCAGGCAATGGCTTCTGCCTTGTAATAATCCCCAAAAGACCAGTTGCCCAGCATCTCAAAAAAGGTGTGATGCGTATTATCACGGCCAACATCATCCAGATCATTATGTTTGCCGGCTACGCGCATGCACTTTTGAGAGTTCACAGCGCGCGTGTAAGGCCGATGATCAGTACCCAGAAAGACATCCTTAAACTGAACCATGCCGGCGTTTGTAAAGAGCAGGGTTTGATCTCCACCGGGAACAAGTGATGAGGATGGAACAAAAGTATGGCCTTTACCCTCAAAAAACTTGATGAATGATGCTCGAATTTCAGAACCGGTCCTGGGCTTCTCCATGTGTCGGTAAAACTCCTTTGTCACGCCGTTTCGAGTTAAGAATTTGGAAATTATACGCGTAGATGAGCTGATAATCAATATCCATCCGCTTAAATCAATCAGGGTCGCCATTTTGACAACCCTGATGGTGTGGATGGCAGCCTCGATACCTGCCCTCTCCGTGTTGATTATCTGGATACTGCCAGTTTGACCACCTTGCCATTGGCGTCAACAGTTGCCCTGGCATAATGTCGGTGAGTGTGGTTGGGCAGTTGCACCTGTTTGCTGATCGTCACCACCACCCTGCCTGCCGTATTGTAGGTGGGAACCTTGGAACCGATCTCGGAGGTCGGACAGCGGTGGTGTTCGCCGTCACACACTTCGTGTTCCTGGCTGATGACCACAGAGGCCTCATCAAGACCTGGCAGGTAACCTTCCACCATTTGTTTGACCTCACGCAGCATCTCACGGCTCACCCCGGGTGGAAAATCCACCCCATTGTTGCGGTCACAGATGGTCTTGAAAGCAGCATGATCGGCCGAGCGCTGTACGGTCTTGGGTTTGGCTCCCCCCCAGTTGAAGTAAATCAACGGATCCCCATACAGGACAAATGATATCAGCGTCTTCTGGTCCTCACCGTCAAGGAAGCCCTGCCTGCGGTTCATCTCCTTGGCAAGATCTGCCTTGGCTTTCATCAACGATTCACCCACAGTGTAGCCCTCTCTCAGGTTCTTCCAGAACAGATAGCCCAGCAGATCTGCGCCAATCAACGGTGTATTAACCGATCCATAAGCGATCCCTGTTGAGCCAGCCACCGCCTGGGTTCCAATCGACAGAAAACGCAACGACATGGCTTGATCTTCTGACTTGTTGATGATGTGAGCGCCGTAACAAGCTTCGGTGAATACCACTGCCGGTGATTTTCCATTCTTCACCAGGTCTTTTGGGCTGAGTGCAATCGGATAATCGGGTCCGGTTGTACTCTCTGCCATATCGCGTTGACCGTACCAGTCGGCGCTGTCCTCCAGCCCGTGCAGGTTGTAGTAACTGATGGCTGTATCGGTAATCTTGCGATTGGTAAACGAGCCTGAGTATTCTGGCGGGGAGACCAGCAGTGAACGCCCTTCACCCACCGGACGGAAGACCGCCAGGGATGACCGGCGCCAAACCGCCGCCGAGTAGCCAAATGAACCCGTGTAGTTCTTTTTCCCGTTGGATTTTTTCCCGGTTTTGAAGTTCCAGAAGGAATTCAACATGTAGAGAATTTGCTTCCACCACGTTTCCTCATGATGGTAACCCGTGTGATAATCGCGCGTGCGGCGGATTTGTTCCAGCAGCAAACCGGCGTCCGGTCCGTGTTCACCCGGCAGACGACCAACCGGCCATTCTGGCACAAAATAATTGGAGTCCAGCGTGGCGTACGGGTTATCCGAGTAGATTTCCCGGTCAGCATCATCAGTGGGGTTGGGCAACCGGTGGAATGGAACCACCTCCGGCCCACCGACAATCAGCACCGCGCCGATCATCGAACCACGCTTGCCCAGCATGACATCCAGGTCTGCCAGCGCCAGTTTGAGTTTCCAGGGGTCAATGGCATCCACCATGGGAACACCCATGCGTTGATTTCCATCCAGGCTGTCCGGCAGGAAAACCATCGCACCCCATCCAGGACGCTGCTGCACCAGTTCCTGCAGAAGCCGCATTTCATTTTCAATCAAACCAGCGGTTTGAGCGCCATACTGGCGGGTAAGACCGGTATGGGTGGAGAAAATAACATATATTGGGAACCTTCCATCTGAGCGGCTGAGCGATGGACGTTTCATCTTCTTCGCCAGGCGTGCAAACTCTTCCTCAACCTGGCGCAGGTTGCCGTCGCGTTTCTTGCTCCGCCGTGGAGGCAGCTCGTTTCGCTTCCCTTCACTTCCTTGTGCTTCTTCCCTCACCTCACCGGAAGCAATCGATCCTTCAGAATCCAAACCCGATTGCTCCGCTACCACATGCTCCACGGTTTCCGATGTTTGAACAGGCTCACCCTCACTTGTCGCAACCTGATTGACGGTATGAGGATCCTCCTGGGAGGACAATAGAGTGTTTATGCGGTCTTTAAGGAAGTCCACCACATTCTGCACGGTTTCAAGGGCTTCCATGGCAAGCGGCTCACCGCTTGTTTCCCGGCCCATGTTCACACCAGGTTCCTGTTGTGAAGTGGATTCCTGGAAGATCTGTGCTTGAGCCGGTGCATTAGTCGTCGTTGGCGCTTCAACTGGAGACTGAACGGTCTCCCCGGTGACAGCCTGCGGTTCTGCGGCGAAACCCATTTGAGAGCCAAACTCACCGGTGTCAGGGTGCAGTGAGTCGATCCCCCACAACCCTTCATCCACCGGTTGGTCGGTCATTGCGCCTTCATCATATGCTGATGGTGCGCCATCGAGGAAGTCCAGCGCCATTGGCAAACCGGATTCGGCAGAATCACCCAGGCCAGTCTCAATTGCCTCATCTTTCATCACGGGTTGATGGGCTAGCGGCAGTTCTTCCACCTCGGGTTGGCTCTCAATAATCAGCCCACCGGCATTCAATTGATTCCAACCCAACCGTCTGGCAACATCAGAAGGGATGGGTATGTCAAATTTGATTTCCAGGTTTTCATCCCACAGGGTTTTGAAGCGGTGGTTTCTTCCCCACAGGCGCATTGGAACCTGTCCCTGTGCATCATTGGAGACGCAATGGTGTAATAATCCCACCGATTCCGGCTCATCCTTCATCGCCAGTTGCGAAGATGCCAACGCCAACGCAAATTGAAGACATTCACCCCAGCGGGCATGGTAAAGGCTGCTCAGCCTGAAAACCGTGGCGGCATCTTTTCGAGCGCCGGTCAGGCGCAGGTGGATCACTGCAGCCAGTGGCAGATCCATGCTCATGCCGATCACACGGTGGATGATCTGCTCAGCTTCTTCATATTGCCCCTGCCCCATACGGTTGATTGCCTGGCGTAAATGCCTGCTCCAATCCGGTAATGAGAACACATCACTGGTTTCCTTGCCAAGCGCATAAGCACATGCATTGGCAATACTGGCGGGTTCGCCCAGTCTTTTTTCCAGTGCAGCAAGTTGCACCCATGCCTCGGCAAACTCAGGATCCAGCTTTACCAGTTTTCGCAGGATTGGGGCCGCCTGTTCATCATGGTTGTCGCCAATATGCGCTCGCGCCAGTAAGAAAGCCACACCCAGGTCGCCCGGATAAAGCGCCAACCAGTAAGCTGCCGACTGCCGTGCAAAACGATATGCCTTCCCGTCCAGCGCGGCATGCAGGATCAGCACAAACGTCTGCCGGGTAATGATATTGCCCGAAGCGAAAGAGGAGATGCCTGTGGTGGTCATCGCGATGTATTTACCTCCTGTGCATTATTTACCAGATTGAGTGCAATCATCGCGCCAAGTTGGCGGCGAATATTCAGGTCATCAGGTGCAATTTTGGCAGCTCTGCGGAGCATCTCCTCAGCACCGGCATAATCCTTACTCTCGCGCAGGATCATGGCGGCTTCATAGTATGCTCGTTGATCGTTTGGAGCGATGCGGATGGCCTGTTGGTAGATCTTAAGCGCCTGGGCATCTTCGCGGCGTTCCTGATGGGTTCGCCCCAATTCCAGGTATGCATCCAGCCCCACAGGTGATTGACGAATGGCTTCACTGAGATAATGCACTGCCTGATCCAGTTGACCCGCATTGTGCTGCAAACGCCCCATTAACAAATTGAGATCAGGTTGAACCGGGTCCAGCCGCAGAGCCGTGTGCAACACGCTCTTGGCACGATCTGTCTGGCCGAAGGCTGCCTCGGTTTGAGCAAGCATGGAAAGTACTGCCATATTTTGAGGATCCCGGTCCGCGAGCTGGCGCAACAACGGCAGTGCAGCCTGCCCACCCTGGATCTGATGGATCAGGCGTGCCTTCTCCAGCATCAATGGCAGGTCTGTCTCCACCAATTGGCTGTACTCGTCCAGCACTTCGAGCGCTTCACCCTGCCGTTGCTGGTGGGTCAGGACCTGAACAAGCATGAGAATGCTTTCAGCATTATCAGGGTCCCTCAGCAATGCTTTGTGAGCATAATCATGGGCGAGTTCCAGTTTGCCCAGTTCCAGGGCAACCATGCCGCACAAGAGATACGGCTTGGGATCATGCACGTCAAAAGCCGCTGCCTTCTCACCACACACCAGGGCTTCCTGATGCTCTCCTGCCTGCCAGAAGGCCTGCCCCAACAGGAACCAGTACTCAGCCTCCTCGTTCTCCTGATATTCAGCCCGGTTGAGCAAATCGAGCGCCTTGCGCGGCATCTGTTCCAACAGATAAATTCGGCTCAGTTGCAGCGCATACTGCCGATTATCTGGTGCAAAATGAACCGCCTGTTCAAAATGCGCGATTGCCTTTTCAACAAGCTGAATTTCCATCGAAATACGGGCAGCCCAGGCCTGCCATGCAGCTTCATCCTGCCAGAGAGCGAGTGCATGCTCCAGGTCTGCGAGCGCGGCATCCATGTCACCGGCTTTTTCATGCAATCTGGCCATCACAACATGGTTAATTGCATGGTTTGGTTGGATCTCCATCAGGCGGGTGGCATACTCGATTCCCCGCTCCACCTCATTATCACAACACGCCAGTGCCAGTTGGGTCAATATTTCGGGGGTCTCCTCCACCTGGCTGGCAACCTGCATTGCGGCAGCAGTATTACCCAACCCGCGCAGCACCATGATCAGCGCAGCCGCATCATCCGCAGTGGTGATCGTTTCAGCCAGAGAGCGTACACTGGCAGGTCCAGGATGGAATGCCGCCTCACAACGAGCCTTCCACCCTTTAACATTATTCCCCAGGTGTTCTGCCCGCGAAAGTGCAGCCTGAACAGCACCATATTCGCTCTCCGCAAGGCTCTCATCACCCGGTAAACGCCGGACGATTTCCAGCTCATGGCGCAACCGCTGTTGCTCAGCAATGTGAATACGCAAACGCCCCTGTTCCAGCGGCAGCAATGCCGATGTGGTCATCTTTCTGCTGGCCAGATCGATGGATTGCAGCGCCAGCAACCAGTTGCCAACTTCATATGCGGCGCGCGACACCCAAAGATCAACATCCAGCCACAGCTCAGGGTCGAACTTGAAGTTGAACAGGGGCCCATAGTAAGCTGCAGACTCATCCGTCACATCCGGCAGGCTGGTTAATGCCCTCGCCATGGTTTCGGCTGCTTTCATGGTTTCCCCGCTGCGCGCTAGTAATCGCGCCCAATCCAGCAGCAAGCGGGGATGGTCCTGCACACTCCCAACCTGGTTTTGCAGGATCTGCAGCGCAGTTCCGGTGTCTCCATCATCCAATGCCATTTCAACCCGCAAAGCCACCCAGTGCTTCCAGGCGTCTTCAATGGTGTCGGGTAAACGATCACCGGACAGCGAGTCAATGGTCTGTTTCGCCTGGTCAATATCGTTCAAGTGCAGGTACAAACTGCTTGTCACCACACGCAGTCCAATATTATCCGGGTGTTCCTTCAATGCCGACTGGAAGTATTCGACCGCTTCAGCCAGGTTGCCCATTCGTCGCATCAGGCATCCAAAACGCAAGTAAATGGCGCCAGAATCCTCCAGTGATGAGATCCAATCCTCTGCCTCGATCTGTACAGGTGATGGATTGCCGGAGCGGATTTGTACTGCCTGTTCCAGACAGGCAAACGCAGCCTGGGTTCGCCCCAGAGCGGTTAATAGATCTGCCTGAAATACGTGGAAGTTGACTGCTTCAGGAGAATTCTGAATGGCGTTTTGCGTTACCTGCAAGGCATCTTCAAGCTGCCCCATTTGTGCCATTAATTGTGCTATTTCAAACAGCAAACCGGCGGATGGGTTGGAACTGAAACTGACTGCCTGTTGCAGACAGGAGAGCGCCAGGCCGGTTTCCTGCATACGCAGGTAACAGTAAGCCGCCTGACGTAAGTGGTCGGGTGACAAATCAGTCAGATCCATCAAGCGCAGCAGACCGGCTTTTGCCGAGTCAAGTTCACCCAGTTGCAGATGCAACCCAATCAGGCGCAACCAGTAATCAGGGTTGTCAGGGGCAAGCTGGGTGGCGCATTGCAACGCATCCACTGCATCCCAATCAGCCCCAAGCTGGATGGCAACCCCGGCAAACCAGGTCAATGTATCCAGGTCAGATGGAGCCAGACGGTGGGCATAACGGGCTGCCTGCATGGCTTCCTGTGGGAGTTCGGCAGCCTTATATGCTTCACACATCAAACGCTGCAAATAAACTGAATCCGGATGTGCCATGGCTGCCTCTTCCAATGCCGCCAGGGCAGCGGCAGTTTGTCCCGTTTCCAGGGCAGCCCTGCCCCAGCCACTCTGCACACGCCATCGCCATTCCATATCGCGCGCCCTGGCATCTTCCACAAGGGTGGAGTACAACTCAGCGGCGCTTTGCCAGTTGCCGCGCATTCCTTGAATTTCTGCCAGCAATAAACGGGCTTCAAAATCATCCGGCCGGATGGCAAGTGCCTTGCCAACCGCTTGTTGTGCATTGACCAAACGGGCAATATCAGCCTGTGACAGGGGCATCAGTACCCGGCGCCAGTCGGAACACAGGGTTTCAGCGTACAACATCAGTCGGTCAAAATCAGGTGTTGGTGTCTGTAAAGCAACCTCAAGTGAACGTACCGCTGCCTCTTCATCCCCCAGGTTTAGTAATACGCGCCCCTCAAGGTACGCCAATTCAGAGTCTGATGGCCAGTTTTGTCTTGCAGTCTCCAGCACCTGGCTGACTTCCTCCATCTGACCCAGGCTGAACAGCGTATTTGCCAGTTGGGTGGTCACCTCGTAGGATTCAGGTGTAAGGCTGGCTGCCCGTTTCAGGAATGGCAGCGCCTCTGAGTAGAGATTGAATGCCAGACAGGTGGTCGCCAGGCGGTAATTAAGTTCGGTGGAGTTTGGTGCAGACAGGATTGCCGCCCGCAGGGTTTCCAGTGCCCGCAGGGGTTCATCCATGCGCTCATAACAATCCGCCAGTCTCATCCATCCGACTGCATCAGTCGGTTGCAAGAGAGTGGCTTTTCCATAATACCTGGCGGCTTCCTTCCAGTTTTCCAGCCGGTAATAAGCATCACCCACCATGCCGTTGATGGCGCCATGATTGGGATACTGCTCAAGCAAATCAAGCCCTTGCTGGAGTGCCAGGGTTGATTCACCACAATTTACAGCATCCACCAGGTACGCCAGTCGATCCTCCAAAACAGGCACACCCAATTGTGAATTTAAGTATTGTCTTACCTCAAACGCCTGACGCCACATCTCGCAGCGTTCATAGATTTCTGCCAGTCGGCGGTGCCGGCCGATGCCTTCAGGATCGAGGACGATTGCCATGCGGGTGTAGTCCAGAGCCTGCTCCAGATTACCCAGGTTCAACAGCAATTCTGCCGCCAGATCGATCAGCTCAAGATCCGCAGGCCTGCTTTGCAACAGCAACAGGCATAATTGCAGGGCTTCATGGTCCAAACCAAGGTCCATCAACGTATGCACATACGTCGATGGCGACCAGGTGATCGCATTCCTTGGGGCAGGCTCTTCCAGGCCCATGCTGTAATGGCCTATCCATTCACCCACTGCCTTGCGCGCGCTCTCAATGGCTTCTTCGCGCTCACCGGCTTTTGCCTGGGATACCGTTTGCTCCATCAACTTTTGCACGGGGCCATGAGCCAGTTCAGCATCCTGCATATTCCTGGCTTCCACGGGCAGGTCGGCCTGGTCGCCGGATGGAATGGCAGCCATTTGAGCATGAATACCCGCCATCCACGAAATTGCCAGTTTACGCGCATTTGCCAGTGCCAGCAGCGCCTGTTCATCATCTCCGGCAAATCTCAGCAGGGAGGATTTATGTTCCAGATCAACCGCCGTACGGAAGATGTCTTCCGATTGGCGACCATCCACCAGGTAATCATCCACTGAAAGCGCATCCAACCCATGCGCACCCAGCAATTGTTGCGCCAGGTTCATCACCATTTGAACTTCACCCTGCAGATTGAGCAGACGCAACCATTGTGACTGCATCTGCCGGGTCAATCCGCCAAGCAATCCCAGCAACTGGCGAATCCGGTCTTCCATCGTGATTGGATTGCTCAACAGAACATGATTGACCAGGCGCATGGCAAGGTCTTTGTTTGAGCCGCTCATCACCTGGGAGAGCATTGCAGATCCATCCGGGATCATGCTGTACAGACAGGCAAGCGGGGTCTGCCATACTTGCATCAATCGCGCCCCAGGCACGCCACTCTCCACAAACAACTCCTCGCCCAACCCATCCCATGTTTTGGTGACACGGCGGCGTTCCCGCAGGGCAATTGCCACCAGCCCGGCTTCCTCCAGTGTGGCGCACAATTCGTTCTGGCGGATTTTTTCCTCAAATACCTGTAATGCCTGCTGCCTGATGGTCTTTTCCAGGGCAGGCAGATCTTCAACCGCCAGTTGCGATGCTGTAAACCCACTTCCCAGCGCCCTTAATGCCAGATTGCCAGGCTGCCAGTCTTCACTTGCGGTGGATGATTGATCAACAAGCGCCTGGAAAACACCTTCCCTTTGCAGCCCAGACCAAACCAGGGGGTCTCTACGTAAAGCAGCCAGCACTCTGGCGGCTGGCTCTGCTGAAATGGACTGTTGTAAAAATAAAAGCAGATCAGAGAGGTTCATATTTACTCCGGGCGCTTATATGGATCGCAGATGGAAAACAACCCAACCTACATGATTTGTCGTAGAAGGAAGTATGCCGCCAGGATCAGGCCAAACCCACACAGAAACAGGAACATCCCCACTCCTGATGTGGTTTGAACAAGTTGATTAAGTGAGTCAAGAAGAGAGGAAGCATTGCCAACCAGGCCAACCACATCTTCGGCAATGCCTTTTTGCGCCATCCGAACCGTCTGATCCGCGATGACCCGTAAATCATCGGAGACAACTTTGGAAATCAAGATGAAAACACCGATCCCCACTGAAGCCACGCCAATGATGAACAAACTGACACTCATGGTCAGAACCAGATCATAAACCGAAAGCGACATGAAAACACCTCCCGAGTTATTGTCTCTAGAGGTGTTGTTGCAAGAGTTGTGCCAGGTATTTTCTTTTATCCGCCTCGGGTGATATCCGCCGGAAGATGGGCCAGATCAATACAGGGATCATCGCAGAACAACATGGCGCGTTCAATGGAATTGCGCAATTCGCGAATGTTTCCCGGCCAGTTGTAATTCATTAACGCTTCCATGGCGCGTGGGGTGACATCGGAGATATTTACCCCCAAACGCGGGTTAATTTCGCGAATGAAGTAACCCACCAATTCTGGAATGTCAGCTTTTCGTTCACGCAAAGGGGGAATATGCAAATCAACCACTTTAAGGCGGTAATACAGATCTTCGCGAAACTGATTGTCTTTGATCATGGTGGGCAAGTGACGGTTGGAAGCAGCAACAATTTCAACATCCACCTGGATCAGGTTGGTTCCGCCCACTCTTCTAAAAGCGCGTTCTTCTATTGCGCGCAATAATTTCGCCTGGATATCCACCGGCATGGATGAAATTTCATCAAGAAATAACACACCCCCATCTGCGACTTCCATCAAACCGTGTTTGCGTTTTTCTGCTCCGGTGAATGCGCCCGCCTCATATCCAAACAACTCTGATTCCAATACGGTCGGTTGAATGGCTGCGCAATTAATGGCGATATATGATTTCTTGGCGCGAGGACCACTGGAATAAATGTATCGTGCCAGCACATCCTTGCCAGTGCCGGTCTCACCCGTGATCAACACCGAAACGGATGCTGCTGCCGCCCTTTGTGACAATGCAATCACCGTTTTCATTTCAGGAGTGTTGCCCACAATAAAAGTCGCCCCCTGATTTTGCGTCTGCCGTAGATGTTCCAGCTCCCGACGCATGGTGATCATCAATGCTGCTTTTTGAATGGATTGCACCAGTTCTGGCAACTGCACCGGCTTGGTGATGAAATCGTGTGCACCGTTCTTCATGGCTTCAACCGCCATTTCAATATCACCATAGGCAGTAAAGAGGATGATCGGGGGCCTGACCGGCATGTGCGCTGTTTCGTACAGCATATTGGGGCCGTAGCCGTCCGGCAGGGTCACATCCATTAACACCACGTCACATTCCCCCTGCAACACAATCGGACGCGCCTCGCCAAACGTGGCAGCCTTCAATACCTCATATCCTGCGCCCTGCAAGTAATCACCGATAAAGGTTCGGGCATTTTCCTCATCATCAACGATTAACACGGTAATTGCCATCAGACATTCTCCATTTTTGTCGGTTCAGAAATGATGGGAAGCAGTATATGAAACATGGTACCACCCGGAAAACTGTTCACCCAGATACTGCCTTGATGTGCCGAGATGATCCGCTTGGTAATCGCCAGCCCCAGACCAGTACCTTTTGATTTACCGGTAACAAACGGCTCAAAAATTCGCTCGCGTAATTCATCCGGAATACCGGGTCCTGTATCCGAAATCATCACCTCAAGCTGCGGTCGGTTGGAAAGTTCCTGATTGGGGGCAATTCGGATGGATAGAACCCCTCCCTGATTGCTCATCGCCTCAACTGCGTTACTGATCAGGTTGATGAATACCTGTTCCAGTGCTCGCAGGTCACCCAGAACTTTTGGCAAGCCAGGATTCATCTGGTAATTCAATTTTACTTTTAAACGTGTGAAGCGTGGCATCCAGCGGTCAACTATCCGCTTGATCAGCAGATTCATGTCAACCGGCACAAATGTATTCTCCATTGGACGTGAGAATGACAGCACCGACTCCATTAAATGATCCAACCGGGTGCAATCTCCCAGCATTTTTCCAATCGATTCCAGTTGCGGATCCCCTGGCTGCAAGCGGGTTTCCATCAGCTGCAAACCTGCCGAAATGTTATTAATGGGGTTGCGAACTTCATGGGCAAACATGGCCGTAAATTGCCCCAGGTAGGCGCTGTGTTCCAATTGCTTGGCATGTACACGAATTTCCATATCATTACTGATGTCATTGATCAGAATGATAATCGCCAGGATGGCGTTATTGTCGATCACTGGCAACACCTGAACCTCAGCCGGAAATATCTCACCATCTCTGCGATGCAGTGAAAGATGGGGGAAATCGTTGGTGGGCTTGCCCTGAATGGCTGCTTCAAGAGCGGGCAACAACGCATCAGAACCGATCAGAATATTTTCAACCGGCTGACTTTTGACTTCCCATTGCATGTAACCCAACATTCCTTCGGCACTGTTATTGAGCGCGGCAATTTTTAAATCTGGCTGCAAAATGATGATACCCTGCACCGAATTATTGATCACTGTTTCAGATATGGCGCTCTGATGCCTGAGACTGGCATTTTGTTGTTCCAGGTTATCCACCCTGACACAATTTTGCAACATGCTTGTTATCAGCTCACCAATAAAGGACAGAGACTGGGGCAGGTGATCGGATGGTTGCATCCCGGCATCGCCCACCACAAGCAAGCCTATCATGGCCTGGTTCTGGCCCAACGGAGTGGAAGCCACGTAAGACAAACCGCACACCCTTCCGGCGCGTTGAACTTCAGCAGTATGCTTTCTCCCAGCCTGCCATATGGTGGTTGTGGATAAGCGGATCAAATCTGCATAAGACACTTCGTCCGGGAATACACGGTCGTCATCTTTTTTGGCAATACATCTTAATATGGGAAAATCCGGCACAGCCTGATACAGACACACCACCCGGCTTGAGGTAATCAATCCGGTCAGTTCAATGGCTTTGTCAAGCGCATCGGGAAGATCCACATTACTGGTCAGCCGGGAAAGTTCGTAGAGTGCCTTGTAATGCAGCGCCAGCTCTTCGTGAGAAAGCTCTTTTTCTTCCTCGATCAGGTTAAAGGTAACCAAATGACATGTATCAAAAATGGGAACGCACATTCCAATGCGGGCCTGGGTTGCCACGCGCTGCCTGCGATTGATGCTCACTTCCATTCCGGCACTGGCGGCATCCAATCTGCCGGGTTCCAGTTCTGGAGTTAATGACGATAATGGAGCGCCAACCAGATCCTGTCCGGTTGCGCCCCATATCTTCGCCAAGGGATTATTCACCATCAATATGGTGTTACGTTGTCGATCCACCAGAACCGTTGGTGTACCTATTTCATTGATGAGCACTTCCACATCCACCAGATAATCAGTGGGTTTTCGGGAAAGAAAGTTGAGAATGGATGAGGTTGCTCCAAACCGATTCATGGGGTTCCTTGAAGAGCCGCTTGTCGAAGATGCGCTGGAAGTATCCCTTCCATTGCGCGATATTTGGCCACAGTTCGCCTTGCAACCGGATAACCACGTTCCGCCAGCAGGTCGGCCAGTTCTGCATCACTGAGCGGGCGGTGTTCCCGATCAATCAGGTCTTTTAAAACGGTTCGTACGTTTAAGCTGCGATCAAAGAAAGCAGCCAGGGGAATGATGCGTTTGTTTGGCAGTTGGATGGTTTTGTTTGCCACCGCCCTGGAAATGGTCGACTCGTGCACTTCCAGTTCTTTCGAGAAGAAGGCTCGTGTGATCGGACGCAAATACTCATCACCGTTCAAGATGAAGTCTTTTTGCAGGCTGACCAGGCGGGTCAACAGGCGTTGGATGGTGTGGTTGCGCTGTTGCAGGCATTTTACAAATAGTGAGGCGCGTTCCAAATCGCTCTTCCATTCTTCTTTTTTCTCTTCACTGGCTTCACGCAATGCCTGTCTGAACATGGGGTTGACCCGCAGGATGCCGCGCAATGGAAGAATGATCTCAACCATTAACGGATTTCCAGGGTCCTCATTGAGATAACTCACAATGATATCCGGCTGGTGGTAGACCCCTGACACACTTGCTTCGGGTTGACGGACATCACCCCAGTGCGAACGCGCCGGGAATGGGTTAAGATTCCCTCCAATAAAATCCACAGTCTGTTCCACCTGCTTCAAGTTAACCCCGAGCTGCCTGGCAAGTTCCCCAAACTGACGCCGGCTCATCAGTTCCATTCCATCTTCAACAATGGAGCGCGCCAGCCGGGGAATCGAACCATTCTCCTCAAGCACATCCAGTTGAGCCAGCAAGGCCTCTCGCGGAGATGATGAGCCAACCCCAATTGGATCTGCCCGCTGGATGATCTTTTGAACCCGTTGTACATCGCTGATCATCACGTGGAAGTAACGCGCGATCTCAAGCAGGGTTACACCCAGTAATCCATCTTCATCCAGATTTGCCAGTATGTAGGCCGCGATCTTGCGATCCTGGCCCTCCAGCTCCGGTGCAACCTGACGCAGCACGTAGGTTGGCAGATCATCCTGCATGGCTGAGTAATCGTTCTCAGCAGCCACCTCCTTGGAGGCACTGGATTGATAGCTGTACTCTTCCTGCGGAGAGATAAACACCACAGGCTCATCACTGCCATTCAGGGATGGTCGGCTGCACAACGGACATGCACCATGGTCAGGCAGCCGCCGATGACAGGTGGGACATCGCCGTTCATCCACCATCTCCAGGGCCGGGTTATTCGCCAGTTCAGACTCGATCTGTTGGCGCAATTCTTCCACGGTCAGACTTAACAGGGTCATCGTCTGCGCAAGATGGGCGGTGGTGGCGGGTCGGATGGCATGATAATGCAACTGGAACATAGGCACACTCGCTGCTTAAATCAGTATATTCAGATAGCCCAAACGTTGCAAGTTTTATACCAGCAGTTTTTTTGTGAAAATGGTAAAATCACCCCCAACAGCATCAGGAGATTGGGTATGGAACTTACCATTGTTGGCGCCGGATTGGCGGGCAGTGAGGCAGCCTGGCAGGTTGCCAGCCGAGGTATCCGGGTGAATCTCTTTGAAATGCGTCCGCACGTTGAAACCGGCGCACACAAAACGGATCGATTTGCAGAACTTGTCTGCTCAAATTCGCTTGGAGCTTTGCTGGTGGATCGGGCAACAGGATTGCTCCAGGAAGAAGCCAGGCGCATGGGCTCATTGCTGGTGGAGTGCGCCACACGCGCGGCCATTCCGGCGGGCGGTGCACTGGCAGTTGACCGGGAACGCTTCGCGGATGATGTAACCCATCATTTGAATACACATCCCAACATCAATATCATCCGAGAGGAAGTTCTTGACGTACCCTCCGGGCCGGTCATCATCGCAACCGGGCCTCTTACCTCTCCTGCGCTGACAAATTCCATCATTCAACTCACCGGTTCTGAAAACCTGTTTTTCTTTGACGCCGTTGCCCCCATCGTGGCTGGCGAGACCATCAACATGGACATTGCCTTCAGGGCTTCCCGTTACGGCCGGGGAGTCCAGGCAGACGGGGATTACATCAACTGCCCCATGAACAAAGAGCAGTATGACATTTTCGTCTCAGCTCTGGTGACGGCGCAAAAGATTCAGTTGCATGATTTTGACTCCCCGGTTAAAGACGGTGTCACCGCAGGAGCACACCGTTTTTTTGAGGGCTGTTTGCCGGTGGAAGTCCTGGCGGAACGCTCACCCCAGGCGCTTGCTTATGGCCCCATGCGACCAGTTGGGCTGAAGGATCCCCGCACCGGTAGTCATCCATATGCAGTGGTTCAGCTCCGCCAGGATAACCTGGCTGGCTCGCTCTACAATCTGGTGGGTTTTCAGACCAACCTGACCTTTCCGGAACAAAAGCGTGTGCTGCGCACCATTCCCGGCCTTGAAAATGCCGGGTTCGTACGGTACGGACAGATGCACCGCAACACTTTTCTGGCTTCCCCTTTGCTGCTTAAGCCAACCCTGCAGCTACGCGAATACGACAACCTTTTCTTTGCCGGACAAATCACAGGCATCGAAGGATACATGGGTAACATCGCCAGTGGGCTGCTGGCGGGGATCAATGCAGCCCGCTTTTTACACGGCAAAACACCCATCCAACTACCCGATACCACCATGCTGGGTGCTCTTTGCCATTACATCACCAACGCTGACCTGAAAGATTTTCAACCCATGAAAGCCAATTACGGCCTGCCTGCCGCGCTGGATGTTCAACTGCGGGGTAAACGGGAACGCGCCATGGAATACGCCCGCCGCTCGCTGGAAACGCTCGATACCATGCTACCGAGAATTAGAGAGGGACTATGAAACTAAGGGCCTACCAATACGTACCCATGCTGGTGGGGTTGGTCATCCTCGCGGTGATCGGTGGCATCTTGATTGCTGTCAATCGCATTCAGGAGAATGAACCATTTGATGGCGAAAGGGCATATCAGGATGTCGTTCGGCAGGTGGAGATGGGACCGCGCATCCCCGGCTCAGCCGGTCATAGAGCCATTACCGACCATCTGACTGCCGAACTAACCGCCAATGACTGGCAGGTGGAACATCAAAAGACCACGGCAATGGATCATCCAATCCACAACATTATTGCCAAACGCGGCAACGGCCGCCCATGGTACATCATCGGTGCACATTATGACACCCGTCAGATCGCCGACCGGGATCCGCTTCCTGAGAACCAGGACAAACCCGTCCCTGGCGCAAATGACGGCGCGTCGGGTGTGGCGGTTTTGTTGGAACTCAGCCGCACCCTGCCGCATGACTTTCCCGGCGAAGTCTGGTTATTGTTCATTGATGCTGAAGACCAGGGAAGCATCGAGGGTTGGGACTGGATCCTTGGTTCCAAAGCTGCCGCTGCTTCGTTGCAGGAAAATCCAGACGCTGTCATTATCGTGGATATGGTGGGAGACGCGGATCAACAATTACTTTACGAACGCAATTCGGATCCTGAGCTGTCTGCAGAGATTTGGAAAATAGCCGGTTCACTCGGGTACGGAGATCGTTTCATCCCCCAACCAGGCCACAGCCTGCTCGACGACCATATACCTTTCATCAGCAGGGAAATACCAGCCATTGACATCATCGATTTCGATTATCCCTTCTGGCACACCGTTGAAGATACCGAAGACAAAGTGTCCCCGGAATCACTGAAAGCGGTGGGAGACACCTTAATGATGTGGCTTAAGGTCAATTGGCAAAATTCGCAGGATGGCGTAAACTAATACCATATGGAAGAATTGGAGCTGTTAAGAACCATTCGCCCCATCTGGCTCGAACGCAGCGTGGTCATTTTGACCCGTGGGTCCAGCATGCGTGAACCGGTTCGCATGGAACTTGAGCAGTTCTACAACTTCCTTGAGCAGGCCGTTGAAACCGGTGATCCCGCCTGGCTCGATCCGGTTCTGTTGACCTGGAGTCAGGGTCTTACGCAGACCGATCTGCAGGATACCAGCAGCAGTCTCACCCGCTTCGTAAACGAAATGCTCCTGCTTTTCTTCAATATCAGCCGGGAAACCCTGGACGAAATTCACAGCCTGCAGTTGATCAGCATCCTCCTGCCCATCATCTCCTATATTTATGAAAAAGCCGCCCAGTTTGAGATCCAGGTACGGGTGAACTTTATCTCCCAAAAACTGGCAGATGTGGAATCCTCACTTGAAAAACTCGATCGTTCCAAATCAGATTTCATCGCTGTTGCTGCCCATGAATTAAAGACGCCGCTCACCTTGATCGAAGGTTACGCATCCATGCTGCGCGAGTCAGTTGAGCACAATCATGCCCATGCCCAGGATACAATTCTCCTTGACGGCATTCAAAAAGGCGCTGTCCGTCTGAGGGGGATCATTGATGACATGATTGATGTTTCTTTGATCGATAACGACTTGATGAAGTTGAATTTCCAACCGATGTGGTTAAACCGTCTGTTTTCAGTGTTGCTGGAAGAAACCCGTCCCATTCTTGAGGAACGCCGCCTGAAAATGGAAATCTCCGCCTTTCCGGGTAGCAGTGAAATGACCTTTGGCGATCCGGAAAGGATCTTGCAGGTCTTTCGCAACGTGGTTAGCAATGCCATCAAGTTCACCCCTGATGGTGGCAATATCTACATCACCGGTCGCAAACTGCCCGGTTTTATTGAAGTGGTGGTGGAAGACACCGGCATTGGCATTGCCCCCGAGGACCAACCCTATATCTTCGAGAAGTTCACCCAGATTGGTAACGCCTCCCTTCACTCCAGCGGCAAGACAAAATTCAAGGGTGGGGGCCCCGGGCTTGGACTGCGCATCGCACGCGGTATCATAGAAGCTCACGGTGGTGCAATCTGGGTGGAATCAGAAGGTTGTGACGAGGAACACTGCCCCGGTACGCTGTTTCACATCCTGCTTCCCTGTCGGGAAACACCACCGGATGACAAAATGGCGAAAATATTCGCCCCACTCACCCATTCAACTCCATAAAGGTGACCCCAAACAAATGACTTCATTCATCAAACCTGCAGATCGCATCGCCGACTTCAAACCTTACTTCTTTGCCCGGCTCAACCAAGCCATCAATGCATTAAAAGCCAAGGGCATGGATGTAATTCGTATTGATATGGGTTCTCCAGATCTGCCCCCACCAGATTTTATTATCGATGCCTTGGTGGAATCAGCCCGCAACCCGGGACACCACGGTTACACCCCCAATGGCGGCACTCCTGATTTCAAACGGGCTATCAGCGCTTATTACCTGCGTCGTTTTGGCGTGGAATTTGACCCGGTGAAGGAAGTGATCGGGTTGATTGGCTCAAAGGAAGGCCTTTTCAACCTTTCCCAGGTGCTGCTGAACCCGGGCGATATTGTACTGGTGCCCGATCCGGGCTATCCAGTATACACAGCCGGAGCTTTAATTGCCGGCGCTCAAATCTTCCCCATGCCGTTATTGAGCAAGAATCGCTTCCTGCCCGATTTGGATGCCATTCCAGAAGATATTGCCCGCCAGGCGAAATTGATGTGGTTGAATTACCCCAACAATCCCACCGGCGCCACGGCAGATACTGCTTTCTTTGAACGCGTTGTCGCTTATGCAAAAAAACACCAGATCGTCGTTGCGCACGATGCCCCCTACGCCGATGTGTGCTTTGACGGGTACGTTGCTCCCAGCATCATGACTGTTCCCGGCGCGCGGGAAGTATGCGTGGAATTCAACTCGCTTGCCAAAGCCTATAACATGGCAGGCTGGCGTTTGGGAATGGCTGTGGGCAATCCTCAGGTGATCAATTACCTGAATACCTATAAAAGCCAGATGGACACATCCCACTTTCAACCAGTGTTCGACGCTGGCATTGCTGCGCTGACCGGCGATCAGGAATGGATCTCCGACCGGAACCAAATCTATCAGGAACGACGTGATATCGTTCTCGCAGGGTTGCGGGCAGCCGGTTTTGCTGTCGAGACCCCTCCGGCAGCGATTTATGTATGGGCGCATTTACCGGCTGGCTTTGAAGACTCCACCAGTTTCTGCACGCGCCTGCTGGAGGAAGCCGGGGTGAGCACCACCCCTGGCGTGGTCTACGGTGAGTACGGTGAAGGATATTTACGCATTTCACTGGGAACATCCACCCCCCGCCTGGCCGAAGCCATTACCCGCATGGTTGATTGGGTGAAAGCACAGTCATAACATCACTTCGATTAGAGGAAAGAGCAGCCGAGCCAATGGCAAAAAAACAACCAGAATCAACCACGCCTCCCAGCCAACGCGCATTCATGGTCGGGGTGGAATTACGCTCCGAACCTTCGCTGCTCTCCATGCAAGATTCGCTGGATGAACTAGCCCTGCTCGCCGATACCGCCGGATTGGATGTGGTCGGAGAGACTTCTCAAAAATTGGACCATCCCCACCCCGATACTTTTATTGGCGCCGGTAAAGTGGATGAACTCAAAGCCCTGGTGGAAGAGACACTGGCGGACGTGGTCATATTTGACAACGAACTCTCACCCCGACACCTGCGTGAACTGGAAGAGAAGCTGGGGCCAAAAGTTCAGGTGCTTGACCGCACGGCGTTGATCCTCGACATCTTTGCCCAACATGCCCATACCCGTGAAGGTATTCTCCAGGTTGAACTGGCTCAATACGAATACCGCCTGCCCCGCCTGACCCGCGCCTGGACCCACCTTGCCCGTCAAACCGGCGGCGGCGGTGGACGCACCGGTTCAACCGGCGGCGTGGGTCTGCGTGGACCGGGTGAAACCCAGTTGGAAGTTGACCGGCGTGAGATCCGCAAACGCATCAGCACTTTAAAAAATGAACTTGAGAAAGTGCGAGCACACCGCTCAAGATATCGCAGCCAGCGCAAACGCAGCCGCATACCGGTCATCGCCCTAGTTGGCTATACGAACGCAGGCAAGTCCACCCTGCTCAATGCCCTTTCCAATGCCGATGTCTATGTTGCCAATCAGCTCTTTGCCACGCTCGACCCCACCACCCGCAGGGTGGAACTTCCCGGTGGGCACTGGGCTTTGTTCACCGATACTGTTGGGTTCATTCAAAAACTCCCCACCCAACTGGTGGCTGCCTTTCGCGCTACGCTTGAGGAGATCACTGAGGCGGATCTTCTGATTCACGTTGTCGATATCACCCACCCGTCCGCGATGGCTCATTTGCAGGCTGTTCAAGCCACTCTGGCAGAAATTGATGCCGACAAGATCCCATCCATTACCGCGCTCAACAAAATCGACCTGTTGCCTGATCCCGATGCAGCCCGTGATTCGATCAGCAATTATGAGAACGCTGTTGCCATTTCTGCGGCAACACGCACCGGACTGGATGATTTAATCCGTGCCATTGACAGCCTGCTTTATGAAACATTTGTGCCGGTGGTGGTGCGTTTACCCTATCAGGAAGGCCAGCTCATTTCATTAATTCACGAACAGGGACAGGTTCAGCGTGTGGAACATGGCAGAGGTGGCGTATTGATTCACGGCAGCATCCCGGGCAGGTTAATCACCCGATTCCAGCGCTACCTGAACCCGGGCACTGAACCAGAACCCGAGGAAGATAATCCATGAGCGCCTGGATCTCAAAATTACTCGACCGACTGTCCGAGTTCGTCGCTCATCGCAAAGGTTTGCTGCCTTTGCTTGGATTGTTGCTGATCCTTGTGAATTTTATCCTCAGGCTGGTTCCCGCCGGCTGGTTGACCACCACCGACCTCTTCTTACATTTGGGACTATTGCTGGCGATCGTCGGGTTTTTACTCGCCCGTGTACTATAAATGCTTCGCCCCCACACCGCTCTGTCTTTAAAAGCAAACGAGCCGCTCGATTGCGGCTCACCTGCTTTATTTCTTCTTTTCTTCTTTTTCCATGGCGACGATTTCGCGTCCCTGGTAATGCCCGCAATTGGGGCATACGGTATGCGGAAGCCGCATCTCCCCGCAATTGCTGCACTGAACCAGGTTTACAGCCGTAATGGCATCATGCGCCCGGCGGCGATCACGTCGGCCCTTGGAATGCTTGCGCTTTGGATGTGGAACCATGCTGTACTCCTGTACCTGCTCATTAAACATTCATAGATGACAACCGCCCAATTATACAAAAACCTTGCCAAATCCGCAAGGAGCAAATGATGAAAATTTCCAAACTCATGGTTACATTCCTGCGCTTCTTCTTCTATCTGATCTATCAACCCCTGGCATGGAGTTATGATCTCGTCGCGGCGTTGGTATCTGCCAACCGCTGGAAGGATTGGGTGCGCTCATCGGCTGCATTTCTCACCGGCAGCGAAGTGCTTGAACTGGGGCATGGTCCCGGGCATCTGCAGGAGCACATGGTAAAACTGGGTTACGCTCCCATCGGTCTGGATCTCAGCCGTCAAATGGGGAAACTCGCGCAAAGACGTCTGACCCGTCTCTCCGCTGCAAGCCACCTGGTGCGCGGCAATGGCCGCGCCCTGCCGTTCTCCAACGAATCTTTCGACAACATCGTCGCCACATTTCCCACCGAGTACATCATGGAGACAGTGACCCTGCGTGAAGCTTACCGTGTTCTCCGTCCCGATGGGCGCATGATCATCCTGGCTTCCGTCAATTTCACCGGAA
>DAOUGC010000204.1:0-1677 GCA_034429695.1 Levilinea sp.
GGGTGACTGTCAGCGTGAGGGTGGGGGAGAGTGTAAATGATGGAGTTGCAGAAACATTGACCGGTTGCGAAGTCACACCGGGGGTGACGGTTGCCTGCTGGCTGGATTGGCAGGCAGGCAGGAGAACGAGCGATAAAACACCCATTAAAAGAAACACAGGCAGCCACGCAGACTGCCTGTGTTGGGTGACAAACCGTTTTTTCATCAATATACCTGTAATTGATAAACCGATGGCTTACGGGAGCGCAAATTGCAGATCCCAGATACCGGAGCCTTTATCTTCCAGCCGTGAACTTTTTCCCGCAATGACAATCCACGATGTTCCGGGTTTAAGCGCCATGGGCAAACCGCGCGCATCGTAGAACTGCAATGGGCGGTCATGACCGGCAGAGCGCCACGAACCTTTGATCATGATCCCGTCGCGGAAGAAGTAAGCCGGTTGATTGCTGCTGACATCCCAAAGGTAGATGTCGTGCAGGGTGCTGTTGTATTCATGATATCCGGCCATCAGAAGGATCACATTGTCAAATGCCAGTTGGGTGTTGTTTAACCGGTCGGTGTGGGGTACTTGCAGGGTCTTATCCAGGTTCATCTCGACCCATTTTTGATATTTGCCGCTCGCGGCGTCGTAACGCCATTCGCCGCGGTCAAAGTCGGAATATTCAACCCCCACCTGAACGCCAAACAGTCCGCTCGATGGGGTGGCTTCGGAAAACAACATGCCGTTCAAATTGGGACGGGTATTATTGATGCCCGTGGCGACGGCAAAATTGGAGATTTCGCCCGAGTTGACATACACCCAGGGTTTCTGATGGGTTTCCTCGCCGCACACAATCGGGCAGGGTACTTCCAGATTGGAGATGGCTCTGTCGCCCAACTCGTTTTGCAGTACCTCGTCCACACGCGCATCGGCACTGCCATACACCAGCAAAGCACCGTACATGTTCGCCAGTTGTGAGTCCACCAGGCGTCCTGCACGCAGTGAACCCGATTCGACCGCATTCTGTGAATAATATGTGGCAACAAAACGGTTTTCACCCATGCCGATGTAGTACTCAAACACCAGATCGGCATACGAAAGACCCGCCTGAGGGCGAACGGACGGTGGATAGTTGGATACCTTCACCATCACCGGGCGGCGGTTCAACTGAGCCGGGTCTGGTGCGGGCAGGCCGGTGAGCGGATTGATGGGATCAACAAAACCGCGGCTGCCAGAGATGACAATCTCCTGTGCCTGGGGAGCCAGGTTTGCTTCGGCATGCACGCTGCCGGGTAGAAAAGCCGTACACAGCAGAAACGCGGCGCACACCATCATGAAAATGGGGCGGGATGGGGAGGGTTTTATAGCCATGATATCAACACCTGAATGATCTTCCCGGCTACTTCATCTTTTTTCATCAGCGGCAGGCTTTCGGTCTGCCCGCCTGCAAACAACAGGGTGACGCGATTGTCGTCCACCTCAAATCCAGAGTCTTTTGAAGATACGTCGTTGCAAATAATGCAATCGAGGCGTTTTCTTTCCAGCTTGGCCTGGGCATGTGCCAGCAGGTCATTGGTCTCGGCTGCAAAACCAATGGTGCGGAGGGGAAAGCCGGTTTTCTCGCGCTGTTTGGCCACTTCAGCCAGGATGTCCTCAGTGGGGGACAACGAAATGGACGGCAACCCCTGGTCTTTTTT
>DAOUGC010000205.1:0-13422 GCA_034429695.1 Levilinea sp.
GTGGTCGCTGTGCTGTTCCTGCTGGTGGCGGGTCCCACCCTGGGTCTGGTGCGCAGCGCTGAACTGACCACCGACCACTTTGTGGAAGCCATGGACGGCGCGCAAAGCGCGGATGTATATCTGGATCTCGGGTTTGCCCCCACCCGCATGCATACCCTCACTGACAGCGACGACTTGTTTGACGCCACCATTGTCCATCTCGGCGATGTCAGCTTTAAAGCCACCGGCGAAGCCAACCGCAGCCTGCGCCTGGTGCAATCGGGCAATGTTGACCTGTATAACTTTCCGATGAGCATGGACAGCCGCTGGGAGATCGGCATGGCAGCGGATGTACCCACCAAACTGACCATCGACAGCGGTTCCGGCAGCGTTGATGCCGACCTGAGCGGGATGAACCTGACCGGGTTCAAACTGGACAGCGGTTCAGGCAGCATTGACGTGGTTTTGCCCGCAACTGATGAGCCATACAAAGCCAGTTTTGAAAGCGGCTCGGGCAGCCTGGAGCTTGAGGCTCCCTGTGGTGTGGATGTGCGCATCAACAGCGGTTCAGGCAGCGTTTCCATTAATGT
This sequence comes from Levilinea sp., assembly GCA_034429695.1. Classification (GTDB taxonomy): domain Bacteria; phylum Chloroflexota; class Anaerolineae; order Anaerolineales; family Anaerolineaceae; genus DAOUGC01. The sequence continues at coordinate 570 of DAOUGC010000205.1, forward strand.
GCCGGATGATTGCCCTGTGCGCGTCGAGGTGGTGGATGACGGTTCAGGCAGCGTCTCGGTGCGCAACGACATGGAGCATGTGGTGGACCGCGGCGATGATGAAGGTGTGTGGGAAAGCGCCGATTTTGACGAGGATGCAGAGCACATCACCATTCAGCTTGATCAAGGCTCGGGCAGCTTCAGGGTTCGCTAAACAGACGCACCAAAACCACAACCTCCGCTGGGAAACCGGCGGAGGTTTTTTCTTTGTTCAGTGTGCTATACTGATCCTCTATGCGAACGGCAAAATCCCTGACTCTGTTGTTAATACTCGTCAGCCTGATCCTGTCTGCCTGCAGCCCGCAGAACGCGGCTGTGCACAACCCTACAGCCAGTGATCAACCGGTGAATGACCCTCCTGTGACAGGGGCGACCGCAGTTGTGGATGCTCAAACCACGCCGAATGAGAGCCAGCCGCTGCCCACTGTGGTTCAAGGCGCTGATGATCAGCCTGCCGGGCACGACGCTGCGGAAAGCTCACCCACCCCTGACCTGCGCCTGCCGCCTGACCGCTGGAAGGAATGGGAGGTGACACCGCAAATTTCTGCGCGGGCTATCCAGATCTACCGTGAAGGTCTGGCGCGCGGCAACGACCCGACGCATTTCTCTGTGGTGGGTGATTGCCAGTCGATCCGCGAGGTCTTCATGGGCGACTATGACCACGCTGCGCTGTATCATCTGGACGGCGCGCATGCCTACCTGCAGGAGACCATTGATTTTTACAGCGGCAACTTTGACCGCTCCGGCATGGCGGTGCGCGGTGGGTTCACCGCGGCCTCACTGCTCTCACCCCTGCATGCTGACCCTGAATATTGCGATACCGGCGAGACGCCGCTTGGTTGCGAATTCCGCCTGCACAAACCCTCCATTGTGATCATCAGCCTGGAGACCTGGGCTGATTACCAGACCATTGAGCGCTACGAAGTGTATTTAAGAAAGATCGTGGATGCCAGCCTTGCAGCCGGTGTGCTGCCTGTGCTGATGACCAAAGCCGATGTGGCCGAGGTGGGCGACGGCAGGCATTACATCAACCCGGCTGTGGCGCGCGTGGCGTATGAGTATGACCTGCCGCTGGCGAACTTCTGGCGCTCGGCGCAGACCCTGGAAAACTGGGGTATTGACCCCGAACGCGACGGTTTCCACCTCTCGGAGGACGGCTTCAGGCGCAAGAGTTTTGTGGCGCTGCAGGCGCTGGATGCCGTGCGCCGGGCTGTGCTGGGAGAAGCGCCTGCACAGCAGGAAGATGGGCTGGTTGCCAATACCACTCCAACAGTTGAATCGGAGGTCGAGCCGGCGGCGCAATGGGCCGCCCCGAGCCTGTGCGCTCAGGGAAGCGGGTGCGTCCTGATCGGTGTGAACGCCACAGACGATGAGCAACAGCGCGGTGTGTGGCTGGCTGAGCCTGAGGGTGGGGAAAGCGAAAAACTGGCTCTTCCACTGGCTGAACTGCAACATGCCGTTGGCCGCAGCGCCTTGATCTCATCCGGCGGCAACCTGTACCGTCTGGATCTGGACGGCAGCCAGCCGCGCCTGCTGGCGCAGGACCTGCTGCCAGGGGACGGGCTGCGGGCGGTGATCAGGCCGGATGGCGGCGTGGTTTACCTGTCAGCGGATGAGCGCGGTGCAGGGCTGACCCTGATCGACGCGCAAGGAACCCACACCCTGCTGGCGACGGTGCAGGATGCCCCACAGGGGTTGATACCCTCCACGGATGCCAACCGCCAGTATGTGAAGACTGCCGCTGGAGTTGCATTTGTTGCGCTGGAGACCGGGGCGGTGGAGCCGGTGGGCGGGATGCTGCAACCGGCTTTCTCGCCCGATGGCGCACAGGTGGCGTTCATGGACCCGCAGTACAACACAGAGAACGGCTTTAACGACAAACTTGCCATTGAAGATCTGCAAAAGGGGTTGGTATCGCGGCGGCTGGTGATCTTCCCGCCGTCAGAGGGATACATGGTGCGCAACCGCCTGTACCAGTTTACCTGGTCGCCGAATGGTGGTTCTGTATTGGCGTTAATGGCGGATCACAGCAATTATTTTGAAAAAGTGATGGTGTATCACGCCTACGTGTTCACACTGAATAATGGCTGGTTGAAAGAATACGCGCGATTGAACGGTGTACTGCCCGCAGCGGCGTGGTCGCCGGATGGAACCAGCCTGATGATCGGGCAGACGCTGGAAGAAGCCGGAAGCTACCGGTTGGAATTTCAACACCTGAACCTGGATGGGTCAAAGCCCGTCGCGGCAGGCTTTGATACGGTTGGAAGCGCCGGACAGGCTTTTGTGTACATCACCCGCATGGCGTGGCTGGGCGGGGAATGAGTTATGCCATTTACGGGATTAATTTGACGCCCAGCGCCAGCCAGTCGCCGTCCAATTCGAGCCGCTTATCCACATCGTAGCCGATCTCTCTGGCATAACGGCGGATGGAGGGGATATCCATCTGCCCGTTTTGCAGGGCATGTTGATCCACCAGCACCCAACCGGTTCCGGTGGATTTTTGAAACGCTTTCAGCCGCGGAAAATACTCGGTGAGTTCCTCCAGACTGCGCGCAAAAAAGAACACCGAATCCACCGGGCCGCTGGGGACATTTTCCTCCACGTAAACCCCTTCAGGCAGGGGACCAAAATACCCGGGCAGGTCAACGGCAGCGTTCATGAACAGGATCGACTGATCCGGTTCAACCGATAAGCGTTTTAAGATGGGACTGTGATCCACGATTGCATCCTCCTGCAGCCATTATGCGCGACAGGGGAGGCGGTGTAAATGGGGGAATCCCTGGGGATGGGACGTGGAGTGTCACCCAAGGCGGGCGGCGAGTGCAGGGTCAAACGGTGCGCGGCGGCCAGGGCAACGCTGGCGCGGGCACAGTTTGCAGCTTTCAAAGTCATCCTGACTGGCGAAGCGCAGCCCCGATAGGGTCTTGTTGGGCAGCATCAACAGGCTGTCGGTCAGACGCACACCCAGGGCGGCAGGCAGATCGCCAAGCAGTGAAAACAATGGCATTTGCTGTTCCAGCGGCCAGTCTGGCAGTGAGCCGGGCGTCATGGTGGCGGCTTCCTTCAGCGCGTAACGCTGCTCCAGATGCTCCATCAGGTGAGCCACGGCTGCGTCAAGCGCCATATGCTTGATCTCCTCAGCCCAGTAGCGTTCCAGCGGGTCATCAAACCCGGCTGACCAGTCATCCAGCTCGGTTCCGCAGGTTGCCAGAAAGGGAAAGGCGCGGTGGGTGGCTGACAGGTTGGCGCTCAACACCCTGCCGGTGAACCACACCCCGTTGAGGTTAAGTGAATTTTCAGCGCGCTCATCAATGACCCCCAGCAGGCAGGCGGCTTTGGGCTTTGCCACAGCCTGTGCCTGTTGCAGCAGTTCGTCCACGCGTTGAATGTACGGACTGCCGGGTTTCAGGCGCAAACGGGCATGCACCCGGGTGCGCTGCGGCGCAAAGGCGATATCGGTCAGCAGGGTTTTGTCCATGCAGGCAGGCGGGTAGGGAGGGCGCGCAGGGTTATGCGCGTTTTTTGCGCCCTTCCACCAATTCCATCAAACCGGCCCATACCAGGGCGTAAGCCAGGCCTTCATCCAGGTTGCCAATGGCCGGCAGATTATCCGGCAGCAGTTCAAACACGCCAAGGGTGGGGTTGAGAACGTAGATCAGGCCGATCACCGCGAGGATGTAAGTGAGCCAGGATGGAAAGCCAAAGGTGGAAAGCGGGCTGTTAAAAATGGTCGGTTTGCGAACGACCGGTTGGGTTGGGGGTTCATCCATGTTCATTTCACCTCTCCATCAAACAGGCCGGGTTGGGCGGCTGGCTGGTCTTCAGGCCTGCCCGGACCGGGTTGATCATCATCCAGGCCGCCCCATTGATAACGAGCCAGGTCAACACGGCCTTTTTCATCAAAAACGACACCCTCAGCTTCCAGCAGATCACGCTGGGTGGAGGCTCCACCCACGCCTGGCATGCTGATCTTGCCCTGGCTGTTGATTACGCGCTGCCACGGAATGTCATCTTCCTTGACTGCTGCCATGGCATAACCAACCGTGCGGGCGTCACATTCGCCGCAGATGCGCGCCACCTGCCCGTATGTGGTCACTTTGCCGGAGGGCACCTGGCGTACGATAAAGTAAATTTTTTCAAACAGCGATGGTCGTGATGGTTTTGTTTGAGACATGGCCGTTTCTCCTTTTTGTCGGCCGGATGGAAATGTGCACTCAGAGTGAGCCTTTTCGAATGCTGGTATCAGACATCAGTCGTTTAACCATAATTAAACAGGGATTATCTGTTCCCCATAACAGGGTGGTTTCTTCCAGCGGGCGAAACCCTATTGAGGTGTAAAAAGCACGGGTGCGGGTATATCCGGGATCTGGATCAGATGGGGCCAGCGTTTTTACCTGCAAATATTCAATCTTTTGAGTGCATAACCAGGCTTCTGCAGCCGACATCAATTTCCGTCCGATTCCATGATGATGGAGTTGTGGTAACACCCCCATGACATGAACTTCTGCAGAGAATGGATTGTGCAGATGGATCGAAACAAACCCAACTGTTTCGTTGTTTGCATTCATCGCCAGCCAGCCGGGCATATTTGCTGCATCAATGACAAATTGTTTCACTGCAGATTCAATACCAAACCACTCAGGCAAGCATCCGAGTATCTTCTGGCAGGCCTCAGAAGGCTGCACTCCATATAGGGGACCTTGAATGGTAATCGCATTTTCCATACTGGCATCTCTCAATATCTTTTAAAATTGTACAATAAAGTAGAACAAAATACCACAAATCGCGGCGGATGGAGGTGGAGGGAGCCGGAAATGGTTGATTGTGTCCGTCCCGGACGAATGCCGTCGTCCTTTTCAGGCTGGCAAACTATCAAATCCCATCATCTTTCGCATGAAATTTGCATCCCGCTTTTTGATGCGCTACAATTTTCTTAACGGTTTTGGTAAAGGTTTTAGAAAAGAGGGAGAAATGGAAACTGTTCGTCACATATTACAATTAAAGGGTGATTTCACCTGGTGCATCGCCCCGGACGACACGGTATATAACGCGCTGCGCATGATGGCTGACAAGGACGTTGGCGCCCTGCTGGTGATGGAGAATGATCACCTGATCGGCATCATCTCTGAGCGCGATTATGCCCGCAAGGTGATCCTGTTCAATAAATCCTCACGCGAGACGCTGGTGCGCGAGATCATGACTGCCGAAGTGCATACGGTTCATCCTGACCAGACCGTCCAGGAGTGCATCGAAATGATGTACCGCCATCAGATCCGGCACCTGCCTGTGGTGGAGGATGGGCGCGTGGTGGGGGTCATTTCCACCAAGGACGTGATGAGTGACATGATTTACCAGCAGCGCGAAATGATCAAATCACTCACCGAACAAATGGCCGGCAAACGTCCGGTGTAACCCATCGTCATTCACCGTTCCGGGGTGAAGATACGCAGGTTTCACCCCGGAGCGGAATCCGTCATCGGAACCTTCGCCATGCTCATCAACCCTCAGCCTGCCCTGCTGCTCTTCCTGCGCCGTCATCCCTTCCCTTTTGTTTTGCTGTGTGGTCTATTAATCTGGGGGGTGATCAACCTGTTCTTCCCGCGCAGCCTGCCCGCCGACGCGGAAGAGCGCGCCTTCCTGCTGTTGGATGCAGGTTGGTACGCTGAAGCCGAGATGGCTTTTGAAGAAGCGCTGGACGCTGACCCGCTTGACCCCACCCTCAATTATTTCTACATCAGCAACCACTTTTCGCTGTATCCGGTGGAACAATACCCCGGAGTGGAATTCCATGCCCACGTCAATTCCCGTTACTACGACCTGGTCCATACGGGGGATGCAACCATGACCGACATGGGTTGGTATGGCCGCGCGCTGGTCTTTTCTTACCGTGAGCAATACGAGGATGCGCTGGAACAGTATTTAAAGGTGGAAAACCGGGATTTGCCCTATCTCAATAATTCGATTGGTTACGTCTACAATCAGCTTGGTTCATGGGAGCAGGCTGAGCCTTACCTGTGGGCTGAGGTGAACCAGACGCAGGGCAACGCTGCCGGCGCGGTCAGCAACCTGCAGGAAGCCTACCTGCTGCGCGGAGATTATGATGGTTTGCGCCGCTTGAGGGATGAGCCTGCGGCGCGCATCTGGATGGACCCCATGGTGCTGCGTACGCTGTCTTTACGTGACGACCGTCCGGATGAATACTTCAGGGATCTGTTGATCACCCCGCTGGCGTACATCAATTTGCAGTCGGTCCTTGCTGCCATGTTGATCGGCGTGATGTGGTATGTGTACTTCCGGCGTATTGACGTATTTGAGAAGGAATCTTTTGTCTGGACAGCGCTCACCGTTGGAATGGGTGGGGTAACTGTCCTGGCTGCCATGACGCTTGGCGACGTGCTTTACCTGCTGGTTCCCATGCGCGAAACCGGTGAAAAGTTGAATGATTTTCTGTATTACCTTGTGCATGTGGGCCTGGTGGAGGAGAGCGTTAAGCTGCTGCCGTTGATTGTGGTGCTGAGGTGGTCAAAACAGGTAAACGAACCGGTGGACGTGTTGATCTACGCCAGTCTGTCTGCGCTCGGCTTTGCCACACTGGAGAACATGCTGTATTTCAGCGGTTACGGCATTTCACTGGCGTTCGCCCGTTTTCTGGTTTCCACGGTGATGCACATGGCGCTCACTGCGCTGGTATGTTTTGGCTGGATCAACGCGCGCTGGAATGGGCGCGCACCGCTGCCCGGTGCACTGCTGACCTTTGTGATGGCAGTGGGGCTGCACGCCATGTTCGATTTCTTCCTGATCAGGCCGGAAGGGATCATGGTGGCCATTCTGCTCGTGATCATCGGCCTGACGGTGGCTTACCGGCAAATGCTCAGGGCGGCGCTCACCAACTCACCGTATTACTGCATGTTGCTGCGTGAAACTGCACACCGCTATACCCTGGAATTGTTGTTGTCTGCTGCGGTGATATTGCTGGCCGCCGGTTTTATTGAGAACCATTTGTTGTTTTCCACCCATATTGCCAACCAATCCATGATCGGAGAGGTAACCGGCAGCCTGATCCTGATGCTGGTCGTTTTTGGTCTGCTCAGCGGGGTAAGCCCCGGTATTTTGCGAAACCGCGAACCGGCTTCAGCCGGACAGTAAGGGAGGGTCTTCATGGGCGTTCTGATGGGTCTTGACATCGGCAGCAGTTCGATCAAAGCGTGTGTTTATGATCCTGTGCGCGGGGAACTGGTAAAAACCGCCAGCCGCCCAACCCCTGTGCTGCATCCCCAGCCCGATTGGAGCGAGCACGACCCGCAGGAACTGAGGCGTACGGTTTGTGCGGTGATCAAGGAGGCAGTCCTTGGGCAGCCGCCCGTTGACGGTCTGGCGATCAGCAGTTTTGGTGAGGCTGGTCTGCCGCTGGATGTACGCGGCGCGCCGTTGTATAACGTAATCGCATGGCATGACCGGCGCTGCGCCCCGCAGGTTTCGGCGTGGGAGGCGCGTTTCACCGATGTGGAACTGCACGCGGTCACCGGGCAGCGGGTGAGTGCATCCTTTGGCGCGGTCAAATGGTTGTGGCTGCGCGAGAACATTCCAGGCCTGGCTGAAAAGACCGCCTGCTGGCTTTCCACCCCCGATTATATTGCCCACTGTTTGACGGGTGTGGCGCGCACCGACCGCAGCATCGCCTCACGAACCCTGCTGTACGATCAATACGGACAGCGCTGGTCGCCAGACCTGCTGCAATTTTCAGGGTTGAGCAGTGATCAACTGCCCCAGCCAGGCCCCGGTGGGGCGCTGGTTGGGCGCATTACACCTTCCATGGCGGTGGAATGTGGCCTGCCGGTGGGTGTGCCGGTGATGCTGGGCGGGCACGATCATTTGTGCGCTGCGTTTGCCTGCGGGCTGTACCGCACCGGCGTGATGGTGGATTCCACCGGCACGGCTGAGGCGCTGTTGATGTGCCTGCCCAATTTTGTCACCGGTCAGGCGTTTGCCAGCGCCGGTTACGCCTGTTATGCCCACACGCTGGACGGTCTGTATGTGTTGAAAGGTGGGTTGAAATTGGCGGGCGGCGCTTTGGAATGGCTGGGGCGGTTGTTGAGCCAGGGCAAAAAACCTGATTATGCCGCACTGCAGGCTGATGCCAGTGCTGGTGTTGGCAGCGCCCGCGGTCCCATGTGGCTGCCGCATTTGATCGGTTCAGGCTCGCCTGAGGGGGATAATGCCTCACGCGCGGCGCTGGTGGGGGCGGCGGCAACCCACACCCGTGGCGACCTGTTCCGCGCCATGCTGGAGGCGCAGGCATTCTGGTTGAAGCAAAACGTGATCGAAATGGAGCGCCTGACCGGTCGGCAGGGCAGCGAAATTCTCCTGACCGGCGGCGTGACGCGCCTGGAGCTGCTTTCGCAGATCAAGGCGGATTGTGTAAATCGTCCGGTGGGGGTGGTGGAATTGTCCGAGGCCGCCGCGGTGGGGGCCGCGCTGCTGGCAGGGCTGGGGGTGGGCGTGTTCAAGACGCCGGAGGAGGCCGCCCGCTCAGTGCGTGCGCCGGTGCGCTGGCTGCCGCCCGATCCCGTGCGCGCAGATCATTACAACCGATTGTATGAACTGTATACCCGCTTGTATCCCACCTTGAGGGATTTTCACCGCGATCTGACGGGTGTGAGTGAGTGAACCCGACAACACCCCCTCCGGTCAAAAGCGGAAAGGCGCCGCTTTTGACCACCTCCTCCATTTTGCACGGCAAAATGGAGGAGGAGAAGGGCGGATGTCCAAATCCGTGCAATCCGTCATAAGAATCCGTTGTCCAATCCGGTGTCTGTTTCTGGGCGAAGAACACCCCCTCCGGTCAAAAGCGGAAAGACGCCGCTTTTGACCACCTCCCCCATTTTGCACGGCAAAATGGGGGAGGAGAAGGGCGGATGTTCAAATCCGTGCAATCTGTTATAAGAATCCGTTGTCCAATTCGTTGTCCAATCCGGTGTCAGGCGGATATAATCAAATTGCGAAAGGAGTACAGCCATGCCACGTATTAGCGCAGAAGAAAACGAACTGGTTGAATTGCTCGAACGTCTCCCGTTCGATGAGGCCACCCGCACCGCCTGGGCGGAAAGCATCCGTACCTCAGGATTGAACGAGGAAACCATTAAAGAAATCCAGGCCAAGGTTACCGAACTGCCCGAACCGGATGAAAACCAGATTGTCAATCGCCGCAAGTCGATTGTGATGGTTAATAACCTCATCCGCCGCTGGCGTCTTAACCGCAATCTGCGCAGCGTTCGCCGGTAAGCTGGCGCACACTGCCAGAGGGCAGTACCCATAAAAGAGTAAAACAGGTGCGCCGATCTTCTGGTGCATCTGTTGATTTTAAATCCTCTTTTTCTGATGGTATACTTACCCATCACCACCTGAGGAGAATCAATGACCGCACCCGACCAGCCCCGCAACGACCCGGCCAGCCGCCAATACCAACAGGAACGCATTCTGCATTGGGATGGCATGGCGCGTCGCAAGGATGCCTGGAAGGGCTGGGGCGGTTATTATCACCACCGCCTGCAGGAAGTCTACCGCTTCCTGATCCCTGCAGGCAGCCGCGTGCTGGAGATCGGCTGCGGGCAGGGCGATCTGCTGGCGGCGTTGAAGCCGTCGGTGGGGGTTGGGGTGGATTTTTCGGGCGAAATGCTGGAGCGCGCCCGCCAGCGCCATCCTGAGCTGCGTTTCATGCAGGCCGACGCTCACGAACTGGCGTTGGATGAGACCTTTGATTTCATCATCCTTTCGGATACCGCCAATGACCTGTGGGATGTGCAGTGCGTGCTTGAAATGTTGCGCTGCAACGCACACCCGTCCACCCGCCTGATCCTCAATTACTATTCGCGCCTGTGGGAGCTGCCGCTCAAACTGGCCCGCGCCGTTGGACTGGCCACCCCCACCCTGTACCAGAACTGGTTGACCAAGGAAGACCTGGCCAACATGCTGTTCCTGGCCGGTTTTGAGGTGATCCGCAACTGGAATGAGGTGCTGCTGCCGTTTGGCATTCCGCTGCTGGCGCCGTTCTTTAATAAATTCCTCGCCAAATTGGCGTTCTTCCGCGAGTTTGCGCTGACCAATTTCACCCTGGCCCGCCCGCTGCCCCGCGCAGATGAACCGCGGGCGACAAAACCAGTGGTGTCGGTGCTGGTTCCGGCGCGCAATGAGGCTGGCAATGTCCCCGCCATTTTTGCGCGCATCCCTGAGATGGGCGGCGGTACGGAAATCATCTTTGTGGAAGGCAACTCCACCGACAACACCTACGAAGCCATCCAGCAGGGGCTGGCGGCAAACCCCCACCGGCGCGCCGTTCTTTTGCGCCAGCCGGGCAAGGGCAAGGGTGACGCCGTGCGCGCCGGTTTTGCGCAGGCCAGCGGCGACATCCTGATGATCCTCGACGCCGACCTGACCGTGCCGCCCGAGGACCTGCCGCGTTTCGTTGATGCCATTGTTTCAGGCAAGGGCGAATTTATCAACGGCGTGCGCCTGGTGTACCCCATGGAAAAAGAAGCCATGCGTTTCTTCAACCTGCTGGGTAACAAGTTCTTCTCGCTGGTGTTCTCGTGGCTGCTGGGCCAGCCGGTGAAGGACACCCTGTGCGGAACCAAGGTGGTGTGGAAGAAGGACTACGAATTAATCGCCGCCAACCGTTCCTATTTTGGCGACTTTGATCCCTTTGGCGATTTTGATCTGTTATTCGGCGCGGCCCGCCTGAGCCGCAAGATTGTCGATCTGCCCATCCGCTACCGCGAGCGCACCTACGGCACAACCAACATTTCCCGCTGGAAACACGGCTGGTTGTTGCTGCGCATGGTGGTGTTTGCTGCGCGGCGGCTGAAATTCATTTAAAATATCACCATGTCATTACAGCTCAGCCTGTTATCCACCCCGGCGTTATCGGTGACGGAAGTCACCCGACACGTGCGCCTGCTGCTGGAGAGCGACCCCATCCTGCAGGATGTTTGGGTGACGGGGGAAATATCCAACCTGTCCAGACCCACCTCCGGACATATTTACTTCACCCTCAAGGACCAAACCGCGCAACTCAAGTGCGTGATCTGGCGCACCCAGGCGCAGCGCCTGCGCATTGACCTGCAGAACGGCATGGCGGTTGAGGCGCGCGGCAGCGTCAGCGTTTATGAGGCCAGCGGGCAGTATCAGCTTTACGTGGTGAGTGTGCGCCCGGCAGGCGATGGGCTGTTGTTTCAGGAATTCATGCGGCTCAAGGCTGCCCTTGAGGACGAGGGCCTGTTCGATGAAGAACGCAAACGCCCCATTCCAGAACGCCCACGGCGCATCGGGCTGGTGACTTCGCCCACCGGTGCTGCCCTGCAGGACATGCTGCAAACGCTGGGAAAACGTTACCCGTTGTGCGAGGTGATCCTTTCGCCATGCCAGGTGCAGGGTCAGGAAGCGCCCGCCGAGATTGTGCGTGCCATTCGTGCCCTCAACCGTGGTTTTCAACCCGATGCGATCATCCTGGCGCGTGGGGGCGGTTCACTGGAGGACCTGTGGGCGTTCAATGATGAGCGCGTGGTGCGCGCGGTGTGCGCATCGGCTGCACCGGTGGTGACGGGCATCGGGCATGAGACCGATTTCACCCTGTGCGATTTTGCCGCCGACCTGCGCGCGCCCACCCCAACCGGTGCTGCAGTATTATGCACCCCCGATATTGCCGATTTGCGCGCTGGGCTGGTGATGCTGGTGCGCCAGCTCGATGACGCTTACCGCAGCGAGCTTTCCCACCGCAGGGAGCGTCTGGCACGGCGGATTGCGAATCTGCGCGCGCAGTCGCCGGAATGGCGGGTGCGTTCAGCCCGGCAGCGGCTGGATCAAATGACGCAGACCCTGCGCAAGCGGGTTGAGCATACGCTTGAGCTGCGCCGCGCGCATGTCAAGGGCAGTGTGCGCAGGCTGGAGAGCCTGAACCCGCGGGCTGTGCTGCAGCGGGGTTTCGCCGTGGTGCGCGCTGAGGATGGCCGGGTGGTGCGTTCTGTGAATGATGTGGATACAGCGCAGGCGGTGAATATTGAAGTTTTCGACGGGAGTATTGACGCCCGTGTTGAAGGCAGGAAAGGAAAGTGAACCCGATGAGCATTTCCAATCTGGCTGTGGATGGCATGACTTACGAACAGGCTTTTACCGAACTGGACGAGATCCTGCAGGCTCTGGAAGGCGGCGAATCCAGCCTGGAGGATACCCAGGCGCTTTATGAGCGCGGGGTGGCGCTGGCTCAGCGTTGTCAGAACCTGCTCGATCAGGCTGAGTTGCGTGTGCAGCAATTGAACGGCTTTGAAGGGCTGGACGGCGAATCAGAAGAGGGCTGATGCTGGAATGGCTGTATGATTACCGCATCCTGATCTCGGGACTGACCGCCTGGTGGCTGGCGCAGTTTCTAAAAGTGCCGGTGGGTTACCTGCTCACCCGGCGCTGGAACTGGGGACTGTGGTTCAGCCCCGGCGGCATGCCCAGCTCGCACTCGGCGCTGGTTACGTCCATGTCCTTTGCCATCGGGCTGTTCTCGGGGTTCAATACGCCCATTTTTGCATTGAGCGTTGCGGTTGCCATGGTGGTGATGTACGACGCCGCCGGTGTGCGCCGTCAGGCAGGGCTGCACGCCCAGCGCCTGAACCTGATCATCAATCAGATGCTCACGGGACATCCCATTAATGAAAGCCAGTTGAAGGAAGTCATCGGGCATACCCCGCGCCAGGTGGTGGGTGGGGTGCTGCTGGGCCTGGCGATCCCCATTCTGGTGTGGATTATTTTTCGCGGAGTGGAAGGATAGTCA
>DAOUGC010000206.1:0-18412 GCA_034429695.1 Levilinea sp.
AGGGTGGGCTGATGCTTTCTCAGCCCACCGAACGTGTGCGGTAAATAACGGTGGGCTGGAAGACGCCGCGCCAGCTTCGCAGGCGACTCACCCTACCTTTTTCAACTTGGACTAATTAGTTGGAACAGATGGGGTGGGGCTGCTCGTGCGAACAACTCTCCCTGCACCCTGAACACCGCTTAACGCCGTGCATTGACACAGGTGCACGGAAGCGTTCAGTGCTGCCCATTTTGCTGCGTAAAACCAGGTGGGATGGATGCTCCTGAATGCCGCTTGACCTGCCTGTCAGGGATTTTCCTACATGCCCCGGTAGGGTATGTCCGGTTGGACCGCTTCCCGCCGCGCCCTAGACTCAGGAAAGCGGTTCACATATTACCGAGGGGAGTCTTTTACTGGTTTTCTTAAGGGATGCGAAATGGAAAATATCACCAGCAGGAAGAAAGTCAAAAATGTGGGTGTGGTTGAACGGGTGGTCTCGGGGGTGGGGGCTGCCGGTTTAATGGTGTTCACCCTGGCAAAATCGGGCAGGTCGCGCATACCCGCTGCACTGGGTGGAGGGTATCTGTTGTACAGGGCAATCACCGGGCGCGACCCGGTTTACAGCGCATTGGGTATTCAACGCAACGGGGGAACAGGCGGCATACAGGTGCGCCACACCATGACCATTTACCGGCCCAGAGCCGAGGTGTATGCCTTCTGGCGTAATTTTGAAAATCTGCCGCGTTTTATGCAACATCTGAAAGCCGTGCATGTAAACCATTCTGAAGGTCGGGAAATTTCGCACTGGGTGGCTCGCGCCCCGCTTGGCATGCAGGTGGAGTGGAAGGCAGAGCTTGTCGAGGACCGCCCAAACGAAGTGATCTCATGGCGTTCCATGGCGGATTCGCAAATAGAAAACCGCGGGATCGTCCATTTCAAGGATGCCCTGGCGGATATGGGCACCGAGGTGGATGTGCTGTTGTTCTACCGCCCACCGGCCGGGTCGCTCGGGGCAGCTTTTGCAAAGCTGCTCGGCGAGGAGCCGGATATTCAGGTGAAACAGGATCTGAAACGTTTCAAACAGATTATGGAAACCGGCGAGATCTCCACCACTTACGGGCAAACATCAGGACGGTTGCCGATGGTTGAAAAGCAACGTGAGCAACTTGAGATGCACAGGCAGGGAGGTTGACATGCAGGCAGCCTGTTTTTATGGAAAACATGATATTCGCACCCAGAATGTACCTGATCCAATATTGATCAATCCAAGGGACGCGATTCTCAAGGTCAACTCGACCACCATATGCGGGTCCGATCTGCATATCTATGACGGTTACATTCCCACGGTGATGCCCGGGGACATCCTGGGTCATGAATTCATGGGTGAGGTGGTTGAGGTGGGGCGCGAATTGACTGATGTAAAGGTGGGCGACCGGGTGGTGGTTCCATCGGTGATCGCGTGTGGTGATTGTTACTTCTGCAAACATGGGTTGTTCTCGTTGTGCGACAATTCCAATCCAAAAGCGGGGATGATCGAACGGATCTACAATCAAAGCCCGGCGGGTATTTTTGGCTATTCTCATCTGTTTGGCGGGTATGCCGGCAGCTTCTCTGAGTATATCCGCGTGCCGTATGCCGATCAGGGTTTCTTTAAGATCCCCGATGGCGTGCCTGACGAGATCGCCATGTTTGCCTCAGATGCCTTCCCCACCGGTTACATGGCAGCCGATATGTGCAACATCGAGCCAGGGCAGACCGTGGCGGTATGGGGCTGTGGGGCGGTGGGCCAGTTTGCCATCCAGAGCGCCTGGCTGCTGGGTGCAGGGCGTGTGATTGCCATTGACCGCTACCCGGAACGTCTGAATGCTGCGCGTCGCCACGGGAAAGCCGAAACATTGAACTATGAAGAAGTGAATGTGGTGGAAGCGCTGACCGAGATGACCGGCGGACGCGGACCTGACGCATGTATTGACGCGGTGGGCATGGAAGCGGATGATACCGGCATTGAGGAGTTGGAAGACCGCCCCAAACAGGCAGTGCGCATGTTGATGGACCGAATTTATGTGGTGCGTGAAGCCATTCTGGCTTGCCGCAAGGGCGGAACAGTCTCGATTGTGGGCGTCTATGCCTTTCTGGTGGACAAGTTCCCGCTGGGGGCAGCCATGAACAAGGGCCTTACCTTCCGCATGGGTCAAATGCACGCCCATCGGTACGTCAAGCATTTGCTTGAGCTGCTCCAGCAGGGCAAGGTTGATCCTTCCTTCCTGATCACCCACCGGTTGCCCTTGAGCGAGGTGCACGAAGGGTTTGAAATGTTCCGTAAAAAGGAAGATCAGGTGATGCGCGTGGTCTTTCAGCCGGGGGTGAACGGCTCCAATGGGAATGGACGTGGAAATCGGCGCGGGAATGGCGCTGGGATATAACGAGGTCAGCATGAAATTAAAACCAATTGAAGAACAGGTGGTGGTGATTGTTGGAGCCACCAGTGGGATTGGACGTGCAACCGCCATTGAGATGGCGCGTCGCGGCGCGCGGGTGGTGCTGGGCGGGCGTTCCCGATCAGAACTTGAGCATCTGGTGGATGAAATCCGCAGTACCGGCGGACAGGCCACCTCGATGGAGATGGATGTCAGCAACTATGAGCAGGTAAAGGCGCTGGCTGATTACGCCGTCAGTGCGTACGGTGGCATTGACACCTGGGTGAACAATGCCGGGGTGATCCTGTATTCGCGATTTGAAGATACCAAACCAGAGGAATTTGAGCGCCTGTTGCAGGTGAACCTGCTGGGACAGGCATACGGAGACTGGGCGGCGCTGCCGCACATCAAGCAGCGTGGTGGGTCGCTGATCCATATTTCATCCGTGGATTCCCAGCGCCCCATCCCGTTCCAGGGCGCTTATTCCGCCTCAAAAGCAGGGATTAACGGCTTTGTTGAGGCTTTGCGCATGGAATTGCACCACGAGGGTGCTCCAGTAAACGTGGTGACGATCATGCCGGCGTCGATCAACACACCCATGTTTGCCAAGGCGCGCACCCGGCTGGGGGTAAAACCCATGCCGCTGCCTCCCATCTACAAACCGGATGATGTGGTAAAAGCCATCATCCACGGCGCCACCCATCAGGCAAGAAACATCATGGTGGGCGGCGCGGCGGGCATGTTCTCGTTTATGCAAAAGCGCGCGCCTGCACTGACGGATCACATGCTGGCGCCGATGGCGTTTAACATGCAGGAGACAGACCAGCCGAAGTCGGATGATGCACCGGCAAACCTGTATGAACACCTGGGTGGCTATGATCGTTCGCAGGGGGAGTGGAAAGCCATGACCAAACCGATGAGCATTTACACCTGGTGGGAGATGAATCGTGGGGTGCGGGTGGCTCTGATGCTGGCTGCCGCGGTGGGTGTGGCGGCTTTTGCCGCCACCCTGGTGCTGCCCCGACGCAAACCCACATTGATGGAACGGGTGAAAAAGTCCCGCTTTGGGAAAGGTGTAAAACGCACTTTAAAGGTTGCCACAAAGCAGGGTAAAAAAGCCCTGAAACGCGGCGCTGATATGGGGTTTGTGCGGGCAATTTCGGGTCGTTGATTGTTATTGATGGCTGATAGAACAGGCTGGAGGAGAACCCCCGGCCTGTTTTTTATGGTTTTCGCGCAACGAGTAACTGCCCGCCGCCCGGTGGAGGCGCTGACAGATCGAGCCGGGCAGCGCGGCGTGCCATGGTTTGCAGGCTGGAGGCGGGCAGCAGCCGCCACACCAGCCCGAACAGGCGGTGTTTGCCAAGGCGCGGCATTTGCAATAATTCCAGCGCATCCCACTGGCGCACCATGTGGCGCGGCATGTAGGGCAAGACCACTTCGGGGATAAGCCCTGCCGCTTCCAGGCGGGCCTGCCATTGCTCGGCAGTTAACAGGTTCAGGTGCGCCATCGAACGGTTGCGCCAGCGGGCGTAGGCGGGCAGGGGCAGCGCCAGCCAGCGGCTGAAAGCTGCAGTCGGGGTGGTGATGATCAGGCAGCCGCCGGGGCGCAGCACGCGGGCACAGAACCGCAGCGTGTCATCCAGGCGGGGGGAATGTTCCAGGGCGGAGTTGCTGACAATGGTCCCCACCCAGTTGTCGGGCAGGGCCGCATCCTCAGCCCATTCAGGGATGATCTCCTCGTAGATACCCAGTTGAGCGGCGCGGGCGGCAGCCTGTCGGTCAGGATCAAGGCCGTACTCCACCTTTTCAAGCACCTGTGACATGACCAGTCCATCACCGCAACCCAGGTCCAGGATGGGGCGCTGCCAGGTTTGCAGGCGCAGCGCGGCGATCTCGGCAGCGCGCCACCACCCCAGCGATGGCCCAAACCATTCAAACAAACGTTGAAAACTGGCTGCGTCCAGGCGCAGCGGCGTTCTTTCCATTCAATAACCCCCACGACAAATTATTGATAATTATCATTAATTATTAGCCGGGCGTCAAATCGGGCAGGTCGCGGCGGGGGAAGGAAACGCCCTCCGGCAGGTAACGGGCTGCGCGATCAGGGTCGAGCGGCTCCTCCAGCAGGTCGATCTGCGAAATTTCACCGCGCGTATAACCCAAAATGTGTTGTTGCAGGTGCGGCAATAATTCCACTTCTCCCAGCCGATCAAGGGGCAACCACACCGCTTTGGTCTGGTTGGCATCCAATGGAGTAAAGCTGTCTTTTGCCGGTGTGATCAGTTTCGCGGCGAACACAAAGGTCACTGCGTGCCGTGCTCCCGCCCAGTTGAGATTGCGCACCGGCTCGTATTCGAACACCCATAACAGGTGTCCCACCTGCGCCCGGCAACCGGTCTCCTCCCAGACTTCGCGCATGGCGGCCTCGCGGATGGATTCGCCCTGCTCCACTCCTCCACCGGGGAGATTGTAATGCAATCCGGTCTCATCAGTAAATTCGGACAGCAGAATGGACTGCTCGTGAAGGATCAGGGCGCGGGCGGATACACGGATCTCGGCGGACATGGCTCCTCCTGGTAGCTGAATGGCTCAATTGTACCTTACAGACAGGTGGCTTCCGGCTGCCCGCGCATGACATCCGGCAACTTGACAGCCATACTCCTGTCGCTATAATGACATTGCTCCACTGCAAAAAACCATCCCCATCTCCTGCCCGACGGAGGGTGTAATGTTAAAAAGCGGTATTCTCAATCCGCACATCAACTCGTTGATTGCGAGGGTGCGCCATACCAACCTGCTCCTGATCGCAGACCGGGGGTTTCCTTTTTATCCCGGGGTGGAGATTGTTGACATCTCCCTGGTTGACGGCGTTCCCAGTGTGTTGCAGGTATTTGAAGCGATAAAACCCGTTTTCGACATCGAAAAGATCCACATGGCGCAGGAATATCTGGCAGAGAACGACGCAGCGCAGCAGGCAAAACTCACCAGGCTGGCGGCTGGCATCCCGCTCACCTTTGAACCGCACGTTGAACTTAAAAAGAAAGTACCGGCAGTGATTGGGATTATCCGCACAGGGGACACGGTGCAATACGCCAACATGATCCTGGTTTCGGGCAGGGTTTGAGCGGAGGGCTTGTTTGTATGGCAAAAAAAGTAATGGTGAGCGGCTGCTTTGACATGCTGCACAGCGGGCACGTGGCTTTTTTGCAGGAAGCTGCCACATACGGCGATGTGTACGTGGCGCTTGGTTCTGACCGCACCATCCATGAGATCAAGGGACGCACGCCGGTCAATGATGAAGAAGAGCGCCTGTTCATGGTGCGTTCGCTGGGCTGCGTGAAAGAAGCCTTTATCTCCAAAGGATCAGGCATGCTGGATTTTCTTGAAGAATTCCATGCCATTCACCCGGACATACTGATTGTTAACGAAGATGGCAACTTGCAGGAAAAGCGTGCCCTGTGTCAGGCCAATGGGGTGGAGTATCGGATCTTAAAACGCCAACCCCACGCTGGCCTCACCCGGCGTTCCACCACGGCGCTGCGCGGTATTTGCACCATGCCTTTTCGCATCGATCTGGCGGGCGGCTGGCTTGACCAACCGTTTGTCTCGCGCCTGTTCCCCGGTCCGGTGATCACCACATCCATTCACCCCACCATTGAGTTTAATGACCGCAGCGGCATGGCATCCAGCACCCGCCGTTCTGCAATTGAGTTGTGGGGTCCGCGCCTGCCCGCGGGAGACCCCGGGAAACTGGCGAAAATATTATTTTGTTACGATAACCCGCCGGGGACACGCTATGTGTCCGGCTCGCAGGATTCAATCGGCATTATCTTCGCCGGATTGAATTTATCGGTATATGAGGGCGAATACTGGCCGGTGAGCATCGAGAGTATTCAGGACGAGGACGCCATTCGCTTTGTTGAAAATGCCCTGTACCTGGTTCCGCTTGGGCCGCGCGTCAGCGGGTATGATGTACTGGAAAACCGGCGGGTGACGCATGAGGGGGCAAAAGCGCTGGCGGAAGCCACCCTGGATTGCTGGCGGGCAATTAAAGAACGCGATATTGCCCGCTTCGGCAGTGCTTTCAGGGCTTCCTTTGAGGCGCAGATCGCCATGTTTCCCAACATGATGAACAACTCGGTGGCAACATTGATTGATCAACACCGTGAACACGCCCTGGGCTGGAAGCTCTCCGGCGCTGGCGGAGGAGGATATCTGATCCTGGTCAATGATCAGCCGGTGGAGAATGCAATTCGCATTCATATTCGCCGAATCGGAGATTAAACGGGCAATTTTTATTTTTTATTTACAGAATACAGGGAATAAATCACTTATAACCATACAAGAATTCAGCCATTAACCAAATGTTATGTTTTACTGATCTCCCAGGGGGCAACCGATTCCGCTGGACGGTGGTACCAGATTGTGGAATGTGTTGGAGGATGGATGGACAGGGATTATTTGTTGCTTGCATTGGGCGTGGTGGTTGGGGTGGTGATCAATGTCGGCGCCCTCATCGTGATTTATAGGCGGGGTCTGGCCATATTGCTTGGGGTTTCCATGGCGCTGGTTGCCGGCATTGTTGCGTTTGCCGGGTTTTACCTGGGGCGCGAAGGGATTGAGCCGGGGCGACTGGCGATTGCGCTTGTCATCGTTTTGCCGGTCCTGTTTGGGATCACCATTTACAACCTCAGGAGGATCGTCCATCCAGCGAGGTTGCTTGCCAAAATTGCCGATGAAATTTCTGAGGGGGAAGTCCACCATGAAGTGACATTTAAAGCTGGTGACGAGATGGGGGATCTCGCCGACAGTTATCGGCGCATGATCGCCTACCTCAAGAGGGCGGTGGCGGCCATTGAACGCATGGCGGATAATGATCTCACCCAGCAAATCACACCGGAAACGGAACGGGATTCTTTATCCATCTCCCTGCAACACTTGCAGGCTCAATTAAGCACCCTGGTTTCAGGGATGATGGAAAGCGCCAGACAACTGGACATGGCTGCCCGGCAGGTCGCGGATGCGGTCAGGGACTCAAATGCTGCCACTGCCCAGATTGCCAGTAGCATTCAGCAGGTGGCGCACAGCTCCAATCAGCAGACCGAAGGGATTGGACGCACCACTGCAGCGGTGGACGCCATGGCGCAACAAATGGATCAACTGGCGTTACAGGCGCGTGAGGAAACGGCGTCCATGCAGCACAGTCAGGATGTGGCCCGTCAGATGGATGTGGTTGTCAGGCGGGTGCAGACATCGGCTGAACAAAGCGCCCACAGCGCGGAGGAAGCCTCTCATGGAGCGCTGGCTGGCTCGAGGATTGTGCGGGAAACCATTGACGGCATGGAGGTCATCAGGGCCAAAGTGGCGTTATCTTCCCAGAGAGTGCAGGACATGAGCGCAAGCTCGGGCGCGATCAGTGAAATCCTGAGTACCATAGAAGATATTGCCAGCCAGACCAACCTGCTGGCGCTCAATGCCGCCATTGAAGCTGCACGCGCCGGGGAACACGGCAAGGGTTTCTCAGTGGTGGCAGAGGAAGTGCGCAAACTGGCTGAGAAAAGCATGCAGGCCACCCATGAAATTGGCGGGCTGATCGAGGTGATCCAGCGAACCGTGGCGGATGCTGTGAAAGCCATGTCGGATGGCAGCGTGGAAGTGGAAAATGGGGTCAAACGCGCCGGAAATGCCGGTCAGGCCTTGGAGGATATCCTTGGGTCGGTGAATGACATGGCAGACATGGTGGGTCAGATTGCCGCGGCGGCAGCCGAAATGAGCAGCCTCTCAGCGGAAGTGAGTCACAGCGCAGAATCAGCAGCCAGTATGACAGGCCGCAGCCTCTCCACCACCCAGGTGGTGCTTGGACTTTCGGGGCAGGCAGTGGATGCCATGAATGACATTGCCGGCATCAGCGAGGAAAATAACGCCGCAGTCGAAGAAGTGAGCGCCAGCGCCGAGGAAGTTCACGGGCGCATGAGCGAGCTGACGGATTCGGCTGCCCAGATGCAGGAGATGGCTGGACGGTTGTACGGCATGGTGCGACAGTTTAAAGTTCGCGGCGGTGTTCACGGCACACAGGTCCTACCAGCCGCCATGCGGGTCTGACCGGTCAATTCTCTTTTCAGTTTCTTGCTGGCTGGTTGATTCTGCTATACTAATAGCAGAATCTGTTCGGCATGGGGAGGATATATGAGCGAGAAACCTGACAGCAATTTTTTCCTGAGGCAGGGTTTTAAATATTTTAACCGCTTCATGGTTTTTCTGTGGCGGCTGGGTCTGGGTGGTATCATCAACTGGGGGCATCCCTACAGTGGGCGCATCATGGTGCTGAGGCACTGGGGGCGTAAATCAGGCACGCGCAGGGAGACGCCGGTGAATTACGCCATCATTGGTGGCGATGTTTACTGCACGGCTGGGTTTGGGGGCAGCACCGACTGGTATCGCAATGTGGTCTCCAGCCCGCAGGTGGAGGTATGGCTGCCGGATGAATGGTGGACGGGTACGGCTGAGGATGTTTCTGATTCGCCTGACCGCTTGAGTTTATTGAGGAACGTCTTAAAAAACAGCGGTTTTGCCGCTTACGCAGCCGGGATTGACCCGGAAAAAATGACCGATACCCAGTTGGATGTTGCCACGCGCGAATATTGCCTGGTGCGCATCCGGCGGGGTGAGGCACGCACCGGCAAGGGCGGCCCGGGTGAACTGGCCTGGGTCTGGCCCATTGCAGTGTTTGCCATGCTGCCATTTGTGATGGGCAACCGCAGGCGGCGCGCCAAACGCCGATAAATGCATGAAAAAATCCCCGCCAAAGCGGGGATTTTTTATATGTGAAATTGATTTTCAGGCAACCGTGATGATGCGCTCGACGTTGAGCAGGATCACCAACCGATCATCAGCGCGGGCAATGCCGGTAATGTAAGGTGTCGCGCCGGATGTGGTGATGGCGGGAGCAGGCTCGATATGATTGGACTGGATGGTGAGCACCTCGGCCACTTCATCCACCAGCAGACCGGCAGGCTCGGTACCGATGCGAATGACAATGATGCGGCTTTCGCGGGTCTCATCGGCGTCCGGCAGGCCAAAACGGCGGCGCAGGCTGAACACAGGCAGTACACTGCCGCGCAGGTTGGTAAGCCCAATGTTGTATTTGGGAACGTGCGGCAGCGGAGTGATCGACTGCATGGTGATGATGCTCTCGACAAAGTGAATGTTGACCCCGTAATACTGGCCGTCGAGTTTAAATATCACCAGGTGGGATGCCTCCGATTCAAGCACGGCTTCGTCGGTGTTCGCAACCGGGGGTGGCGTTTGTTGTTGGGGGACAGCCGCCTGTGGTGGGGGGGCAGCTTGCGTGGCCACGGGCGCCGGAGCAGGCCGGGTTTCGGCCACCGTGGGCTGAGCTTGGATTACGGCTGCTTCAACGGGTGATGCCACCGGCACAGAGTCAAGGAGTGGGGTCGCCACGGGGGGCGTTTCAATGGCTGGCGTCACCACGGGGGCAGCTTCCACTGGCTCGGCTTTCTTTGCACGCGGAGTGGAAGGTTTTGATGTACGCGGCGCAGCCGGCCGGGTTTTCACTTCAACTGCCGGTGGGGTGGTTTCAACCGGCGCAGCCGGTGTCTCAACCGGAGTCTGTGGATTTTCCCCGCCGTTGTTTACTGGTCGGGCGCGCGGGTTGGAGAACAGGTTATTAATGGCTGCTTCCAGTTTTTTCTTTTTTTGTGGGCTCATGTCATCTTCCTTGCTGGAATGATTCTTGAGAAGCTAACCGTTAAAGCGTTGTGCCAGTTCGGCAGCCAGTTCCCGATACTGCCCGCTGGCGCGGGTTCGACTGGCATAGGTGATTACCGGTTCGTTTGCCATCACACTTTCGCGCAAACGGGTGTCTGTGCTGATCACAGTTTCAAGTAAATCATTGCCAAAGTTCTCACGCAACTGCTCCAAAATGCGCCGTGAAATCGAAGGGCGGGCGTCAAACATGGAGACAAACAAGGCATACTGAAGGCGTGGATTGGTGTGATTGCGCACTGCCGAGACTATCTCAAGCAGGTTCATTAATCCGCGCGTGGCAAAATAATCGCACTGTGTGGGGATTAATGCCAGGTCGGCAGCGGTGAGCGCCATGATGGTCAACGCGCCAAGCGATGGCGGGCAATCAATCAGGATGTAATCAAATGGCTGCGGCAGGGCAGCCAGGGTGTCGCGCAGGAATTTCTCATACCCCGGATGCTCACGCCCGTTCATCTCCAGTTCCACCAGGCGTTGATCGGTGGGCAGTACATACAGCCCTTCCATGGGGGTTGCCTGCAGCGCCGATGCCAGGTCGCCGTCCTGCTGTTGGGGGTCGAGCACGTCCACGATGGTGCAATCGAGCTCTTCCGGTTCAAAGCCGACCGCCATGGTCAGGTTCGCCTGGGGGTCGAGATCGATGATCAGGACGCGGCTGCCGGTTTCAGCCAGACACGCGCCCAGTGAGACACACGATGTGGTCTTTGCCACACCACCTTTTTGGTTGCTGATCGCGATCGTCAGGGTCATACGAGAACTCTCCTCGTATAGGAATACCATATCCTGAGGAAAGAAACCATAAAACCGGTGTAAAAGTTGACCAAAAGTGCTGAAAAGGAAAAGTGGGGTGATCTTTTGGTTTTCAATCGTGCTATACTGATTTGGCTGGTGGTTTTACCAGATTATCCCATTGTTGTTGTACAGCGGAACCAAATATGGAACCATTGCGTGTCCAAAGTCTAAAAGATGCCTGCGTCCAGCGTTTGGAGGGGTTGATCCTCTCCGGCGAGTGGCGCATCGGTATGCGCCTGCCTGCCGAGCGCGATCTGGCGACGCAACTCAACATCAGCAGGCCGGTGCTGCACGAAGCGCTGGTTGACCTGGCCTCCAAGGGGCTGGTGACCATTGAGCCGCGCCGCGGGGTGTTCATCAATGACTACCGCACCAGCGGGTCCTGCACGTTGCTTTCATCACTACTTTCTTACAGCGGCGGGCAACTGGACCCGGAGTTTATCCGTTCCTTGATGGCCATGCGCATGCTGATGGAGACCGAATCGGCCGCACTGGCTGCGATCAACCGCACTGATGCGAACCTGGCTGAGTTTGACGCCATTCTGGAGCAGGAAAAACAGGGCGGGCTGAAAAACGGAACCCTGGTTGCACTGGATTTTTCCTTCCATTTGCTCACCTCCATCTCATCCGGCAACCTGGTTTACCCGCTCATCATAAATTCATTCAAAGCCGTTTATACGCACATCACCGGGCAGTTCTTTGAGCACTACACCGCCACACCGGTGGTGGATGCTGTTTTTGCCTATCACCGCCGGCTGGTTGAGGCGATCGCCGCCCGCCAGTCTGAAGAAGCCGCTGCTGCCATGCAAGCCATGTTGCAGCACGGCGCTGACCATCTGTCGAGGATCCCTTCCCAATCCTGATTTCAGTTTGCTTTGAACAAGGAGTCTTTATGTGCGCTCCAACCACCCCCGAACGACCCCGATATACGATCAAGACCCCCGCTAATCTCTCGCCGCGTGTGCAGTGGCTGAGGGATTATTATTTTCAGGGGGTCAAGCGCGCCTGGAACAACGAGTTCACCGCGTGGACCACAGGCGCTCCGTGGGACTTTCAGTTTAACGAGTTGTCGTTTTACATTGTCCCGGAAACCTATACCTTCCTGCAGACCTTTCGATCCTCCTTCCGGCAGAGTGCGCGTCCGGTGAGGTTGCCAGCGGACTTCTGGACCTGGAGCCTGGTGGAACGCAGGGCATGGTTTGTGCGCGCGGTGATGGTTGATTACCTGCCCAAGGAGATCCTCCCGGGTGATTTAATCGCAGGCGGGCGCTTTAACATCCTGGCTT
Source organism: Levilinea sp. (assembly GCA_034429695.1). Classification (GTDB taxonomy): domain Bacteria; phylum Chloroflexota; class Anaerolineae; order Anaerolineales; family Anaerolineaceae; genus DAOUGC01. The sequence continues at coordinate 12,263 of DAOUGC010000206.1, forward strand.
CGTGCTGTATGAATGAGCGGGAGGCAAAGGAACGCGACGCGCTGGTTTACGGGCCAAAGGGCTGTCGGGCTGCCATGCTGTGGTTGCACAATCACGGCTACGGCAATGCGGGCGCCACCAGCGGACATCTGGTGCCGGGTTACGGTGAGGTCATTCAGCGCGGCTGGAAAGGCATCCATGCTGACCTGGAGCGTCATTACACTGCCTTGAGCGAGACTGAAAAGCGCGGAAGCAAAGGTGCGCAGTTGCGCGCCATGATGACCGCCGCCACGCTGCCGCGCGACCTGGCGCTGGAATATAGCAAGGTGTGCCAGTCGCTGGCAGACACGGAAAGCGACGAGCAGCGCCAGACCGAATTGATCGAGATGGCGCAGATCCTCCAGCGCGTTCCGTGGGAACCGGCGCAAAGCTTCTGGGAGGGGCTGCAGTCGTTATGGATTACTCATATGCTGGTGATGAGCGACGAGGGTTATCCCGGCCCCGGTGATTCCTTTGGACGGGTGGACCAGTATCTGTACCCGGCCTGGCAGTGGTCGTTGGAGCAGGGCATGGACCGCGAGTTTGGCAAGGAGATCCTGCGCTGTTTCTGGATTCACTGCAATACCGCTTACGACGCGATGATCCGCACGGGTGGCAATCAGGGTATCACTGCCGGTTACGGGCAGTTGATCACCCTGTCTGGCATGGGGCCGGACGGCATCGATCTGACCAATGATCTCTCCTATGCCATGCTGGAAGTGATCGACGAAATGTCGCCCATTCTGGAACCCAAACCCAACGTGCGTCTGCACCGCGGCAGCCCGGAGAAGTTGCTCGACAGGGTGGTTGAAATGATTGCCTCAAGCCAGGGCGCGCCCTTCCTGTTGAACTTCGATGAGCGCTCGATGGCGGGCATGTTACTGCAGGCTGAAAAGGGCGGCGTCCAGCACCTGATCAACCCATCCAATGTGCACGATTACGCTCCGGTGGGCTGCCTGGAAAACACCATGGTGGGTAATGACCGTTCGGGGACGGTGGACAACAATCTGAATCTGTTGAAAGCCGTTGAGCTGGCGCTAACTGGTGGGTATGACCTGCTGCCGTTCACCGACCCGATGACCGGCAAGACCGACCCGCCACAGCGCGACGGCGCAGATACCGGCGACCCGTGCGACCCTGCCAGCGCAGCCCGTTTTGCCTCATGGGATGGATTCTGGGCGGCGTATGTCGAGCAAACGCACGCCATCATTGCCAGAATGGTGGATGTGTACGAGATGTCAGAAGCGGTGCGGGCGCGTTTCCACCCCACACCGTATCTGTCCTGCCTGGTCAGGGGCTGTGCCGAACAGGGGCTGGATATCACCCAGGGCGGCGCGCAGTTGAACTTCACCACGCTCGAGGCGGTGACCTACGCCACCACGGTGGACTCCCTTCTGGCGGTGAAATACCTTGTTTACGATAAAAAACTGTGCACCCTGCCGCAACTGGTGCAGGCGCTGCGCGATAACTGGGTTGGGCATGAGGTGCTGCAGGCGCAGGCAGTCAACCGCGCACCCAAATATGGGCGCGACGACGACGAGGCGGATGCGCTGGCGCTGCAGGTGATGCAGGTGTGGACCGATGAGACCTGGAAGCACCGCACACGCAGCACCCACCGCCAGTTCAGGCCTGGCATGTTGAGCTGGAATTACTGGATCGCTTATTCGGATATTTTGCCGGCCAGCCCGGACGGGCGCGCCAAGGGCAAGTTCTTATCCAATGCATTATGCCCATCCAACGGGGCTGATATTAACGGACCCACATCCAACGTCAACTCGGTGGGCAAGGTGCTGGGTGGCAGGGCTGACGAAGGCGGTTTTTATGCAGGTTACCTCAACTTGCTGCCCAACGGCGGCAGCCACACCATGACCTTCAACCCGTCCCTGCTGCGCGACCCCGAACACCGCGACAAGTTCAAGGCGTTCATCAAGGGCTACATCGAGAACGGCGGCACGGCGCTGCAGATTAACATGATCGATGCCGACATGCTGCGCGATGCCCAGCTTCACCCCGAAGACTACCGCCATCTGCTGGTGCGTGTGACCGGCTACAACGCTTACTTCACCAGCATCGGCAAGGAGCTGCAGGACGAAATCATCGCGCGCGAAAGTCATTCGATGTGAACAATATGCGGCCTCAATGTATTCCAGACGAAAATCTTCGCGCGCGAAAGTCATTCGATGTGAGCCATATGGAGAGTAAAGGAACCATTCTGCACCTGCAGCGCCTGTCCACCGAGGATGGGCCGGGTATTCGCACCACGGTGTTTTTCAAAGGCTGCCCGTTAAGCTGCGCCTGGTGCCACAACCCTGAGAGCATTGCGCTTGAGCCGCAGGTGCAATGGCTGGAGACCCGCTGCATTGGCTGCAAAAGCTGTCTGTCAGCCTGCCCGCAAGCGGCGCTAAGCTGGAGCGGGCAGGGCGCTGTGCGCAACCGCGAAGCGTGCATTGTGTGCGGCAGGTGTGTTGAGTTATGCCCGGCAGGTGCGCATGAATTGCTGGGCAGACAGGTGAGCGCCGTTAAGCTGATCGCGGAACTGGTCAAGGACCGCGCCTACTTCGAACGCTCCGGGGGTGGAGTGACGCTGTCAGGCGGCGAACCCAGCCTGCAGGCGGAGTTTGCCCTGGCGCTGATGCGCGGGCTGCGTGAGCGCGGAATTTCGGTGGCGCTGGATACCTGCGGCCTGTGCCAGACCACGACCCTGCAAGCATTGGTGGATGCCAGCGACCTGGTTATGTTTGACCTGAAACTGGCAGACAGCGACGCGCACAAACGCTGGACCGGCGCGCCCAACACGCGCATCCTGGAAAACCTGCGCTGGCTGGGCCGATACCTGCAGACGAATACCAGCAAGCGCCTGTGGGTGCGCACACCGTTGATCCCCGGGGCAACCGACAGCGCTGCCAACCTGGGCGCAATCGGCGCCTGGCTGGCTGACAACCTGCCGGGACAGGTGGAGCGCTGGGAACTGTGTGCCTTCAATAATTTGTGCCGGGATAAATACACCCGGCTGGGCATGGAATGGGAGTTCGCCGGGACTGCGCTGTTGAGCGCGGTTGACCTGGTGCAGGCAGGCGAATCGGCGCGGGCTTCGGGGTTTGACCCGCAGCGCGTCATGGTGAGCGGGGCAGCCCGCGTTGAGTGAAATCATGGAGAGGGACGAGATGACCATCCAACCTTCGCAAAATGTTTTTTCTGAAGCAGATATGCGTGCATTTGAACCGGCGATGAAGATTGGGCTGCTGGCAACAGTGAACCCGGCCGGGCAACCGCACCTGACGTTGATCTCCAGCCTGAAAGCCGGTACGCAACACACCGTGCTGTGGGGGCAGTTCATTGAGGGGGTGAGCAAGGAGCACATCCACCACAACCCGAAGACGGCTTTCATGATCATGACCTTGGACAAACAGGTTTGGCGCGGCAAAGCCACCTGGACACACGCCGAGACCGGCGGGCCGGACTACGAGTGGTACAACAATGTGCCCATGTTCCGCTACAACGCCTACTTTGGCATCCATACCGTGCACTACATGGATCTGGTGGCGCATACCGGCGAAGGCCCCCTGCCGATGAACGCCATCGTGGTGGCTGCAATCAAAACCGTCATCGCCAAAACACTGGCCGGGTCGCGCGGTGGAGTGCGGATCTTCAACCCGTGGACCAAAGCTTTCTTCGACAAAATTGACAACCTCAAGTTTCTGTCGTTTGTGGATGACGACGGTTATCCGTGGATCATCCCTGCGGTACAGACGCAGACCGACGGCTCGGGACGGCTGCTGCTATCGACCGGCGTTTACAGTGACGAACTGGCGAAGATCCCGGCGGGGGCGCAGGTGGCGGTGCTTGGCATGGCGCTCAGCATGGAGGACGTGCTGGTGCGCGGAAGTTTCACCGGCATCCAGCGCAAAGCCGGAATTAGCTGTGCCGGGGTTGAGGTGGACTGGGTGTACAACTGCATGCCCCCCGCGCCAGGGCAGATCTACCCGCCGTTGCCCCTGCGGCCGGTGGAGGAGTTTTAGAAAAACCTTTTGTGATCGCCGCTGCATTTTTAAGGCTGTGCTATAGTATTAATCGGTCGTGCAACATGACCGATTAATTATTTTTCAACTGATACCATTCCCATTTTGACTTTGGCTCATGCAGGTCCTGATTTCCTGATGATTACCGGGAAGGACGGACAGGGTTCTTCCTAAATACAGAAAGGTCGGATGATATGGATATCGAAGGCATTTGTGCAGCTTCAATTGGTCTGATCTTTCTGGTGGGGGTGGTCTGGGGAGTGATCTTCTTGATCAGAAGCATGATGAGTACTCCTGCTCAATTAAAGAAGCGGCAGGATGTAAGCGGTTTGCTCAAGTTGTTGGAACGTCACAATCGGGAGCGCAGCACAGCAACCTCTGAATTCCGAGATGCCGTATCTGCGCTGGGTGGGATCGCGCTGGAGGCAAACCAACCGCAAAAACGTTCTTCGGCTGCCGCGGCGCTTACCCGCGTATTTGGCTTTTTTGTGAGGGATGAAAAAATTTACGCTGAAGTTGCGCAAACGTTGATCCACTATGATGAGCAGTACCACGATGATGCTGTTCGAAGAGCGGCTGTCAGTTCATTGACACCCAATCGGGTGTCTCAAAAAAATGTGCGCGACCGGCTCGAATTTAATGAGCAGGTGAGCCGGATGGTACAAATTTTCTTCCCGTTACTACCCGAAGACGAGCGCTTGTTGTTTATCCGGTCCTTCTGTGAGCGAACAACCTTGAAGGATTTTGACCGGGCACGGTCTTATTTAATAAGCCTGGATCAACCGGTCTCACCGGCATTACTGGCGCTAATCAATCACGGAAATATCATGGTGGAATGTCTGGTGGGGCAAACATTGTTGCTTCTGGGGCTGGAAAGTCAGCAGCAGGAGAGCGTGGATATGGCGCTTCGGAAACTCGCCATGCTGTTAAACCAGCCTGCGGTACAGGCAAAAATACTCGAGTTTCTGGTTTCGCTTGGCAGGAGCGCTCAACTGGCTCTCAGGAAGGACATCATTTTGGATGGCCTGATATCCGTCTTCGAGTCTGACCCGATGATTGTACTGGCTGTTGCTCCCTGTCTCACAGGTCTGGGGTATCAGCCGGAGGATGAACAGGGACAGGTGCTGTTACTGCTTGCCAGCGATTGTACGAAGGAAATATTGAGTCGTGGAGAATCTGTCAACCAGCATCTGATCACATTTGCCGTCCATCCCGTCCAGACGATATCCAGGAGAGCGGTTGAAGCCATGTCACGTCTGGGGCTGCAGGCATTAAGATGCACCCAGTGTGGGGCAGTGGTTGACGCGCGGCAAATAGCCGATTGGTACGAATATGAAGAAACCCAGACAGAAGAGCAGGAGTACTATGGCCGTCAACCCAGGGTGTTTCGCGAGCCCAAATGCCCTGCCTGTAACAGCCATTTCACCCTGTTTACGCCATGTGATGACCGGTTTTTTTGACAAGGGTCACTCAAGAAGGGAAAGACGTATCAAAGCGCCCCACCGGGTTTTATGATATACTGACCCGCAAGTACACCCATCATTCCCCCCAACGCAAGACCTGTTCAGCCCTGAAACCTCAGGGAAATTTGTGGTTTTCCCCTTTCCTTTCCACGGAGAATGATGATGTACGGCAGGTGTACGATCCTATTTGAAGACCCCTTCTGGGTGGCAATTTTTGAACGCGGTGACGAAAGCGGCTTCGCCGTGGCGCGTTTTGTGTTCGGCGCAGAGCCGGGCGATGCCGAACTCTACCAGTTTGCATTGCATAAATTCCAGACCCTGCGCTTTGGCTCACCGGTTGCCCCGCCGGAGAGTGAGGATGCGCGCGTTGGTTTCAAGCGTCGGCAGCGCCTTGCCCGCCGCGCCGTGGAGCACAGCGTTGGCACATTTGCCCAGCGTGCGCTGCAGACTGAACGCGAGGCATTAAAGGAGACGCGCCAGGTGGAGAGCCGCGAGGAAAAAGAAGCCCGCGAGCGCCAGAGATTTTTGCAAAAGCAGGAAAAGAAACGCGAGAAGCACCGGGGGAGGTGATTTTATTCTTCCACAAACACCGCTGTGTACGCAGCATCCCCATCCAGTGTGACCACCAGTTCCTCTGTGAAGAATTCCTC
>DAOUGC010000207.1:0-5889 GCA_034429695.1 Levilinea sp.
CTTTCTGTTACAGGATACCCCTGCTCAACAGGGGCGCACACCCCCCCGGGTAGGATTTATCCGGCTTACTGTGGTTGGATTATGCCCACATTGGGCGATGTTTGCCTGCCCCGGCGGGATCATTCGCCCAAGCATCAGACCACATCGTCCAGGTTCACCAACCCATTTTTTACCGCCAGCAAGGCAGCCTGGGTGCGATCTTCCACATCCAGCTTGTCCAACAGAGTGGAGACATAGCCCTTGACGGTGGCTTCGGTGAGGAACAAGCGCCCGGCGATCTCGCGATTACTCAGTCCCTGTCCAAGCAACTTGAAAATTTCCAGTTCCCTGGCGGTGAGTTCTGAAAGCAGTTCCCGTGGTTGAGCCATGTTTTGCATTAAACGGCGGGCAACATCAGGAGCCAGTTGCGGTTCCCCGCGCGCAGCACGGCGGATGGCTTGCACCAGTTCATCACCGCTGACATCCTTCATCAGGTAACCACTTGCACCAGCCTGCATGGCTGCATAGATCTGCGTATCGGTGTTGTAACTGGTGATCATGAGGATGACCACAGCGGGGTAACGGGCATGGATCAGCCGGGCCGCTTCGATGCCGTCCATGTCTGGCATTTTGATATCCATCAGCAGCACTTTGGGTTGCACTTTGTCCAGCAAAGCCACCGCTTCGGCCCCGCTGGCAGCCTCACCCAGCAATTGCATATCCGTCTCAGCCGAAATGGTTAAGCGCAGACCGCGCCGCACAATTTCATGGTCATCCACAATCACAACGCCAATCATGAGGTCTCCTCTCCTGACGATCCCGGTGCGGCTTGCTCTTCATTTCCAGCCATTGGCAGGCGCAAACGGATACATGCGCCGGCGCCTGGCGCTGAACGCACTTCCAACCGACCGCCCAGTTCCACCGCGCGCTCGTACATTCCCCGCAAACCATAATGCCCCTCAGGCAGAACGGCAGGGTCAAAACCGGCCCCCTGATCTTCCACACTGATCAGCACATAACCATTTTGCATTTCCAGTGTAACAGCGGCGCTGGGCGAACCAGAATGACGCACAGCGTTGGTGAGCGCCTCACGCGTCAATTGCACGGTCTCCCTTGCCCGGGCGGCCTCCATCCAAACACTCTGCCCGGCGCGCAATTCCAACTGCATACCATTTCCCGGACGCATGCCTTCCAGCAATTCCTGCAAAGCCAAAACCAGATCACAAAGACTTTCAGGCTGGTTGCGTAATTGCGCCAGTAATTCCCGCATTTCCTGCAGTGCTGAACGCGCATCGTTTTCCAGATATTGCAACTCAACCTCCGCCTTGTCCGGCGCACTGCGCAGCAACGAACGCAACGCACGAGCAGTGAGGTTCATGCTAAACAGGGTCTGACTGACCGAATCATGCAGGTCACGGGCAATGCGCTGGCGTTCCTGATAGGCAGCCAGCGTGCGCTGTTGATCGAGAACCTGATGCGTTCGGCTTTGCACCCGTTGTTCCAGTTGGCGATTGGTTTCATCCAGTTCCTGAAAGGTATCAGCATAAGCCAGCGCCAGGGCTGCTTGTTGCGCCAGTGCGCGCAACTGCGCCTGTTCATCTGCATCGTAGGTGCGCAGTGTACGCCGGGGCCCCAGCCATAAACGTCCAATCGGCGCGCCTGCCACCACCAGCCTGTGGTTCCACACCGGTTCGCTATCGTGCTCACCGGGAACATCGGGGGCAGGCGAGAGTGAAACAGATGCCCAACCGGCCTGGATTTCACGCGGCAAGTCTTCGGTAAGAATACTCATCACCTCTTCACGCCGCACGACACTGTTAAGGCGCGTGTTAAGCGCAGCGATCACGCGTGAGAAGGTCAGCCGTTCGGGATACAACGCCCTGTCGATCCAGCGCTGACTTCGTTTGCGTACAGGTTCAAACACCACAGCCGAGATGGTCAGCGCGACAAAGGTCGCCAACCCACGAAAATCTGGCAGGGCAGTGGTGAGCAACAATGAAAACCCCAGCGTGACCAGCAGGTACAGACCAATGGCGGTCAGCGAAAGCACGGCATATCCAAATGCACGGCGGATGAACAGATCGATGCCAAACAGGTCATGACGCATGACCACGTACCCAACGCCAACCGGCCACAGCACCTGCAAGGCAAGCAGAAAATTATAGGGCAGGACACCCAACCCCAGCAGGTAAGCCGCCGGGCGGAGGAAAAGCACCAGCGACGAGATCAAAGCCACAAGCAGCAACATGCGCGCCTGGGTGCGGCGCTTTTCAGTGATGGGGTTGCTCTTTTCCACCGGCTGACGCGCAGCCCGCAACAGTTCCCATAACGCCAGCAGGTACATGATCACCATCCAGGCTTCAAGTGCAAACATTGAGAACCTGGCTGCCATTCCTGCTGGCAGGAACAACATGCAACCGGTGATCACGACTGTGACGGCATACACCAAAGATAATTGAAGCGGACCAAAACGGCGTTTGGCTGGAAAACGTGAAGCCAAATGCAGCGCCACCGGAAGTATCACCACGCCATTACACAAGCGCAATGCGTAAGGCATGAAGTTGGAGCGCAAGAACTCTCCCACATTCTCAGCAGGGATGGTGGTAAGGTCCAGTGGGATCACAATGAACCCGGCCAGCGCCACCGCCATGATGCTTGCCAGCAGGCTGTCAGTGCTGGGTCGCGCCAAGGATGGAAGCAAACCGGTAAGAAATATGGCGCCCCCTACAAACAGTGAAAATCGAGTGTAGGGAACATCAAAATTTTTAAACAACAGAAAGAACACCAGCCCTTCCACCGCGATCAGAAGGATCAACGGGGAAAGCAGGCGGAAATTACTGCGGGGTTGGGACGTAGTCTGAATGGTTGCAAACATGCCTACCCCATTATTGGATTAATGGGCCAGTGAAACAATGCGCTTGACGTTAAAAAGCCTTACAGATCGGATAGCTCTCCCGGAGCAGTCCACCCACTTCGCCTGACCTTATGGAGATGGGGATTTACAAGACCAAACCCTGACAAAAACGGCGGATCCAATTTGGGGATCCGCCTTCATTTACCAGGGAGAAATTTACCGGTCCACTGCCCCCGCTTCCAACCGGGCAGCTTTTTCCGCATGCATCTGCAGCACCTGATCCTGCACCGATTTCAAGTATTTGCTTTTTAAGGGATAGAACACCAGCAGCAGGGCGCCAAGCAGCAAAGCCACGCCAGGAACCAGACCCGCAATGACCTTGATGCCAAAAATGGCGCTGGGTGTTTGATCCAGGAAGATCTCGCCATTGTTTGCGCTGCGGGTGATGAACCCCGTCGCTGCCAGAATGAAGGGCGGCAGGGCAATGGCAAGGGATTGCGAAGGCTTGGTCAGCAGCGCATTGATGCCAAAGAAGGCTCCCTCACGGCGTACACCGGTGCGCACCTCGTCCTCGTCGGCCACCTGGGCAAACAGGATGTTGGTAAAGGTCTGCGGGCCTGACAGGCCAAAGCCCGCCAGTACAATGCAGGGCAGCATCAACGCTGGCGGCACAAATGTGAGCGCAACCAGCCCCACACCGGCGATTACCAGCAGGAACTGCTGCGCGCCCACCACACCCAGCCAGCGCCTGAAGTATGTGGTCAACGGCACGCCGCCGATTAAAGGAATGAACAGGCACGCCAGCAGGATCATGGTGTTCATCTTCAGCACATAATCGGCCAGGTAAAACAGCGCACCGGTGATCAGGGATGAAGTAAGGATGGACATGAAATTGGCCGCCACCAGGATCAGGAATGATTTGCTGGAAAAGGTGAACTTGATCACATCCCAGAACGGCAGGGGCTTGTCCACCTTGGTGAATTCGGGGCGTTCCTTCACCTTTAACGTGGTCGCAATGATCAGGATCATCCCCACCACGCCCAGCACCACCATGGCCACCTGCAACGGCAGGAAGGAAGGGTCTCCACCCGCTTTGGGGCGGAAGAAATCGGGGATCAAAAAGCCGAGCAGCGTGCCCAGCAAACCAAACAACGAAGACGAGATCTGCAAATCATTGCGCTCTGAATCCAGCTCGGTCACCTCGGGCAGCAGCGCCGAGTACACCAACCCGATCACCGTATAGCAGGTGTCGTACAGCAGCATGGTCACCAGCATCCACCAGAACATGCCCTGCTGGCCTGCCTGGGGCGGGGTGAACCACACCAGCACAAAGGTGAGCGCCAGGAAAGGCGCTGTGAAGCGCATGTACGGAATACGCCTGCCCCAGCGCGAACGGGTACTGTCGGTGATGTATCCAAACAGCGGGTCGTTGATCGCGTTCCAGATGGCATATACCATGGATGCCACCGCGATCCATCGAGCGGACAGACCCAGGTAATCCTGATAGAAAATGGGCAACAGCGCCCCGTACACACCAGCAATCAGCGAAAGTCCCAGGCTGGCAATACCCCAGACCACCTTGTATCCAAAGGTTAACTTGACCGCCCGGCCTTGCGCGGCGGCGCCCACGTTGTTGTTCATGGATCCTCCAGAATCAGGGAAGATGAGATGGGATAATTATAGGCGTTTTCTGGCGCAAGGCATCCAATTCGTTCAAATCAATTGGGTGCGCTGTTTTTTGTGGATAATTTCAATGTCTTCATAAAAAGAACGGCATGGAAGATTGAACTGCCCCCCATAGGGTAGACAAAAAAAGAAAGCGGCCTCCGGGCTAAGTGGACAGGCACCTGACTTGAGCGGGTGTCTGTCTTGTTTTCAATTGTATCCGTTCATGGTTGAAGAAGTGGATATATTCGGCAATAATCTCCTGGAGTTCGGCAAAGGTGGGAATGGGCAGGTGGCGAAGGGCTTCTTCTTTGAGATGGCCGAAGAAGTTTTCCATAGGGGCATTATCCCAGCAATTGCCGCGGCGCGACATGGAGGGAGTAATGTTATACTGTTGGGTAAGGGCAAAGTACGCTTGTGAGGTGTATTGATGGCCCTGGTCACTGTGGAGGATGAGTCCATCAGTGACCTTTTCTTTGACTTTGGCCTGCTGCAAGGTCTGCGTGACCAGCGCAACGGAGTTGGACAAACTGAGGGCATGGGCGACGATGTAGCCGCCAAACAAATCTTTGATGGTGGACAGATAGGCCCAGCCCTGTTGGGTGGCAATATAGGTCACATCCGTCACCCATTTCTGATTGGGCCGGGTGGCGGTAAAATCGCGGTTCAACACATTCTCATAGCGGTGATAGCTCTCCAACTGGCTCATTTTGAGATAGGGCTTGCGTTTGCGGGCAATGGAACGGATGCCCATGCGGTTCATCAGCCGCAGCACAGCCTTGTGATTGATGACCACCGAACGCTTTTGACGCAGCCACAGGGTAATGCGCCGGTAGCCATAGCGTTTTTTCGAGGTGGCATAGGCTTCCGCAATCTGTTGCTTGCGCTCCGCGTCCGGATCTGGTCGGTCGATCCGTTTTCGCCAGGCATAATAGGCAGCTCGCGAAATCCCGAAGAAATGACACATGGCGCTCACCGTGTAATCCCTTCGGTAGTGTTCAATGACCCGATATCGCGCCTCGCGGGCATAAGTTTGCGCAACTCGGTATGGAATTTTTTTAGCAGCGCATTCTCCATGCGTAACTGTTCCAGCTCCGCACGTGCCTGACCGTCTTTCCGTGGCCGTCCGATCGGCTTGTCAAACGCCGCCACTCCTTCGCGGCGGTAAGCACGCTTCCAGGCGCGGATGCGCTCCGCCTGACGGATCCCAAGTTGCCCCGCCACCTGGGCATAGGTAAGCCCGCCTTCCTCGTGCAACTGGATGGCTAGCAACTTCGTCTCGGTTGAATAATGCGTCATTCCTTTGGTTCCGGTCATATGAAAAGCACCTCCTGCTTCTATTCTCGCATGAGGTGCTTTCTTTTTCTGTCTTGCTTTTTGGGGTCAGTTCA
>DAOUGC010000208.1:0-15626 GCA_034429695.1 Levilinea sp.
TTCAGCCATCCGTTTATGTGCGCGGGTCTGGCTGCCCTAGCGCGCCTTGGCAGGCGCGCCCGTCCCACTCTGGAACTGGATGTCACCAACCAGACATACACCATCACTTTTGAAATGCTGAGCTGACCAGCAAAAGTTTTTTCTCCACCACCGCCACATACCGGGTGCGCTCAGCTCTCAGTATGTGGCGGTTGTCCCATTCAATATCGGTAACTACAACAACCTGTCCGGTCAACCATGAAAGACCCCATCATCATCCGCCGCAAAGATCCACTCAGCCCATCCAGGGCAACTTACTGGAAGGATCTCGCTTACCGGGTGGTCAAGATCGGCACAGAACTGGAAGCAGCTCCTCCAAAGGGCATGGCGCGCGAGGATTTTGAAGCCGGTGTGCGCGAGGGTCTGCGACCATCCGGCAGCCTGGATGTACTGGGGGCAAACGGGGTGCTGGACGTATCCCCTGAGCATTGCGGCATTGAAATCAGGATCATCGGACGCCAGCCGTATTTTCGCGCGCTTCACCAGCAATATGGCCACATCATTGACATACTCAAGACCCACGGTGCGCGTGTGCGCCCCACATGCGGGCTGCATTTTCATCTCCTCACACCCGGCCTGGCTGAACCCGTACCCGAGATCATCCTTGCCAACCTGTGGAATCTGACCCGCCGCTATGCCCCCGAACTCAAATTCCTCACCAGTTGCGGGGAGAAACGCGATGGACTGTGCCGCCGCCGTCAATACAACAGCCACGTTGAAATGGTGCGCCATTCACCCAGCCTGGAGACCATGCAGGAACTGCAGCACAACCTGCGCAGCAGCCGGCTGGTACCCGAACATCAAAATTTTCTCAACCTGGAACACGTGAATTTCACCGAAGACGGCAGCGTCCTGCCCTTTCATCTTGAATTTCGCTTCCCCGATGCCGACATCTCCCCCATTTCAATCACATCCAAGACATTTCTTTTCCTTGCCATGCTGCTAAAAGCGGTTGACCTCAGCCAGTATGGTCTGGTTCATGTGGGCAAGGTTAACACCTGGCGGCGCAAGAAAGAACTGCTCGACCTGTTGAGCAATAACGAGGGCAACCTGGCAACCAGCGACACGTCACAGGTGGATGATGAAGTTCTGGAAGAATTGCGTCAGGGGTGTTTTGAGCTGCTCGATCTGCTTGCACCTGCTTTTGAAAACTTTACCGACAATCCCGCCCTGGATGTGTTAACCCGACTGGCGGAAAAGCCCATTTCTTTATACCGTTGTTCCGGCGCCACCTGGGACGACATTGAAACCAGCCTGACCGAAGCCTGTGATCTGGATGAGATTGGGCTGGACGCCATTGATCAGCGCCTGATGCAGCGCATTGAACTGGGGGAATGGAGCCGCATGTCATCCCTCGAAGCATGGCAATGGCACGCCGCCAGCGAGCTTAACCTCACCCCCCAGGACCTGATCCGCCGTATTCAACGCCTGTCTGAAATTCGCGGCATACGCTGGTCTCAACGCCAGGGAACCCTGGTGTTCACCCATTAGAAGAAAGCTCCGGCCATCAATCGCGGGGTTCAGCCGCCGGCGCAAAGGTCATGATCATGCGCGTACCGCAGCCCCTGCCATCCGATTGCGCCGTGATGCTACCACCCTGGGCTGCCACCAGTGCCTTGCAGATCGCCAGCCCCAGCCCCATTTTGCCGCCGTTGCCGCTGCGTGAGACGTCGGCCTTGTAGAAGCGGTCAAAAATAAAGGGCAGGTCGTCCGCCTCAATCCCGGTGCCATCATCCGCCACCCACAACTGCACCCCTTCGCCGCTGCTGGCTCCCAGGTGAATATGCCCCCCCTGCGGCGTGTATCGCAGGGCATTTTCCACCAGGTTCTTTAAAACCTGTTCCATGCGGCCCTCATCCACGTTAATATCCGGCACGCTCCCGCGGACATCCACAGTGAGTTCCACCCCTTGATGCGCAGCGATGGGCTGGTAGGCGCGCTGCACCCGTTCCAGCAGTGCTGCCGGGTTCACCGGTTGCAGGCTGATCTCCAACCCGCCGGCTTCCACCTGGGTAAGCGTGGTCAGGTCGCCCACCAGACGACGCAAATTGCCCAGTTCGGTCTTGATGATCTCGATGCGCTGCGGGGTGAGGGTGACTTCGCCACCTTCCAGCATCTCAATATAACCCGAGATGATCTGCAGCGGGGTGCTCAGGTCGTGGGTGATGTCTGCCGTCATGCGTTTGCGCTGTTTTTCGGCGCGCGCCAGGTCGGCGCTCATCTGGTTAAAAGTCGCCGTCAACTGACCGATCTCGTCCCGTGAGGTCACTGGAACCTGCTGTTCCAGCTCACCCTGCGCCAGTTTTTGCGATGCGCTGGTCAACATGCGCACAGGTTTTAAAATACGGCTGGTGAGGAAAAACCCCATGGCCACCGCAGCCAGCACGCCCGCCAGCGCCGCCATCCCAATCGCCAGACTGGTGCGCGAAAGGAACATTTGTTCCTCGGGGCTTAATTTAAACTCAAAGCTGTCATCCTGCAGGATCCACGCCACCGTCACGCCATTCACCTCAACAGCTATCGGCTTGCGGATCATCTCACGGGGCACAACCTCGCCTATATCCCGCCCGAAGGTGGGCAGCACGGCGCGATAATTCACATCCACCAGCCCCTGTAATCCACGCACATAACGGTCGCGCGGACCTTCTCCGATGGCATCCCCCGGTTCAAAAGGTGGGTGCTGACCCGGTATGGCTTGAAAATAACTTGCCGCAAAGCCGTCCAGCGTGCCGTTGGCGCTGTAATAGGTCTGCACGGCTTCGGTCAGTTGTGCGGTTTGTTCCTGTACCACCAGGCTCATCAGGGAACGTCCCGAGGTCAGCCGGATCAAGGCCGAGACCACCAGCACGGTCAACAGCGCCACCGCCAGGTAGGAGAGAATCATCTTGCCCTTTAGCGAGCGCAAGCCAATTTTCGACCAAAGCCCTGACAACCGGCGTTTCATTCTGGCTCCATAAAGCGGTATCCGATGCCGAACACCGTCTCAATATATTTTGGCTGGTTCAGGTCATCGCCCAGTTTGAGACGCAAATTGCGGATGTGAATTTTCAATGTGGCCTCAGAACCAGTGTAGCCATTATCCATCAAGCGGATGGCGAGATCGGCGCGCTTCACCACCCGCCCGGCGGATTGCATCAGCGCCTCAAGCACCAAAAACTCAAGCGGGGTCAAATCGACCGGACTACCCTCGCATGTCACCTCATGTTTCACGCCGTCCAGGGTCACATTGCCGATCACCAGTGGGGCAGTTTCACTGTTGAGCGGTCCGGCACGGCGCAGCACGGCGCGCATGCGCACCAGCAGCTCGCGCAGCCGGAAGGGTTTGGTGATGTAATCATCCGCACCGAGATCGAAGCCGCGGATGATGTCAGCCTCCTGTTGTCTGGCCGTGATCATGATCACCGGCAGGTTGGTCTCACGCCGCAACTGCCCGATGAACTGGTAGCCGTCCATGGTGGGCATCATGATGTCCAGCAGCACCAGGTCGGGGTGATGCAGATTCACGGCTTCCAGCGCCTCGCGACCGTCTGAGGCAGTGAACACCTCAAAATCCTGGCTGCCGAGAAAATCACTCAACAGTACCTGTACATTGCGGGTGTCGTCAACCACAAGAATTTTGCGCGCCATAAGGAAATTATACCTGTCACAACCTGTGCCCGTTAACCGGAGACTTCATTCTCCGCATACACACCCACGCTCTCGCCGTTGGGTTGCCAGCTTTCCTGACCGCCGTCTTCGTAATACACCTTGAGATGGGCAACATCGTGCAGAAAATCCACCTTGCCGATTACCACGCGGCTGATGATCAACCCGGTACGTTCCTGCAGGTCGGCAAGCAACTCGGATCTGCGGTCGGGCCGGATCAGCTCGATCTTTTCGTAGGTCACCTGCCGTGACGCCTGATAATGGAAACCCCATTCCTTTTCCAGCACCCACATGATGACCACAATCGCCAGGTTGGCGGCCACCAGTTGCGGCCAGACCGAGCCATTGCTGCCCGCCGAGTTCATCACCGGCAGCGCTGCAATAATGAACAGGTAGGTCATCTCACGGATGGGAATGGGGTCGGTGCGGTAGCGCAAAATGGAAAAGATCGCAAACAGCCCAAAACCCACGCCCACGCCGATCTCGATGCTGGTCATGAAAGCCAGTACAAAGTAGATCAGGGTATTGAACGCCAGAAATGTAAATACATACGATTTATTGTGGGTGGACGGGTAATAAATGAACCGCACCACCATCAGGGCAATCAGAAAGTTGAAACCAAAACCAAGCAAAAAACTCACAAGGTCACTCATACAACGTTGCTCCATTCTGATGTTTTTTTTGCAATTTTTGCAGCCATAGCATTTTGGGCTTCATGGCGTTCCTTTTAACGTGCGGGTAGAGCAGCGAGATGCCCATCGAATATTTGCTGAATCCATGCGGGAGGATGCGCATGGAGCGCATCTGTTGGGCAAAAACGGATGAATTATCATTCACAGCCGTTTTCACCTCTGCGATGGCAATACCATCCACCGCAAGCTGTTCATCCCCGTTGTAATACTTTAAATTGACATCCAGGGTAACCCGTTCGCAGCCGTGCTTGCTCACCAGGGTGATGCGCGTGAACGTGTTCCACAGTTTGGGCTCCAGTTGCATGCCGTCCAAAGGCGATACACGCTGCACCCAGCCGCTCAGGTCAGGGGTCACCTCCAGCACCTGCGCCCGGGTGGCGATGCGCTTTTTAATTGTGCGATCCTTGCGGGTCTTGTGCTTGACCTCAAGAAACGCCAGATGGGTATCCACATATTCACGGCTGCGAACCTTGTAACGCTCTGCCTGGCCGTTGACATGCGCCTGATACAGGGCAAAGTCGGGGGTATCAAAGTACAGGGTGCGGTACTGGTTGAGGCGCGTACCGGCAACGGTGAGGATCCGGTAATTATTTTGGATGGCTGCCAGTGTACCAAGCAACTGACCTGTGGTCATGACATACTTGACATCCACCCGGTTGAGCAGCGCCACCGCGTCCATTTCCATCAGGCTGATCGGGTCAAAACCGGAAACCAGCCGCGCCAGTTGTGAACCCAGGGGGCTCCACACAGCACACCCGGTAACCGGCCGGTTCAGGTTGCAGAAGTTCTGATCAGTATGGTGCATATTCATTGCATATCTCCTGTTGATGGTGATCATAGCCGCGCATGACCCGTCACGGGTTTATTTCTGGTATAGGCTGATGCATGGTTAAATCACCACGGCCCGCCGGGAGGGTGGCGAGCCGTGGAAAACAGCCGGATCCTTCCGGCTGGGAATGGAGGGTGAATGACTCTTTAGCGCGGGCCCATGCGCCCGCCAGAGCCAAGCGTTGTCACCGCGCCGTTCACAATGAAGCTGTCAAACAGGTTCCCCCCGCTGATGGCGCCTGCCTGCATCAACCCATCCGTGGCGGTTCCAGTCAGATCGCCGCCTGTCACCACCTGATACCCGCTGCCATCCACCAGCGAGGGCGAAGACACCACCAGTGATTGATACTCGCGCGTGGGGATAAAGCTCAATACGGTCTGTCCGTCACTGCCAACAATGCTCACCGGCATGCCGCCTGGCTGGGTCTGGTCGAAATAAACCAGCACGGAGGCCTGGGTGGAGGAGACATCGGGAGCCATGGCCATACCGGCGCTGCCTGCCGCCAGCAACAGCCCGCCACTGATATTGAAACCGGCATCGTAATCAAGCGCACCGTTCATCTGCTGGGTGGGGCCGTTCACCAGCACCACACCGCCGGTCATTTCGATGGCGCCATTCACATCCATGCCGTCGCCCTGCGCATCCACATACAGATAACCATCATGAATGTAAAGAAAGTAATTGCCGCTGGCAGCAAACATATCCTGTCCGGGTCTGCCCTGTGGCATACCGGGTCCACCCTGGGGCATACCAGGGCCGTCTTGCGGCATTTCGGGTCCATCTTGTGGCATACCAGCGCCTCCCGGTTGCCTGCCTGGCCCGCCCTGCATCGCGCCGGAACCGTCCACACCGCCAGCCACGTTCACGCCGTCGTCACTGGCAGTGATATGGATGTTTCCACCATTAATGGTGATCACCGCCGATTCAATCCCTTCGTAAGACTGGTTGATCCACACCTCACCGACGTTGATCTCCAGCGTTGCGTCAGCGTGCATGCCGTCATCACCGGCAGTGAGAGTGATCGTACCGCCATTGATCACCAGGCTTCCGTTTGAGTGCAGCGCATCGTCCGCCGAATCGATGGTCAGGACGCCGCCCTCAACGGTCACGTTCACGCTCGCTTTGATGCCCCTGGCAGAACTGTCCTCAGCGGCGCGATTGGCGCTGCCCCCGCCTGAGATCAGCGCAAGCTGCCCATCGCTGATCAGCACATCGGTGGCGGCGTCAATTCCGTCCCCACCGGCGGTCAACGCAAGCGCACCCTGCAAAATGGTCACATACCCGCGGTCGGCTTTCTCTTCGTTGTCAGCTTTGATGGCATCCCCGCCGGCGGTAACATTCAAGGTTCCATTCTCAATCACCACGTAATCCTTGCCGCGCACACCGTCATCCACGGCATTCACTGTGATTTCCCCGCCGGTGATCACCAGTCCATCGCTGCTGGCAATGCCGTCATTGGCATTCCCCTGCACCACCAACGCACCGTTCCCGGCAATGCTCAGGTCAGCCTTGCTGTAGAGCGCCGCGTTGGGTATGTCACTTTCCGCAGCCTTGAGGTAATCACTGCCGTCAGAGAGGGTACTGCGGGTTCCATCCGCCACGATCAACACCACCTTTTCAGCGTCTTCCACCAAAATGGCTGGCCCCCCGGAGTTGTGAATATCCACCCCGTTGAGGATCAGGCGCACCACGCCGTCGTCTTCAACATTCACCACCACCTGGCCCTCGCTCAGGCTGCCGCTCAAAGCATACGTGCCTGCAGTGGTGATGGTGGCAGTGCCGCCATCCACCGTCACGCCTGCACCCTGCGCATCAATTGCATTTCCGTTCAGGCTGATCGTCACAACCGTCGCCGGGTCCCATTCGACGTCCCCAGCCTCAGCATGGCTGGCTTGATTGTTCTCAAGGGCCTCCTGCGGCGAAATCAGGGTGGGCGTGGCATCCACGGCAGGTGCGGCTTCGCCTGCCGCTGTGGGCGCCGCCTGCTGAATTTCCGCTTCACTGGTGTTACAGGCAGACAGGCTCAATACCAGCGCCAGGATTAATAAAATCAGGATCGTGTTTTTCACCACAAATCTCCTTCTCCACATGATATCAGACCTCATTGTATGAAATTGGCGTGGTCAGAAGGTTTAAAAGCGGTATAAGAATGACGAAAACCGGTTCCAACCCTGCAGATCAGCGGGTTGAAACCGGTTCGTTCTCAATTAAGTGTCAGGAATTAATTGTCGATCTTGAACGTCACCGTCACCTGTTTGCCCACCGCGCTTTCGGTGGTCAGGATCAACGCCTGCCATGTCGCGCCGTCAACTGCATCGCCCGGGATGGTGACCGATGAGGATGCGTAGCCGCTGGCGTCTGTGGTGGCATCCACCACAACCCGGTAAGCTTCACCGGAAGGACCAACACGGATATCCACAGGTGCGTTCGCCGGGAAGCCATACACCTTGACGTTAATGGTTCCACCGGCGCTGATGGTGGTGGTCACCTCAGCCCTGGCGCCCGTGGTGGTTCCGCCGCTGGTGGTGCCGCCACCGGACGTACCCCCACCTGATGTTCCGCCGCCTGTTCCGCCCGGCAGGTTGATGCGCTGCCCGACAAAAATCCGGTTGGCATTTTCAATGCTGGGGTTCACGCTTAAGATCGCCGCAACTGTGGTGTTGTACATCAATGAGATGCGGAAAAGCGTGTCACCGGCCACAACCGTGTAGACCCCGCTGGTGCTTCCGGGTTCGGGGGTGGTGGTGGGGGTGACCACCGGGTCACCTGTGCCGCCGCCCGTGGGCGGGATGTTCAACACCTGGCCCGGGAAGATCAGACTGGGGTTGACAATGCCGGGGTTTGCCAGCCAGAGCGAGTTAAAGGTCACGCCACAATTGCGCGCGATCAGATTCATGTAATCGCCCAGTTTCACGGTGTAACTGGTTCCGCAGGGGCTGGTATCGGCGTACACAGGTTGCGCAACCATTCCGGCAAACAGGGAGACCAGCGCCAAAACGCTGATGATGATCAAACCTTTTCTGTTCATCGGTTCCACTCCTTCAATACTCACTGAATCATTTGCATTTCAGAAAATTCCCCGCCGTTGACTGAAGTGAAGCTCCCTGACCGGTGGGTGCGATGGCGCATCAATGACTGCGGCATGGCAACCGAAATAATCCTTCGCCATGACCGTCTTAACCATTATTGCAACTTAATTATAGATATATCCGGGGAAATGTATTAATACAAGCGGTAAAAAGTTGTTTGCGGATGTCAATTAACCAAATTGTAAGGCGCCGTAAACGGATTTTGGACGAAGTTTGCGATTTTGGAGGGGTAATCCTCCTCATACGGAATAACGAAATACCGCGTAAAAAGCGTGTGTAAACGTCCCCAATATGGATGGGCCACAGAGAATCTTGATTAAATTGGTTTATAATCATCTCAGGATCAAACAGTCGCATGCTGACTGCGCGCGCCCCAAAAACAAGGCCTAGCTTCACCCCTTCTCATACAGGCCTTCACCCTTCACCCGCGAGCGGGTGATCCTTGAATACAGGTTATTTTCAAACCGTGGCGCGCAAGGCGTGCAACAGTATGTTCATGTTTTTGGCTCCGCCGTGTTACAGACCTGAAGGAGCATGGATATCGAAAGATAAAAAAGATCAACTGAAATAACTATAACGAAAGGTGGTGAATTTTATGTGCGGCATTGTTGGAAGTTACCCGGCAATGGATTGTGAGCAGTTACAATCCTGCCTGGAAATCATCAAACACCGCGGGCCGGATGGTGTCCGGCAAAGAAATGTACAGGGCAGCAGTCTCGGGCATACCCGACTGGCCATTCTGGATGTGGCCGATGGCAACCAACCCATGCAAATGGGTGATTACTGGATTGTCTTCAACGGCGAAATTTATAATTATCGCGAGTTGCGCAACCAATTTGGGGGGGTATACCAGTCTGAAAGCGACACCGAAGTAATTTTACGTTGTTACCAGGAAAAGGGGGTGGATTGTCCCACCTACCTGGATGGCATGTTTGCCTTTGCAATTGTGGATGGTAATGACCTGTTTCTTGCACGTGACCCGATTGGAATCAAACCTTTATACCTGGCGCACCATCAAGATCGCCTGTTGTTTGCATCTGAAATCAAGGCACTGTTGCCTTTCACATCAGAAATTTTCGAGTTCCCTCCGGGACATTGCTGGCATTCGCGCACGGGCTTTCTGAAATACTATCAATTTGAAAACCTCCGCAAGGTTCAATCCGCCCATCAGGATCATGCAGATGAGCGCACATTGGACGAAATCCGCTCGATCCTGCTTAATGCGGTGGATAAACGCATGATCGCTGACGACGGCATTCCGGTGGGCATCAGCCTGTCAGGTGGGTTGGATAGCAGCATCATCGCCGCACTGGCCCGGCAATTAAAGGATCGCATTGACACATTTGCCGTGGGCATGGCTGCCGGCGAAGACCTGCCCGCTTCAAAACGCATGGCGCAGTTCCTCGACACCAATCACCACATTTACGTCTACACTCCCGAGGAGATGCTCAAAGCCCTGCCTGAGATCATTTATTACCTCGAATCCTTCGACGCCGCCCTGGTTCGCAGCGCCATTCCCAATTATTTTCTGGCTCGCATGGCATCTGACCATGTCAAGGTGATCCTTACCGGCGAGGGTGCTGACGAATTATTTGCCGGGTATGAATATCTGCGTCCAATCAAGGATGAACAGGTCCTGCAGGAAGAACTGTGGACCATCACCAACAACCTGCATAACACCAATTTGCAGCGTACCGACCGCATGACCATGGCACACGGCATTGAAGGCCGGGTACCCTTCCTCGACCAGCATTTGGTGGAAAAAGCCTTTAAACTGCCTGCCCAGTGGAAATTTCAATCCGATGACCGGCCTGAAAAAGACATGCTGCGTCGTTCTTTTCAAGGAATGCTGCCCGAAAGCATCACATGGCGCAAGAAACAGAAGTTCTCCCAGGGAACCGGTTCAGCCGGTATTCTCGCCGCCCATGCCAACCAGATGATCAGTGACAGCGATTTTGTCAGGGCGCAGGAAGACATGTCAACACTCGGATTGCGCTCCAAAGAAGAGCTGCTTTATTACAACATCTTTAGAGACCATTACGGTGATTGCATCCCCAGCAAGGTAATTGGGCGGACGCGCTCGATAACCCCCTTGGAATTATGCTGACAGACAAAGAACCTCATGAAACTCCATGAGGTTCTTTGTTATCGCCATCAATAAATTTAACGACCAAACGCCAACAGCACTGCCCCATCAGCACCGAGCAATTCAAGCGTATTGCCAGACTGCCGTACTGCGCTCACCCGCTGGAAGGCCTCCAGGAAAACATCCTCCTGGTCCATCAATCCTGCCGGGGTTTCGCAATACATCTCGGTGCGAAAGATCTCAGAGAAAGTGATCTGATCACCTTCCAGTTCATACGACCCACCGTATTGATTGCAGCCTGCCTGGCCGCCCATCTGGGCTTCATCAACGTTAAATATCAGCGTGGTGGTGCTGCCCTCCAGGGGCGCAGCGCCGTTGATGGCCGTCAGCGTCCACTCACCGGACAGGTCCGGAGCTTCGCCACCGGTTGTCCCGCCAGGATTGCAGGCCGCCAACCCCAACGCAAGGATTACAAAAAACAAAAATTTTCGAGCCATGTTTCCTCCAACTGTATGGTTCTGCCTGTTCTGGGTGCATCCCGGAACAGGTTACACAGGGTTAACGCCAAATAACGAAGCAAGGTTCCCCGACTCAGGCGTGTCAATGGATTTTTCGTTCGGGAAATATGCTATAGTAAATTTACACAAGCGGAGGTGCTGCTTGAACGTGAGCCAGGCGCCGCAAAAATGGCTGGTGATCGATGCGGTCTGTTACCTCATGATCGCATCGGTGGCTGGCCGCATGCTCCCCTATTATCTGCAAAGTCCTTACCGCTGGGTGGTGATCGCCCTGCTGGGTGTGTACACAATGCTGTTCAGCGTTGCCCGGTTTTCACGCCTGCGCTTGCAAGTGATCATGCATCTGTATTTTGTCGTACAGGTGCTCATCACGCTCACCCTCAACCAGGTGCTGCCCAGTTACGACGGCCCGCAGGATTACTTTATCATGCTCGTTTTGCCGTTATGCGTACAGGCGGTATGGCAAATGCCGCCTCGCGTGGCAACCGCATGGGTGGCGGCTTTTTCGGCGATCATGGCTTTTGCGATGGTGGTGTATTACCAGCGCTACGAGGGTTCATGGGAGGGCATTGGTTATGGTCTGGCTTATGTGGCGGGTTGCATCATGGTGTCCGCCTTTTCATCGCTGGTGATGCGCGCTGACCGCGCCCGGGTTGAGACGCAGCGTCTAAACGAAGACCTGCGCCAGGCCAATGAAAAGCTACAGGCTTATACGCGTCAGGTGGAGCAACTTGCCAGCGCCGAGGAACGCGCCCGACTGGCCCGCGACCTGCATGACTCGGTCTCTCAGACCATCTTCAGTGTGACGTTGACCGCCCAGGCAGCGCGGATTTTGCTGGATCGCGACCCCGCCCGCGTGCCAGAACAGCTTGACCATCTGCAGGTACTGGCGCGCAGCGCACTGGCTGAGATGCGTTCATTAATTCAACACATGCGCTCCACCGAGCGCGATGGCCTGCCCGCCATGTTGCGCCGCAGCGTGCAGGAGCGCGCTGCCCAGGACGGATTGCAGGTGGAATTATTCATTCAGGGCGACCGCTTGCTGTCATTTGACCTGGAACAATGCCTCTTCAGAGTGGCGCAGGAAGCACTCAACAATGTGGTCAAACATTCCGGAACCACCTGCGCCAGGCTGTATCTTGATCTCGATTGCGAGCCGGTGACCCTGGTGGTGGAGGATGATGGTTGCGGGTTTGATCTACCCACTGCCCAGACCTCTCCGGGGCATTTTGGATTGGCTTCCATGGCAGAACGCATCCATGCCCTCGGCGGAAGGCTGGATATAACCTCCCGGCCTGGTCTGGGAACCACCATCCGTGTCACCGCACCTGCTGAAAAGGAAGGCGAGCATGTCTGATTATTCCCCCCGGATCTCCGTCCTTATCGTTGATGATCACAAAATTGTTCGCCAGGGACTGCGCACCCTGCTGGAACTGATGGATGACATTCACATCGCCGGTGAAGCCGGGAATGGCATGGAGGCGGTGGAAATGGCCGCCCACCTGCACCCGGACGTGGTCTTGATGGATCTGGTGATGCCAGTCATGGATGGCATTCAGGCCATCCGTGCCATTTGCGGGTTGGGATTGGAGATCAAGGTGATTGCGCTCACCAGCTTCGCGGAGGATGAGAAGGTCATCCCTGCCATTCAGGCTGGCGCAGCCGGATTTTTACTCAAGGATGTCTCCCCCGAAGAGCTGGTGGATGCCATACGCGCCACATGGCGTGGAGAGGCGCGCCTGCACCCCAGCGTTGCCCGCCGGCTGATGGACCAGGTGGCAGCGGGCGGCGGCGCCAGCAAACCTGCCGCAGACCTGACCGTTCGCGAGCTTGAGGTGTTACGCCTGGTGGCGCGCGGGATGAGCAATCGCGAGATCGCCTCAGAGCTGGTGATCAGCGAAAAAACCGTCAAGACCCATATCAGCAGCCTGTTGAGCAAACTGTGTCTGGAAGACCGCACGCAACTGGCCATATTTGCCCTGCGAAACGGGTTGTCCACGGAGACCTGATCCATCTTCAGACCTGCATCTGCAGGCTGAACTCCATCCATCCCGGGGCCGATCAAAAGATCGGCCTTTTTTCATGCCTGCGATTCCTTCCCCCGCCCGATGTACCCCACCCCGCCTGGATTTATGATGGCAGCATGAATTGGGTTGGTCAATAAAAGAAAGGTGTTTCAGATGGTCGTTCAAACTTATCACAAAATTCACTCCGCCAATGGTTGGTTGCATGCGCTGGTCATCCAGACCGCGCTGGAACGCGCCGGTATTCCGGCCACCCTGGCGAAATCCAGCAATGGGTCTTATCTGGATGTACTGGTTCCGGAAGAATGGGTGGAACAGGCACAGGCTTTGCTGTTCCCCCGGCGTCCCACCGGTGAACAACCCCTGGTCCCGTTGAGCCAGGTGACTGACTGACATGAGCGCTGCGGGCCGCCTGCTCATCATCGGTGACCACGCCGGTGTGCTGCATGACCTGCGCACCATGGTGGAACTGGAAACCTGTGTCGGGTGTGTCGCGGTCAGCCCGTGGAACACCGCCATCAACCAGGTGGAGGCCCTGCATCCGTCCGTGATTTTGATGGACCTGGACCCTGGCGGGCCAGGTCCATCCACCCGCAAAGCGGGGGTTGGGATGAATGAAATCATCGCCCAAATTCGCCGGTTCAGGCCCGGGGTGGTCATATTGGCGCTCTCCATGCTGGAAACGCCCGAGCCAGCCCTGCGCCATTTGCTGGACGGATATTTCATCAAAGGTAAACAGACTGCCCTGATGCTGGCAGCCATTCAAGGTTTTTTTGTAAACAGGAAAGGAATATCAAATGCAAACCACCAGTAATTCTCTCTCTGCCGCGGCGCTCGAACCCACAGTGGCTGAGCCGGCAGCCCGCGCCGGTGTCATCGCCAGGCTTGGGTTTATTGACGCTGTGCGCCTGGCGCTCACCATCATGGTGATCATGGTTCACGCCGGGGTGGCATACGGCGGTATCGGAAGCTGGACCTATGAAGACCCCGTGCAGGATGAATTGACCGCCGTTTTACTCTCGCTGTTCATCATCTCAGCCCAGTCGTTTTTCATGGGACTGTTTTTCTTCTTCGCCGGGTTCTTCACCCCCGCCTCTTTTGATCGCAAAGGTGCAGCCGGTTTCTGGAAAGACCGCCTGATCCGTCTGGGCATTCCCATGCTGCTGTACACCTTCTTCCTGTCCAGCATTCCCAACTACCTGAATGCAGTGGCCAATCAAGGCTTGCGCATGGGCTTCTGGCAGTTCTTCAGGGTTTACTTCTGGCGCAGCCCGGATGAAGGCCCCACCTGGTTCATCTTTGCCCTGCTGGTCTTCAGCGCCGGGTACACACTTTACCGCCTGATCAAGCGCACTGCTCAACCGGCGGGTGGTTTAAAGGTGAAATTCCCCGGCCTGACTGCCCTGCTGACAATCGCCCTGGTGATGGCAGCCTGCACATTTGCCGTGGCGCAATGGCTGCCCCTGGGAGAAATGTTCGATATTCTGGGCATTTTCTCGCTGCAATTACAGTTCTTCCCCACCTACATCATCCTGTTTGTGGCGGGCATCCTGGCACGGCGCAACGAATGGCTGGATCACCTGCCGCTGCGTTCAGTAAGGGGTTGGGGGATAACCTCAGCGCTGCTGCTGATCGCACTGCCGGCTTTCATGATCCTGGGCGGCGCCGCCGATAACAAACTGGATCTGTTCATGAGCGGCTTGAACTGGCGCTGTGTGGTCATGTCGCTCTGGCTGGGCCTGGCATGCATATCCTTCTCCATGACCATCACCCTGGCGACAAAGAAATGGTTGGATAAAGCCAGCCTCTCAGGCAGGCGCCTGGCGCGCATCGGAGCAGAAGGCAATTACACTGCCTACCTGCTGCATCCACTGGTGCTGGTTCCCCTCACACACTGGATGAGCCAACTGAATCTGCCGTCCATGCTCAAGTTCCTGATCGTCGCTGCCCTGACAACCCTGATCTGCTACGGGCTGGCTCCCCTGCTGCGCAGGCTGCCCGGTCTACAACACGTACTCTAGAGGGACGGATGACCAAAAAGCCACTCGTAAATGCGGGTGGCTTTTTTTTGTCGGATGAATGTATAGTTAAAGGGATCAGGAGGACAAAATGTCAGAAGAAAATTACGAACGTTACAATACCCGGCTGGATATTCTCCACCATCCCCTGGAGGTGATCGATATCACCGCATTGGCGGCAGCCTGCACCGACCCGTGGTACAACCAGACCCTGTGCCAGGTCAATGCTTCGGTGGTGCGATTGGGCGTCATACAGGGCGAATATCACTGGCACAAGCACGACCATGACGATGAATTTTTCTATGTGGTGTCAGGAAAATTGCTGATCGATTTGCCCGACCACTTTGTGGAGCTTGACCCCGGACAGGGCTTTGTGGTCCCCATGACGGTGATGCACCGCACCCGCGCCCCCGAGCGCACGGTGATCCTGATGGTGGAGAACGCCGGCATCATCCCCACCGGCAATTGATCCTTCCAGGTTTGGATGCAGGCGTGGACACGAAATGTGCATCAATGCACATTTTTCCGTCCTGCATTTCTGCTAGAATAACCTTGGCCATCGGGGTCATTCCCCGAGAACCTGTTGAAGAAACGGACTTCACGGTCTGGCAGTAAAACCCACTCAAAGGAAATAAAAAAATGAAAGCACTGGTCGTATTTGATTCTTATTTTGGAAATACAGAAAA
>DAOUGC010000209.1:0-14171 GCA_034429695.1 Levilinea sp.
CCACCCCTCCAGGCCCCCGTTCCTCCCCATCACTTACCGGTTCGCTCCCGGCGATATACAACCCCACCGGCTATCTGGAAAACCTGGTGCAAACCTACGGCGATGTGGTCTTTCTTGAGATCAGGGGTGAACCCCTGTATCTCCTTAATCACCCTGATTTTGTCAGCCAGGTGGAAATACCGGGAATGGTCGTCCCCGGACAGGTCCTGGATCTGCCTTTCTGGCGGCCCGGCTCCTATGAAGGTCATCTGTCACCAGACGCGATGGGGTTCGATGGTGCCCTGTGCGCCCGCAAGAGCCAGGAAATTGTTACGGCAGCCTGCGTGGATTGGTGCGAAGGACAGACGATATCATTAAAATCCTTTGCTTTGCACCTGGCGCTGCGTTTGAGTGCCAATTGCCTGTTGCATGTCAATGATGAAGATTGGCTCAATCAGATGCAGATGGTTTTGCAGGCACTTGAGCGTGGTCAGCGGGGATTGTTGGCTGTGCTTCCCGTTTCTTTGACGTTTGGACATCCCCAGCGCATGGCAACCGTCCAGGCCCGTATGCAGCGGCTGATCCATACAGTGGGTGCGTGTGTTGAAAGCCCGCAGGTTTTCGTTGATGTGGTGGCTGCCTTGACTGGCGTGATTGGCTGGGGGTTGGCTTTGCTGTCTGCCAACCTGGCTTTGCAGACCCATATTGGGCAGGCATTACAGTTATGGCAACAACCGGAACCAGCACAGGTCATGCTGCATCGGATTGTTTGTGAAACACTGCGTTTGTACCCTCCCGCCTGGCTTTCAGCGCACCGTCTGGCCCAGGATGTTCAGTTGGGTGGTTACTGCCTGCCGGGTGGCAGCCGGGTGATGTTTTCGGCGTGGACGCTACAGCGCGACCCACGGTTTTATCAAGAGCCGGGCCGGTTTGATCCTTCTCGCTGGGAGGCTTCACAACAGGTTGTCCGGCCGTGGGGCAGCTATCGGCCTTTTGGGCAGAAACCCGGTGGATGGGTTTTTGAGGAATTTGTGCGCACCGCGGCAGAGGCTGCTCTCAGTGTTGTGATTGGTCAGTGGCGTGTTGCCCTGAATACGCCTGGTTGGGGAAAACCGGCTGCCGCCCGCAGCCTGTTGCCCCGTGCAAACGTCACCCTTCAACTTGTTGGACGGTATTGTGATTAAAACAGAAAGAGAGAGGACCATGAAAACCCGTTTATTCACCCCTTTGATGATTGTCTTCCTGATGGCAGCTCTGATGACTGCCTGTGTTTTGCCGGGCGCTGCCGGGCAGGAACCCACTCCCGATACCCAGGCCACCGCCGAAACCATGCTACAGCAGACGCAAATGGCCGATGTGGTGCAGCAGGCCACCGTGGATACAGCCGTGGATGCCGCTGTACAGGCCACCATCACAGCGCTTGGCCCCACACCGACTCCGGGACCCACAGTGGAATATGTGACCATGAGCGAGGAAGAATTGGCAGCATTGATCGATGAAGCTGTTGCAGAAGCCACCACCGCCACCCAGGCGGCCTACACGGCCACTTCATCCACCACCACCGATGACTACGTTACCACCGAAGAGATCTACTACGTCTCACCGTATGTTTATTACGCAGATGACGCCATCTATTATGCTGAGGAGTTGATTGACTATTATTTTGAAATGTACGGCGAATATGCCTCGGAAACCATTGACCTGCTGTATGAGATTGAAGAAGATCTTGAATCAATGGCGACCAGCATGGATGAGATCGCGACCATTATGGAAGCAGGTGCAGAAACCGCCAGCGCCGCCATTGAAGAATTAAATGCCGCTCTGAGCGAGGCACAGACACGGGCCAACGAAGCCCAGCAGATGCATACCCAGATCAGCCAGCAGATTCAAGCGGAACTGGATGCGCGTGTTTCAGAGGCTCTCAACGTACAGCCTGATCTCGTTGCGCCGGATTTGCCCGGCACCATTCAACAGCTATACCAATTCGCCGGTGGGGTTCGTCAGGGCTTCAGCAACGATGGCCGTATTTCCCCGGACGAGTTGACCCGGATTTCCCAGTTGAGCGCCAATGCCATCGCCAGTTTGAAGCAATATGGCGGACCGGCTCTGCAAGGTCTGAGCGGAGAGATGCAGAAAATCACCACCCAGATCGCACGCGGCCAGTGGCAGCAGGCGCAGCACAGCCTGGGCGGTTTTGAGAAGCAGATGCCCGAACTGCCCTCCGGTTTCAACATGCCCGATATGCCGGAATTACCCGGTATACCGTCGCGCCCGGGTAGAGGAAATTAAGAATCATTCCCTCCCCAGAAAAAGGCTGTTCGGGCATCCGGGCAGCCCTTTTAGTTTGATATGACCTCTGGCACTGGCACATGTGACTGCCAGCAGATAAACTAACAGGAGAACAAGCCAATAACAGGAGACGCATCGCATGACAATCAATTCAAACCGGCACGGCGAAACCCCCCTGGTTTGGCGGAGAATGAAGGTGTTTGCAGGCAAGGTCACCCTGCTGTATGTCTCCGCTTTCTTTGCCATGATTACCATCGGCGTGATTGGTTCCTTGATGGTTGAAGACACCCTGAGGCGGGTGTTCGTTGTCATTTTGATGCTGATCATGGCGTCCACCTTTACTTCACCAGTGGATGATCTGTTCAAGGGACACAACCAGTTGCGCTTCCTGTTACAAACGCTGATTATTGTTATCCTGCTTGCGCTCACTCCTGACTTTTACATCTTTCATATGTTGTTTTTTGTCATCAGTCCATCGGTGATGATGTCGCCACCCGCCAAGCGTGGATTGTTGTGGATTGCGTTGTTTGCGTTAATTTCGGGAATTTATTTTGTATGGGGGTTCGGCTGGAGGGAGGGGTTGCTGATCCTGATCCCATTTTCATCTGGATACCTGTTCTTTGGCGCTTTCGGCAATGCCCTCACCCGCGCTGAGGAGGCGCAGGAACGCAGCGAGCAACTCCTGGCTGAATTGCGCCAGGCGCACAGTCAATTGCAGGACTACGCTGTTCAGGTTGAGAACCTGGCTGTTGTGGAGGAGCGCAACCGTCTGGCGCGCGAAATGCACGATACCATCGGCCACCGCCTGACGGTGGCATCGGTGCAACTGGAGGGCGCACAGCGCTTGATACCGCGTGAACCGGAACGTGCGGCTGCCATGGTCAGCACGGTGCGGGAGCAGGTACGCGAGGCGCTGTCGGAATTGCGGCGCAGCGTTGCCACCCTGCGCGAGCCGGTGGAAACCGGCCTGTCGTTAACCGCTGCAGTGCAACGCCTGATCCAGTCCTTTCAGGAGGCAACCGGCGTGCAGGTGTACGCCGACCTGGTTGATGGACTACCCAAACTGGATGATGCGCGCCATATGGCGCTGTACCGTGCCGCACAGGAAGGGCTGACCAACATTCAACGCCACTCCCGGGCTCAAAATGCCTGGTTGCGCCTGGAAAGCCGCGACGGCTGGGTGCGCCTGCTTATTGCAGATGATGGGGTGGGCTATCCAACGGGTGAAACCAATCAAGGCTTTGGATTGATGGGGTTGCAGGAGCGGGCTGCCCAACTGGGCGGCGACCTGCGCCTGGAAAGCCGGCTGGAGGGCGGAGCGCAACTGGTGTTCACCGTGCCTGTGCCGGTCACGGAGGACGCTCATGACTGATGCCCTGCCGGTTTTAATCGTTGACGACCAGCGCCTGATGCGTGATGGCCTGCGCACGCTGCTGGAGCTGGAAGGGGATTTTCAGGTGGTGGGGGAGGCCGAGGACGGACAGAGCGCGCTGGATGCCTTTGAGCGCTTGCGCCCGGGGGTTGTGTTGATGGATGTGCGCATGCCCGGCATGGACGGGGTGGAAGCCACACGCCGCTTGCTGGCTGCCCATCCTGAGGCGCGTGTGATCATCCTGACCACTTTTGACGATGATGAGTATGTGTTTGAGGGGTTGCGCGCCGGTGCAATGGGTTATCTGTTGAAAGATATCTCCGGTGATGAACTTGCCAGTGCGATCCGCACTGTTGCGGCAGGCGGGGCGCTGGTGGAGCCATCACTGGCGCGGCGCGTTCTGGCTGAGTTTGCCCGCATGAAACCGCCAGCCCGTGAGGTAAACTCGGGGCTGGCAGAGCCTTTAAGCGACCGTGAGAAGGAGATCCTTAAACTGGTGGGGCAGGGTCTCACCAACAAGCAGATCGCCACCCGGTTGTTTCTGGCTGAAGGCACGGTGAAGAACTATGTCACCAACATCCTGCAAAAGTTGGGGGTGGTTGACCGTACCCAGGCTGCGTTGCGCGCCAGGGAACTGGGCGTGCTGTAATGGGCTGGCCGCCTGCTAAAAACCTTCCAAGTGGTTGCTTTTTGTGAAGATCCAGGCGGGTATTAACACGAATGACACGAAGATACGAACATCACGAATAAAAAGCCATGGATGATGGATTTTTCATGGGGCAGCGTGGGTGTATCACGGCGGAGTGTGCCTTCACCCCGGTCAGGATGACAGCTCCTCTTCGATCTGTGCTGGATGCTGTTTCAATCCGCGCACCCGTGAGGCGAACAGGATTGCCCCGGCGATAAACCCGCCCGCTGCGGCAATGGCCAGTGTGGTGCGCAAGCCGATCAAATCGCCGAGCAGCCCACCTGCCAGCGCCGAAAGCGGCCCAATGCCCTCCACCAGTAGTTCGATGCTGGCATTCACGCGCCCCAGTAAGTGATCAGGGGTCACCGACTGGCGCAGACTGACTGAATTAATAAAGTAAATGGTGCGCAGGCAGTCACCAAACAACTGCGCCACCAGCAGGATCAGCATGGCGGTCAGCGCCCCGCCGCGCGCCAGGGGGATTAATAGAGTGAAGAATGCTCCCAGCCAGATGGAGCCGACCATGGTGCGTCCCAGTCCAAAACGGCGCACCGCCGGGCCGGCAAACAGCGAGCCAAGCACACTGCCCACCCCGCCTGTGGCGATGGTCAGACCGAGCGCTGCCGGGTTAAGCCCCAGTTCACGAATGGCGTACAACGCATACAGCGGTCCGATCAAATTTCCAAACAGGCTGAGCACCCCCTCAGCGGACGCCAGGCTGAACAATAACGGGTGGCGGATCACCGCTCGAATACCTTCTCCGATCTCTGTGACGGCCGCCTGACGTTCATCACCGGATGCCGGGGGTGGTTCGGGCTTGCGGAGTGAGCCAAGAGCAAACGCGCTGATCACAAACGAGGCTGAATCGATCAGGATGGCGATGGGGGCTGTGAATATTTGTACCAGCACACCTGCCAGACCAGATCCGAGGATCTCGGAAAGGGAGTTGGTGAAAGCCAGTTTGCTGTTGCCTTCCATGAGTTGCCGCCGGGGGATCAAAGTGGGCAGGTGAGCGACATAGGCGATATTAAACATGACAGTCAGCGCGCCGACCAGGAGGACGACTGCGTATAGATGTTCGATTCTCAGCATACCGGCGAAGCCTGCCAGTGGAATGGTGAGCAGTAGTAAGGCGCGTGCAAGATCGGCAGCGATCAGCAACGGGCGGCGGCGCAGTCGATCCACCCACACCCCGGCAGGCAGGCTCATGATCAGCACCGGCAGCGATCCAAGCGCAGAAATCACACCCATCTGCGTGGAGGATGCCCCAAGTGTCAGGACGGCCAGCAATGGCAGCCCGTCACGGCTGATGTGAGATCCGATATCAGAAACTGTCTGACCAAACCACAACTTGAGAAAATCGGGGTGCTTCCAGAGCGAGCCGGAAGTTGCGGGTGCGGCAGTGTCGTCAGCTTGATTCATGTGCCAATGATAGCAAACCATCCGCTGGAATGCCACAAAAAAAACGATTGCCTGGCATGGGGGGGACATGCCAGGCAATCTTCAGGGAGGGAATACCCACCATACTGCCCTTGCGGGTTCCAACAGCAGGGGGGACGCGCTGTTGGAAACGTACGGTGGAAGACACTGCCAAACTACCAGTAAATCCGTGTCTTGCACAAAATATACACTACTTTTACCCAAATTGTATTAAAATTTTCTAAGAATATTTCACATTTTGACCCAATTTGTTACAATAATAATTGTCAATAACCTGTGACTGAACAGGGTTTTATTGATAACTCACCAGGAAAGGAGCCATGGAATGCATATCGTACATTTACTCCAACGACGTTTCCCCGGTCGATCAAAAAATATAATTACTGTTTTGGTCGTAGTGATGGGCAGCGCAGTATTGATTGGTCTGGGTTTGCTGTTGCTAATCTAAGAAGACCAGTCGGCGTACTTCATTTATCGTTTGGGCCGGTCCGGGTTCTCGCCAAACTGGCGCAGCCAGTAGTCGATTTCATCCTCACCCGGGGCTGGTGGTTCTGAGCGGGAAAGCGGCGAATCAAGCGCAGCGCGGATCTGGCGGGCAAACTCATCCGAATCCACCACCGTCGCGCGGCAGGCGCGGGCCTCTCCTTGAATTTTCCGGTCTGATGTAACCACTATATAGTTGGCGGCAGCTCCCTTCAGCTTGTGCAGGCGGGAGATGATTGCGTCGTCGGCGGTTTTGCTGATGTGAATGAAGTGCGCCGTCACCTGGCCATAACGGGTTATCCCGGCTCTGCCTGCCGGAGCCTGATCAAAGTAGACCTCCACTGCCTTGCGGTTTACCCGGCAGAACACCTGCAGCCGGGCGATTAATGCCTGTTCATCGTCAGGATTGTCCAGCCGCAGGCCGGTTTTGGGGATCAGGTTATGACCATCAATTAAATAAGGCAAGCAAGGCTCCTTAATTCTTAAACTTTTCGCTTGTGACCATTTTTACATCAATTTGTGCTATGATTCAAGCGATGAAATCCTTTAACAAAGCCTTGCTGCCCTACATCATCCTCAACATCTTTGTTTCAGCCGCCACCACCCTCGGCGTGATTTTGATCTGGGAAGCGGTGCGCCAGGCGCGCCCGCCTGAGATTGTTGGGCAGGCAGCGCCCACCCAGGTGGCGATCCTGCCGGATGCCACCCTCCCACCCTTGAATGAAAGCCTGATCACCATTGAAACTGTATTTGGCGCTGGCGACCTGAAAAACGAGACGGTGCGGTTTGTGCGCCAGGGTCAGGGTGACTTGATGCTGTACGGCTGGCGCGTGGTGGATGAGGACGGCAATGGCTATACTTTTCCCAATGTCAACTTTATCACTGGCGCCATAGAACTCTCCACCCGCTCCGGCTCAGATACGGTGATTGAGCTGTTCTGGGGACTGGACAGCGCCATATGGCAGTCAGGCGAAACGGTGAAGCTGCTTGATCCGCAGGGCAACTTGCGTTCCACATATGAAATTCCGTAAATCAAAGGTTTGCGCTTTTTCTTCCTCCCTGAAAGGCGCCGGATGGGAGTGTGACCATGTCTGAAGCATTTTATCGAAAATGGCGGCCACATCTGTGGGAAGAGGTGGTCAGTCAGGAGCATATCGTCACCACGTTGCAGAACGCCATCCGCAACCAGCGGTTTGGGCATGCCTACCTGTTTGCCGGACCACGCGGCACGGGCAAAACCAGCACCGCGCGTCTGCTTGCCAAGGCAGTCAACTGTCTGGCGGAAGACCCTGCCAACCGGCCGTGTGACCGTTGCGATCATTGCGTTGCGGTCAACGAGAACCGTTTTCTGGATCTGATCGAGATTGATGCAGCCTCAAACACCAGTGTTGATGATGTGCGTGAGCTGCGCGATAAGATAAATTTCTCGCCTTCACAGGGTAAATACAAGGTCTATATTATTGATGAAGTGCACATGCTCTCCACGGCTGCTTTCAATGCGCTATTAAAAACACTGGAAGAGCCCCCGGCGCATGCCATTTTCATCCTGGCAACCACCGAAGTGCACAAGATCCCTGCCACGGTGCTTTCGCGTTGCCAGCGGCATGAGTTCAGGCGCATTCCCATGGAGCGCATTATTGAACATCTCAGCCATTTGTGCACGCAGGAAAAGCTGGAAGTGGATCCCCAGGCGCTGGCATTGATCGCGCGCCACTCCACCGGCGCCATGCGGGATGCCATTTCCCTGCTTGATCAGCTCTCCACCACCGGCGGCCGCATTACGCTGCAGGCTGCCCAGGAGGTGTTGGGCACGGCGGTGGACACCCTGGTGCTTGAACTGGTGGATGCCGTGATTGCCCAGGATGCAGCCGCGGGTTTTGCCACCATCCACCGCGCGTTGAACGGCGGTGCAGACCCACGCCAGTTTGCGCGCCAGGTGGTGGATTACCTGCGCAGCGTAATGATGGTGCAGATGGGCAGCCTGGATCAGGTGGATGCCACCGATGAGCAGCGCGAGCGCATGGAGCGCCACGCTCATGGAATGGACACCGCCTGGTTGTTGCACAGTGTGCGCCTGTTCAACACCGCTGCCACAGAGGTGCGCCAATCATGGCAGCCATCACTGCTGCTGGAACTGGCAGTCAGCGAGGCAGTGGAAGGCGCGCCGGCAGCCAGTGTGGAACGTCCTGCTGTCCAGCCGCGCCGTGAAGCTCCCCCACGGCAGCAGGCTGCGACGCAACCCCAACCGCAACAGGAACCGCCCGCACGGCAATCGACGGTGAGTACACCGCCGGTAAATACATCGGCGACACAAACCCGTCAGGCAAACCAGCCGCCCGCTCAAGCTGCCCCCCGGCAGGAAGCGACAGCCCAAACCCAGGGCACTTCGCAACCCGCCGCTTCGCAATCCGGCGTGGCTTCACTCGAGGACATCTCCAAGAGCTGGAAACGCATCAAGCAATTGGTGAAGGAACGCAGCAAGCCGGTGGAGGCATTGCTTAACTCATGCAAGCTGGTGACCGTCAAGGACGGTGTGTTGATCCTGGGTTTCCAGGGTGACGTGTTAAAAGATAAGATGAGCGCCCCGGAAAATCTGGAACTGGTGGGCGAGGTGATCGAAAGCGTGCTGCACACTCCGGTGCGGGTCACCTGCATCGTCATGACCGGCAAATCCGGCGGTCTGCCGGATGACCTGGATGTGGAAGGCGACGGCATGGTGGGTACGGCTCTCAATCTGGGCGGCACGATTGTACACAAGGATTAAATCATCTTCCTTCCCGCATTGCACCGTGGGGAGCGAACGGGTAAAATCAGGCGACTGAACGATTAAAGGAGTGATGCAAATGGCAAAAGGTTTCAACCGACAACAACCCATGCGCGCCGGAGGCGGCGGCATGATGAATCAGTTGCGCGCCATGCAGGAGCAGATGGAAGCCGTACAGGCGCAACTGGCTGAGGAAACAGTCACTGTGACAGCCGGCGGCGGCGCGATTAAAGTGACCATGACCGGTGCGCAGGTATGCCGCGAGGTGGTGATTGACCCCGAGCTGCTCAAGGATGCCGACGCTGAAATGCTGCAGGATCTGGTGGTCAGCGCGGTCAACATGGCGCTGGAGAAATCCCGCGAGTTGCAGTCTGAACGCATGGGCCCCATCGCTGGTGGCCTGGGCGGTTTTGGTTTCTAAAGGAAGCCCATGCCTGCCCTGCCAGAACCCGTGCTGAATTTAATCACGGCATTCGAACGTCTGCCCGGCGTTGGTCCAAAAACAGCGTCGCGTCTGGCGTTCTTTTTGCTGCGCGAATCCGAGCAGACCTCGCGTCAGCTTGCCGATGCGCTGCTGGCGCTAAAGTCATCGACGGGTTTCTGCACCAATTGTTTTCACATCACCCTGGCGGGCAATGCCCTGTGCGATATTTGCGCCGACCCGCGCCGTGAGGAGACCGAGATCTGCGTGGTGGAAGACCCGCTGGACGTGATCGCGCTGGAACAGACCGGCGGCTTTCACGGGCGTTACCACGTACTGCACGGTGTGCTCTCACCCATTGAAGGTGTGGGACCGGAGGACTTAAAAATCAAACCGTTGATCGAGCGTGTACGCAGCGGCAATGTGCGTGAGGTGATCCTTGCCACCAACCCCAGCATGGAGGGTGACGCCACCGCGCTTTACCTGCGCCAGCAACTTATACCGTTCGGCGCCCGGCTGACGCGCCTGGCGCGTGGGCTGCCTGTGGGGGGCGACCTTGAGTACGCTGATCAAAACACGCTGCTCAGGGCGCTGGCAGGCCGGCAGGAATTGTAAAAAAACCACAGGACCGACGAGGTCCTGTTTTATATTCCGGGCAGTATTTTTCACTGGTTTGTAAATCGTTTGATGCGATTTTGATTGTCCGCCATTACGTTCTTGATCTCGATCAGATCACTTTCATCCATTAACCCCGACAATTCCTGCATCAGGGATGCCAGATTTGGATTGATAATCATGAACCAGCACGGAGCATAAAACCCACGCTGTTATTACCGGCGTGGGTTTCTGATGCCCATGGCATTTTAGTATGAAATTTCCGGCTTTCTGACGGGCTTAGTATGCTGGCGTTTCGCGCGGTTGTCCGTCCACCATCACCAGATAATACGGCGCCCAGGCGACCCCGAAGAACTCCACAAAGATGTCCTTCTTGAGCGGCTGCACCGGAATTTCGGTGACGTTATTGACCAGCCCGCCCCAGCGTTCCTGTGCCTGTTTGACGGCTGCCTGATATTCAGCCTCCAGCGCGGCAAGTTGTTTTTCAATGGCTTCCAGATCCTTGCGTTCCTGTTCCAGGTCAGCCTTTGCCTGCGCTGTCTGGCGGCGTTTGGACAGGGAGGAGGACAGGCTGCGTTTGCGTTTGTTGAACATCGAGAGCAGCAGCTCCCCGTGGGTTCCCAGTTCCTCCAGGCGGCGGCCCTCAAGCTCGTCCTGTTGTTCCTCCACTTCCAATTTCTGCTTGGATACCTTCGCCTCCAGTGCGCTGACCTTGCGTTCATAAGCCGTTTCGATTTTCGCCAATTCGGCTTCCAGACCGGCGCGGGCAGCCTGGCTGCACTGCTCGCGGAAATCGGCTGTGGTCACTTCGGGTCCGGCGTAGACCTTTAATGCTTCATTGGCACGCAAACGAATACCGCCATTACGGTAAGCCCATTCGACAAAATCAGTCTGCAGGCTCTTGATCCGTTTTGGGTCTGACAACCAACCGGGCAGGGGGGCAAAGGTGGTGTTGGGCATGGGCTGGGCGTGCAGACCGGCGGCTTCAACCGGCGTGGCTGCCTGGCTGTCCCACGCAACGCGCGCCGCGGACAGTTCAGGGACCAGTGCCGCCAGCGGACGGGTGTGCTGCAGGTTGTACCTGGCGTTGTAAATGCTCACCTGTGCCTGAGCCAGCAGAACGGGATGATAGACAATGCCTTCCGGCTGGATGTTCACGCTGGGCGGCAGATTGAGTGCTGCGGCGGCTTCTGAAGTGCCCAACCGCACTGGCAGGAAGTACTCCTGTATTTCCATGGGCGGACTCTGCCGCGTGGCAGAATAACCACCCGCTCCGGCGGGTTTGGTGCCTGATGCGGAAATTGACGCGCGGGGTCGCGTGGGTGTGGGGGCGCTGGCGGAGGCAGCAACGGATTGAGCCGCCACCTGCCCGGCTGCCGGGCTTGCCGACCGGGGTTGGGCTGCCGCTGGCGTGGATTTGTCCAGCAGGCGGTTGACCGCCGGGATCTGCGTGCGGGTGAGCGGCCCGGCCAGGTAGTTGAGACACCAGCGCGTGGTGAACAACTTTTGCCCGCTGTGAATGGAATGCAGCAGGAAGACGCGCTTGTCCAACCCGGCGATCAGGCGGCCGTACTCGTCGCGGTCAAGATTTGCACCGGTGGCTTGCAGTCCATCCAGCAGGCGGTTGACGTCGCGCTCGGTCTGCAAACGTCCGATCATCCATGTGCCCATATTGGAAAGCGCCTTGTAATCCACATCCACCGGGTTCTGGGTGGCAAGCAACATTCCCACACCGAAGGCGCGCGCCTGTTTGAGCATGCGCAGCAGTACGCCGTGAGATGGGGGCCTTTCCACGGGCGGCAGGTAACCGTAGATCTCATCAAAATAGACCAGCGCGCGCAGCGCTGACGTTCCGCTCTGGGTGCGCATCCAGGTGTCCACGGCTGAGAGCAGCAGGGTCACAAAGAACATCTTCTCTCCGTCAGAGAGATGCGACAGGTAGAAGATGCTGTGACGTGGTTTGCCCTCAGGGGTGTACAGCATGGCTTCAATGTTCAGATTCTCCCCTTCCACCCATGTCTGAAAGGATGGCGACGCCAGGAAGTTGTTAAGCAGCATTGCCAGCTCAAAACGGTCCTTCTCGGGGAAGAAGTTTTCCAGCGGGAAGGCGCCCAGGCGTTCGAACGGTGGATTTTGTACCTGCAGGATTAAATCGGTAAGCTCCAGTGATTTGCCCTGACTCCAGGCGGTCTCGACCAGATTGGACAACAGGATGTGCTCACGCGAGCGCAGGGGATCAATATCATTAATGCCGACCAACCCCAGCAGCGCAGTCACCGAGCTGGAAATGGTCTCACGCAATACCTCGCGGTTTTCCTCCCACGCGGCGGTGGGGGCGGCAAACGATGAGAGGATATTCACCGACACACCGGCGGACGAACCGGGGGTGTAGACACAGAAGTCAACCGAGTTCTGCAATGCCAGCAACTGGTCACGGCCCAGGCCAGAAGACGCCAGCCCGTTCTTCCATTTCTCGGCGGTCTCGGCAGCCATTTGTTGAACGGTCTTGCTGCTGCGTTTTGCCACCTCGGGGTCCATCCACGGCTCAAAATCGGCGGGGGCAAGTTCGGGGAAGTGCAAAGCCAGGTTGGTCAGGTCGCCCTTGGGGTCAATGATGATGGCAGGGATGCCCGCCAGGGCGGCTTCTTCCAGCAACCCAACGCACAGACCGGTCTTGCCGGAGCCGGTCATGCCGGTGACAAATGCATGCGTGGTAAGGTTGTCGGGGGAATAAGTGAAGTTATCGGACAGGGCTGTCTTTTTGGCGGGATCGTACAGTCGGCCCAGATAAAACGAGGAAGATGGCGACATGGGGGAAGTACCTCCTGACCTTGTATTTTCAGAATTTCAAGAGCAGTGCTTGAAAAGATCGTAAAACGAACGGGGTGAAAAGTCAAATTGTTTGGTGATATTTGGGGTAACTTAAACAAATACCGCCGATTCAGATCGGCGGTATGGATGTTGGCCCTCTTAAAGGTTTAACTTATTCCAGCGGGCGGTTGTCGTACAGGCTTGAGGCGAAATCAAGCATCTCATTTTTTTCCTGATCGCCGGGCATTTGACTGCCCGTTCCATTGAACTGCAGCTCGTAGGCAAACCCATCAGCAGTGGCGGGGTCGGCGGCTTCGTGGCGATATTGCGAGTATTGATCGCGCCAGCTCGCCAGCGGTTCCATCTGGCTGAGCAGCAGACGGAAGGGAGCTTCACTCTCACCCGTCTTGCAATCGCCAGCGTAGGCAAAACCGAAGGAATAAATGGTCAGTGTCTGGCAAACGCCGGCAATGCCGCCCGTGCGCTGCCAGGTGAGCAATGGCTCACCAATCGGTTTCTGTGGTGGAGCGCCAACTGCGATCTGCGAGCCGTCTTCATTGGTGTGCAGCGTGAAGGTTTCCCCCTCACTGGAAAATTCCATGCGGAAACCGGGGGTGATCACCTGCGCGCACATGGCATCGGGGTAGCCAATGCCCAGGCAGGAGTCAGACCATTCGGTGGCTTCCACCGCCAGGGTTTCGATCTCACCGGTAATGCCGTTCTGCGTCAGGTAATCCAGGGCAGATTGCACCACCGGGTTCTGGTTGCCTTCGCCGCCATTCCCGTCGCCATCGGTGGGGGCTTGGGGTGAGGCGGTGGGCTGTTCTTCTGCCGGTGTCGGTTCAGCGGGCTCGCTTGGCTCAATTGGTGCAGCCGGCTGGCAGGCGCTGATCAATGCGGCCAGTGCAAACATGGATAAGATGCTGATCCATATGTGGTTTCTCTTCATCGTTCATACCTCCCATACGAATAAACAGGTTGACATTTGTGTTTACCAGACGTTGCACATGTTTAAAAGTTCCCCTCATGCACGTCAAAATGATTTTACCAGCGCGAGGGAAAAAGATTAAAGGATGCTCATCAAATTGGTCAATTCACTGCTTGACGGGCGGGCCGGTTTGTATTAGAATGTTCAGGCTTAACGATGCGGGGTAGAGCAGAGGTAGCTCGTCGGGCTCATAACCCGGAGGTCAGTGGTTCGAATCCACTCCCCGCTACTAACGAGAACCGTAGTCCCTGGGGCTACGGTTTTTTGATAGGCCTGAGGGTCGATGGTTACGAAAAATCACTTTTAGGAGGATTTTTCGAT
>DAOUGC010000210.1:0-3310 GCA_034429695.1 Levilinea sp.
GGGGATGAAACTGTTGAGTTCTATCGCCAGGTTTGTCAGTATCCACCGGGAAGACGCAGGAAATTTTTGGGGATCTTTTAGCCATGAAAATCGGCCTGATCTCGGACATTCATTCCAATTTTGAGGCGCTCAAGGTGGTTAAATCCACCGGTGAGATGCTGGGTGTGACCGCCTGGTGGTGCGCCGGTGATGTGATCGGCTACGGGCCGCGGCCGGTTGAGACCCTGACGCTGTTCCGGGAGATGATGGCGCTGCCCGGCTCGCAATGGGTGATCGGCAACAACGACGCCATCTGGTTGGGATTGCTTTCACCCGAAACTGCGCGCAGGGAATCGGTGATTGCACAAAATCTCAACGGCGATGAACTGAAAAAAAATGAGGAGCTGTGTGAATGGTTCACGCAGGAGGGAACCCTGCCCGAGCGCAGCAGCGGCGTGGTCTGCCGGGTGGGGGAGGTTGATTGCCTGATCCGGCACACCTACGACAACGCACTCAGCCGCTATATCAAACCGGCCGGGCATGAATACCGCGTGCGCGAGGATGTGCTTCCGCAACTGGAACAACACCTGCCCGGGGCAGCCCACCGGGCGTACATCTTTGGACATTCGCATTACCCCACCCTGTACTGGGTGGATGGGGACGCCATTCAGCCGGTGTATGTGGAATACGGGGTGCGCTATTTACTGGTTGAGCATGAGGCAGCCGTGATCAACCCGGGCGGGCTGGGGCAGCCCAGGGATGGCGACCCGCGCACGGCTTTTGCTGTACTGGATGACCACGATCACAGCCTGGTTTTCCACCGGTTGAAATATGCGGTGGACGCCGTGGTGCGCGATCTGTTTCGCAAGCGTTATCCAAGTACATTGATCGAGCAGGTACGGGAAGCGCCCATGGCGTGGACCAATCTACCGCCAGACTATATTGAGTTTCTTGAACGGCGCAACGCCGCATAAAAGGAGCCTGA
Source organism: Levilinea sp. (assembly GCA_034429695.1). Taxonomy (GTDB): domain Bacteria; phylum Chloroflexota; class Anaerolineae; order Anaerolineales; family Anaerolineaceae; genus DAOUGC01. The sequence goes on from DAOUGC010000210.1 coordinate 965, forward strand.
GATGCAAGCGAGAAAAGTGAAAACAGCGAGAACAACCAGAAACACCAGAACCGTGGCAGCCAACCGCGGCAGGAACATGTCGATCCAGTTGAGCGACCTGTGGGCTGCCATCGTGGGGGCAGTGTTCATCTTCGGGTTAAACCTGACCACTGTGCTGGTGGATCTGGGCTGGCAGTGGCTGCTGGTTCTGTATCTGGTCAAGATCGGCATCTATATATTGTGCGGTTACCTGGTCACCAAGTCCTTCCGCGAGCGCTTTGGCGGCCCGTTGAACCTGATCAAACCGCGTCTCTCAAAGGCAGGGGCGGCTGGCGGTCTGACAACCAGCGCACTGGCATGGGTGGTGTTCCTGGTGTTGTTCCTGATCGTCGTGGTTGCCGGCGGCGAACTGGGTGTGAATGGCACCACCGCCACGCTGGGGTTGAATGTCCTGCTGGGTGTTTGTGAGGTGCTGGCGGCCCTGTTCCTGGGCGTACTGGGTGGGCAGATCTACAATCATTGAGTGATGGGAGGGGGGCGCCATGAAGCGAACTGGAAGGATCTGGTTGCTGATTGTGACGGTGCTGGGCGCGTGGCTGGTGTCTGCCTGTGAGAGCCGCGCGGATTTGTGGCTGTATAAAGATCAGACCTGGCGGGTGAAGAATGTATTTAAATACGACCCCGACATGCTGCCATCCATCGGGTTTGGATATGAAGGAATTGAGATCGACATCCCCCTGGGTGGACTGACCGATACAGCTTACGGCATGATGATGGAACAGGCCTGCAACTACCTGACATCCACAGGGGTGGACGCCACCTACAAAAGTCAGGAGGAGCTGGGGGGTGATGTGAAATACACCCTGGAGATGCGGGGTGATGGGTTGGATACGTTACGGGCAACCGCCCTGGGAGGGGACGCCCTGGAAATGCTGGGTCAGCAAATGGGGCTGACCGGCATGGAAGACATCGTGTCAGCCTCCATTGTGGCGCTGGGTGGAGATCAGTATCGCATTCAAATGACCCTGCCGCCCACCTTTGGCCTGACGCGCCACACCATTTGCCTGCATGCCGGCAGGATCATCTCATCCAATGCCAATCAGACCATTGGCGGCACCGCCACATGGCGCAACCCACAGCAGGTGGATGTCACCTTTACACCGGTGGGCGTGGGCAGCAGCGCATGGATCTTCGCCGTGCTGGGCGGCGTGGGCGCAGTGGGGCTTGGCGCCGGAGCGTTTGCGTTGCTGGGGAATAAACGACCCGCCAGAGTTGGGCACAATAACCGGCCTATTCAAAGGGCTGGCAGAGTTGTACGAAAAAGCGGAAAAACCACCAATCCGCATCTGCGTTAATGGTTTGGATGGCCAATGGGTGACGGATCCAAAGGGGTAAACGCGTTTACTGTTTTATCTGTTCAGGAGCGCTGGTGTGAATAAAAAACGGGATATCGGTTTTGAGACTCAATGCTTCCTGTGCGACTACGGCGGCTTTTTCATCATTGCGGCGCTGTTGGGGTTGATCGGCTGGGGGGTGTACAGCCTGACCCGGCCACCTTCACCCGCGGTGGTGACGCCGGTTGCGGCGCAGGCGGCAGCCGGGGAGACGCCGGCGGCTGGGGAAACGCCGGCGGCTGGGGAAACGGCCGTTGCAACAACCCCCACAGCGCTGCCGCCCGTGCAGGCGAATGTGCCCGATGGCTGGTTGACCTACACCAACCTGGTCGCCGGTTATTCATTCAGTTATCCCCCTGATTGGACGGGCGAGGAAAACGGCAGTTATGCGGTGCTGTACCCGCCATCGGGGCTGTCCAAGTTTGAGGTCATCCAGCATGCTGAGGCTGCCCTGGCCGATTCCACGGAAGAAAGCGGCGCCCCCGTTGCCATGCAACACCCCGCGGGGCAGGCAACCCTGATGGAGATATCCGCAGCGAAGGGCGGGTTGGAAGGGCTGAGTGTGCGCATCCAGCAAAAGGATCAGATAATCATAGCCTCGTATTACTCGGAACCTGATAACATGAATTTGTCCCTGGAAGAAGAACAAATCAAAATACTGGTTGGTTCCATACGTTTCAAGCCGTGAGGTAAACATGAAAACGTGCACGAATCGCTCGCCCGGATTTCCATTCGGGGTGGTGCGCGCCTGCCTGTTGATCACCCTGATCTCAGGCTTGCTGCTGACGCCACACAATATCGTACAGGCCGAAAGGGCTGGCTCTCCCCAGCAGTGGGATTTTCCCGGTTGGAGGCTTCCGCTGCCTGCGGGAAGGTACATGATCTCGCAAGGCGACGCCTGGTCGTCCTCATCCAACTACAGCCATGACTTCTCCTCACCGTATTTAAAATGCGCGATTGACATTGTCATGGA
>DAOUGC010000211.1:0-20633 GCA_034429695.1 Levilinea sp.
CATCCCTCAACCCTCTTTTTGCCGAGTTTCCCGATGCCCTGCACTCCATCCAGGAGGTTGTTGATCGCTGCAGCCTCGATTTGCCTTTGGGCACACCCTACTTTCCGGCTGTACCCATCCCACCGGAACACACTCCCACCAGTTACCTGCGCGAAAAAGCGTATGCAGGCGCCGCCCGGTTGTACGGCAATCTCACCCCTGCGCTGACCGCCCGGCTGGATCATGAACTGGACACCATCTCTTCGCTGGGCTACGAAGCTGTCTTCCTGATTGTTGAAGAAGTGATCGCCTTTGCCCGTCAGGCTAGCATACCCACCTCATCCCGTGGGTCAGCCGCCTCCTCATTGGTGGCACATTGCCTGTCCATCACCACGCCTGATCCGCTGGACTTAAACCTGTATTTTGAACGATTCCTGAACCCCTCCCGCGCCACCCCTCCGGACATTGATACCGACATCTGTTCACGGCGGAGGGACGAAATTATCAATCATTTGTTTGATAAATACGGAGCCGACCGCGTGGCGATGGTATGCACCATCAACCGCTTTCGCCCGCGTTCAGCCGTCGGGGATGTCGCCAAAGCGCACGGTTTTTCACCGACCGAGGTCAATCAGATCACACGCGGGCTGCCGCACCGCTATTTCCCATTCGGCGGCTCTGGACAGGAGAAGCAGGATCTCGCCGCGCGGCTGGCTGAACTCTCCGGCAAAGACCCGGATGGCCGCCTGACGCGCGTCTTCACCCAGGCAATCCAACTGCTCGATCTCCCCCGGCATCTCTCCATGCACCCCGGCGGACTGGTGGTCACGCCGGGATTGATGACAGAGCGGGTTCCGGTTACGCTCTCCGGCAAGGAAGGGCAAATCATCACCCAGCTCGATCTCGATTCCATCGAGCACATGGGCTTGATCAAAATCGACCTGCTGGGAGTGCGGGGATTGACCGTTCTCGGCGATGTCGCCACGGCAATCCGCACATGGCACGGCAAAAGATACCCCACCGCGCTCGATGTGCTGGATGAGATCCCCCTGGAGGATCAACCCACGTCGGAAACTGTGGCTGCCGGACGCACCATCGGATGTTTCCAGATAGAAAGCCCCGGTATGCGCGCCACGCTGAGGGATATTGGCGCAAAATCCATATCCGACATCATTGCAGCGCTTGCCCTGTTCCGCCCCGGACCGTTAAAAGGCGGATTGAGGGATGCTTTTGTCCGGCGGCATCATCAAACCGAAAATGATGAGTATCTGCATCCCTCATTGATCGAACTCCTGCGTGAAAGTCACGGTGTGATTTTGTACCAGGAGCAGGTACTGCGCATCGCGCATGAAATCGCCGGTTTTAGCATGGCTGAGTCTGATTTACTCAGGCGCGCCATGAGCCATTTTGATCCTGGCAGGCAAATGCAGGCGCTTAAAGAGAAATTCATCCGTGGCGCAGCCGAACGCAGATCGGTTCCGGCTGAAGCTGCCGAGCGCATCTGGGAGTTAATGGCTTCATTTGCAGGATACGGGTTTCCAAAAGCCCATGCAGCCTCTTATGCATTGATTGCATGGCGTTCAGCCTGGTGCAAGACCCATTTTCCGGCTGAATTTCTGGCGGCAGTGCTGGCAAATTGGGGTGGGTACTACAGCCAGCGGGTTTACATTGCAGAAGCCCGCCGTCTGGGCATTCCCGTTCGCCCTCCGAATATCAATCACTCCCTGTCCGAGTTCCGCGTCGCCTACCCGGATGGCGACCCGGTGCTGTACATGGGGCTTGATCAAGTACGGGCTTTAACCCATCGCACCCAGAGCCGCATCATTCAGAAACGCCCATTTAAAACGCTCAGCGACTTCCTTGCCAGGGTTGACCCCCGGCCGGTTGAAGTGGAGAATCTGATTCGTTGCAATGCTCTGGTTGATTTTGGCAGTGAGCCTGATCTGCTCGACCATATTCAACATCGCCGCTGGCGTTCCGGTCAGCCCTCCCTGTTTGACGACCTGTTGGTGGAAGCGCGTCAGAGCTGGACACCAGAACAAAAAGTGACCGGTCAGCAGGAAATTCTGGGCATATCAGTTGATTACCATCCGCTGGACCTGTTTGCCGATCAAGTTCGTGCTGCAAATGCAACAAGCACCCTGGCTGCCACGCAGCAGGTTGGCAGAAAGTTGCGGATTGCCGGAATGAGGCAAACATGGAGGCGAAGCATGACTGCCACCGGTGAGATGATGGCATTCATCACCGTGGAGGATCTGGATGGGATGATCGACTGTGTGGTATTTCCGGCTGTCTACCGCCGATTCCGGCGAGAATTATCTGAATCCATCCATCTGATACTCGAAGGCGTCATTGAACAGGAAGAAAACCGTCCAGACCCCATCATGCGTGTTGAACAGGTTTGGGCACTGGAGCAAAAAAGATGAACACTTCCCCTTCACCCGACTATCTGGATCATTACGACTTCATCTTCACCGGCGGCGGCGCAGCCGCGCTCAGCCTGGCATGTCACATGCTCAACACGTCCCTTCGGGAGCGCACCATGCTGATCATTGACATGGACTCCAAACAAAAAAACGACCGCACCTGGTGTTTTTGGACCACCAGGCCCACCCTGTTTGAACCCATTGTTCACCGCACCTGGGAACGTCTATTCTTTGCCGGCGCGGGCGGGTTCAAACATATCTATACTCTTGCACCTTATCGCTATCAGATGATCCGCGGTATTGATTTTTATCAGCACACCCGCCGCCTGCTCTCTGCCTGTGACAACATCCACTTCCTGCAGGCCAGCGTGGAGCAGGTGGAGGATGGTGACAACAGCGGCTTACCTGCCCGGGTGACCGCGGGAGGCAGGTCATTTTCTGCCGGATACGTTTTCAACAGCATTGTCAGGCGCGGCTTCAAACCTGACCCGCAGCGGTATCACAGTCTGCTGCAACATTTCAGAGGATGGGAGATATCAACAACTTCACCGGCATTTGATCCCAGCCTTCCCACCCTGTTTGATTTCCGCACACCGCAGAAGGATGCGCTGACTTTCATGTACATTCTTCCCTATGACCCCACCCACGCCATGGTGGAATATACACTCTTCTCACCTGCGGTTTTAAGTGACGGTGAATATGATCAGGCACTGGATGATTACATTCGGAATATCTTAAAGATACCGGCTTATACAGTTGAGTTTGTGGAGAATGGGGTCATCCCCATGACCGATTATCCATTCCAACGCCGTTCGGGTAATCGCGTCCTGCAAATCGGCACATCCGGCGGCAGGGTCAAACCCTCCAGCGGGTACGCCTTCCTGCGCATTCAACGCGACTCGGCCGCCATCGTACAATCCCTGCTGACTCATGGGCATCCTTTCCATCCCGCACCCGATTCCCCCATCTTTCACTATCTGGACTCAATCATGTTGCAGGTGATGTTCCGGCACGGCAATGATATGATCAACATCTTTACTGCCATGTTTAAGAACAACCCCATCCAGCGCGTGTTTCGTTTTCTGGATGAAACAACCACCCCGGCTCAATTGCTTGGAGTTCTACTCTCGGTGCCACCGTGGCGGTTCATCAAATCATGGTTTAAACTTAAGATATTAAGAAAGATTTAGTTGTTCATGAAATCCACATCATCGGGTTCCAATTCCACTGGTTCCAACTCAACCAACCAGCAACCTCTGCCAGGCCAGACTCTGGAAGGCGTGCTCGAACGCATCACCTATCATAATGAAGAAAATGGCTACACAGTTGCCCGGGTTATCCCCCGCGGCCGTTCGGCTGAGGTAACCGTGGTGGGCAAGATGACCGGTATCAATGTCGGTGAAACTCTGCGCATGATCGGCCAGTGGACCACCCATCCACAATACGGCCGTCAATTCGAGATCCAGTCCTTCACCGTCCAGTATCCATCCACCGTGGACGGCATTCGCAAATATCTGGCTTCAGGTCTCATCCCCGGCGTTGGACCGGTTACAGCCACCCGCATCGTGGACACATTTGGCATTGAGACCCTGAATATTATTGAGAATGAACCCGAGCGATTAAAGGAAGTACCGGGCATCGGTGGAAAACGTATTGATCAGATCTCTGCTGCATGGGAACAACAAAAACAGATCAAAGAGATCATGGTATTCCTTCAATCCCTGGACATATCCACCAGCATGGCGGTTCGCATTTACCGCGAATACGGCCAGAGCGCATTCGAGATCATCCACGCCGACCCATTCCGTCTGGCGAAAGACATCTTCGGCATTGGCTTCAAGACTGCTGACAAAATTGCGCGCCACCTTGGGATGTCCCCGGATGCGCCTGCCCGCATCCGCGCCGGCATCGTGCATGCGCTATCTGCCTTCACCAATGATGGACATTGCTTCACAGAATCAGATCCCTTAATCACCGAAGCGTCCCGCCTGCTGGAAGTCCCAGCTTCGCTATGCTACACGCAGCTCGATGAATTAATCGATCAGAAAGAATTAATCTCAGAAGAAGGCGCCATCTACCTCCCGGCGTTCCTGCATGCCGAACGCGGTGTTGCCCGGAAATTACGCCAGATGCAATCCTCTACACGTGACCGTTGCGCGGCGTTTTTGTCCTTCAACTGGGATTGGGCTTTCTCCTGGCTTGATCAAACCGGTGATATCCACCTGACCGATCAACAAAAAGCTGCCGTGCGCATGTCGCTAACAAAAAAAATATCAGTACTCACCGGGGGTCCTGGCACGGGTAAATCCACCATTACTGCCAGTATCATCCGCTTGTTGAATACGCGCAACGCCAGCGTGCTGCTGGCTGCCCCAACCGGCCGTGCAGCCAAGCGATTGAACGAGACCACAGGTATTACCGCCAAAACCATTCATCGCCTGCTTGAATACTCTCCATCCGGGAGATCCTCCTTCTCGCGCGATGGCGAGAATCCCTTGGATGCCGATCTGATCATCATTGATGAAACCTCAATGGTGGACATTTTGCTGATGTACCACCTGCTCAATGCCATCGAAGACGGCAGCCACCTATTGCTGGTTGGCGATATGGATCAACTACCATCAGTGGGTCCGGGTAATGTTCTCCGAGATTTGATTGCCAGTGAACAAATCCCGGTAACCCGGCTGGAGACCATCTTCCGCCAGGCCGAGGATAGTTTCATTATTGAGAATGCCCACCGCATCAACCAGGGACAAATGCCGGTTTTCTCTTCCAACTCATCAGATTTCTTCCTGTTCCCTGCTGAGGAGCCGGAAAAAGCGGCTGAATGGGTTTTTGATCTGGTGACCGAGCGCATTCCGCGCAAATTTGGCGTCACACCGACTGAGGATGTGCAGGTGCTTTCTCCCATGTACAGAGGCGCTGCCGGCGTGTCTGAACTGAATATCGGCCTGCAGGCAAAACTGAACCCACCTGCCTTCAACAAACCGGAATATGGTCATGGTTCCCGCACTTTCAGGCAGGGTGACCGGGTAATGCAAATCCATAATGATTACGAACGCATGGTCTTTAATGGTGATCAGGGACGCATCTCCCGTATTGATCTGGAAGAGCACATCATCACCGTCGTCTTTGATGGTCGGGATGTTAATTACGAATATGCCCAACTCGATGAACTGGTGCACGCTTACGCAATCAGTATTCATAAATCCCAGGGGTCTGAATATCCCATCGTCATCATTCCACTCCTCACCCATCATTACCGCATGTTGCAGCGCAACCTGCTTTATACCGCCGTCACACGCGCAAAAAAGGTTGTCATCCTTGTCGGCAACCAAAAAGCCATCGGCAGAGCGGTTTCCAATAATAAAATTGCCCAACGAAACACGCGCTTATCGGCACGGTTAAAAGGCATCTATACCACCGATCCACCTGCGCAAACCTTTCTCGACACCCTTTTCGACTTCTAATACATATTTTCTTGGGTTTCCCCTACCAACCAACGGGGTACATACCCTTGTGATGATAAAGACCTCCCCCTGAGTTCAGCGGAACACTCCCCATTGAACCGCCTTTGCTCAAACACTACTATTATTGGCGTAGTGTCTGGAAGGGCAAATTAACGTTAAGAAGAGAAAAGCCCTTCAATTAGTTGATTATTTATAGGAGGTAAGTAATGTCCAAGAAATGGATTATATTTTCCGTGGTCGCAATCCTCGCACTGGCCCTTTCGGCCTGTGGTGGAGCTGCTACCGAGGACGGTACAATGGGAACCGCCACGTTGGATGCTGGCGGAGCCCCGATTGACGAAGGTTTGGATGAAGGTATGGATGTAACCATGACCCCCGAAGCCGGGTTGGGTGATGGTACTGAAACTGAAGATATGACCGCCACTGGCACCCCTGAAGCATCACTGGGTGACGACGACGGCAGTGAGGATATGGAATCAGACGGCCTCGCTGAAGACAGCCCTTATCGTTTCACCAGCCTTAATGATTATGACGTGGTGGATTCCGAAGGCGACACCGTTGCTGATGTTGAAGGTTTCCTGATTGATCGCCAGGCCGGGCAGATCCAGTATGTTCTCGTTGGCGCTGGTGGTGTTCTGGGCATCGGCGAGAAGGATATTCTGGTCCCCTTTGGTGCTCTTTCGACAGATGGCAGCATGGCCAGCACCGCTGATGACATGGAAGAATCTTTCACCTTGAACGTTGATCGTCAGGTGATTGAAGACGCCCCGAATTTCGATGGTGGCGCATATCCTGACACCACCGCCAGTGGTTGGGACGGTGAACTGCGCACTTACTGGGGCGGTATTGGTGTACCTGTGACGGGCGGCGTTGGCGCTGATGGTCCCGAAGGCCAGTCGGCCAACTTGGTACTCCTGCGCGACGTCTCGGATGTCAATGTTGTTTCCAATGACGGTGAAGATATTGGCGATATTGAAGATTTCATTGTTGATCCTCAGTCCGGTCAGGTTCGTTATGTAATTCTGGCGACCGGCGGCGCATTGGACATGGGCGAATGCTTCATGCCCTTGCCCTGGTCAGCTTTGAACTGGGAAGTTGATGCCTCGGCCATGAGCGGCGGTAGCGAGATCGGCATGGACGGCGAAGGCACTGACGCTGACGGCACTGATGCGGGCCAGGTTGCCACACTCGATCCGGCTGCTGGCGATGCTGATGCTGGCGAGGCGACCACCGAACCCCGTATGGGCGCTGACGGCGCGGTTGAGGGTCAGGGCTTGATGGGTCCTTACACTGTGGCAATCAACATGGACATGGAAACCCTCAATGCCGGTCCGTGCTTCGAGAACCTCGAAGATTTGCCTGCCATTAGCGGTACCGGTTGGGAAGCTGAGTGGGACTCCCTCTGGATGGATGACGGCAGCATGGACGCGGATGAATAAACCTCACCCACCACTGCTCCTTAAGATATTTCGTTGAATGGTCACCCTGGGTCGCGAGATCCGGGGTGATTTATTTAATCCAACCAATGACTTGCCTTATAATCAATTAATCACTTCTCTTCGCTTATTTGCACATCATCTATGGGAGGAACCATGGGCAAGGATTCATCTTCTGAATCGAACAAAGACAACCGTATCTGGTTGGGATTGGTACTGCTTGTGCTTGGATTGCTTTTCCTTTTGGAGCGCTTCAGCGATTTCTCATTTGACAATTGGTGGGCTTTGTTCATCCTGATCCCGGCGCTTTCCTCTTTCGCTGGTGCATGGGAGATGACCCGCAGGGCTGGTCACTTCACCTATGCTGCCCGGGCAGCCCTGGTGGGAGGGCTGTTTCCGCTGATCGTGGCGGTCATGTTCCTGTTCAAACTGGACTGGGGTCAGTGGTGGCCCATGTTTGTCATCCTGGCAGGTATTTCAGCCATTTCCAATGGGCTGACATTTGGGACCATTGATAACCCCAAAGCGTCCCGCATGGCTCATCTGTTTCAACCCTGGCTAATTGGTCTGGGTCTCGGCGCTGTTTATCTGGGGACGGGTTTCCTGCTCAAAAACCTGGATGTGTTCAATCCCACCTTCATCTTTGATCGCTGGTGGGCAATCGCCATTGCCTTCCCTGCCCTGGGCGGCCTCATCACCACCTTCCTCCTGTATGGCGAACGTCGCCGGTTTGACTGGTTGGTGCTTGCCAACTTAATGGCAACCTTTGCCGCAGCAGCGCCTGCAGTGGTTGCCATTGCCGGTTTCCCATGGTCATACATCAACCCCATCATTCTGATTGCCGCCGGTTTTGTTTTTCTGCTCTTTGGACTCGGCGCGATGGGCAGCAGCAACAAGTCTGAATAACCCCGGTCACCATCTTGTTCATTCCCACCACCTCCGCAAAACGGGGGTGGTGGTGTTTTCCACCCGATACATAAAAATCCTGCCTGTCATTACACACATATCCCCGACTTGCCTTCAAAACCTGACGTTGGGTTCGTGGTACAATCATCACCGCATGTCAGGAAAGGGCAATGGGGGTCCAACACCCCCTGGCATGGAAACCTCGGGCAGAGGAGCAGCTCTACACGTGCTGAACAAATTTCTTCGCGCCAGCATTATTCCTGGGATCCTTCTGATGTTCGCCATTCTTTCTTATGGCGTCCTGCTTCCGTCACTTGGTTTTTACTGGGACGACTATCCAATGGTTTGGTTTGCCCACACCCTCGGGCCAGCCGGCTTCCCTGGCGTGTTTTCGGGCGACCGCCCCTTTCTTGCCGGAATCTACATCCTTACCACAGCCCTGCTAAAGACCGTACCGTGGCAGTGGCAGGTGCTCGGCATCATCAGTCGCTGGGTGGCTGCATTATCCCTGTGGTGGACTTTGCGCCGTCTGTGGCCCAATCGCCCTGAAGCGGTGGCCTGGATCGCGATCCTGTTCACCATCTTCCCCGGTTTCAAACAACAATCCATTTCCGTGGTTTACAGCAATGGTTTCTTCCTGCTGGCATTTTACATTCTGTCTTATGGATTGATGATCGCAGCCATTCAAGCTCTGGCACACCGCTCGCCCAATCGTAAACGCAACTTCATCCTGCTGACCATCGCCGGGGTGATTTCATACATCATTTGCACTTTTTCCACCGAGTATTACATCGGACTGGATATGATCCGCCCTGTTTTGATCTGGCTGGTGTTGGGTGGAATGATGACTGCCCGCAAACTTCGCCTTCGCCAGACTTTGTTACACTGGCTGCCTTATCTGGGCGCCATGTTCGTGTTTCTGATCTGGCGTGTCTTGGTCTTTCAATTCCCCACCTACAGCCCCAAACTGGTCGGTGAGGCAGCCAATTCAATCGGGAAGACCCTGTTTGATCTGGCTGTAAGGGTTGTCACCGATGTGTTTACCTCAGCCTGGTCTGCATGGGCACATATCTTCCGTTTTCCGCGAATTGAAGATTTCTCCGAACGATCCGGACAGGCTTACTGGCTGATTGTACTGGCCGCTGCCCTGCTCACAACCGTTTTCCTGTGGCGCTGGCGACCCGAGAAGCACATGGACCACCGCAAGGCACATGAAGATCGCATTGCCTGGGCGAAAACCGGTGTAATCGTTGGGCTGTTGATGTTGCTGGTCGCCGGAGCACCCTTCTGGGTGGCAAAACTGCCCATCACATTGCAATTCCCATGGGATCGCTTCTTCCTGTCATTGATGATCGGCAGCAGCATTTTTATTGTCGCCCTGATCCATCTGGTCATTCGCACCCGTCTCCAGCGTGCCATCCTGTTTGCACTGATTGTTTCAATGGCGGTGGGGTCCAATCTTGACACAGCCAATTCCTTCCGGCGCGAATGGATGACCCAGAAGGACCTGTTCTGGCAGCTTGTCTGGCGCGCCCCGCAACTGGAGCCGGGCACGCTGGTGGTTACCCACGAATTTCCGCTAACCTATTACAGTGATAATTCCCTGACCGCCCCCCTTAACTGGATTTATGCGCCTGACAATCATTCACTGGATTTGCCCTACTTTCTCGCCTACACCAAGGTTCGCCTGGGCGCCAGTATCCCTGAACTCAAGGATGGGCTCGAAGTTTCCCAGGTGTACCGGAATGCGCATTTCACAGGCTCAACATCCGATGCGCTGGGTGTCTTTTACGCCTCGCCGGGCTGTCTCAGGGTGATGGACCCATCCCTCGACCGGGGTCTCTCCATTTACCCTCAAGATGTGGAAAAGATCCTGAAGATATCACATCCTGAACAGATCATTACTAATCCAGAAACGCCAGCCACTCCTCCGGCAGAGATCTTCGGGGCAGAACCAGCGCATACATGGTGCTATTATTATCAAAAAGCTGATCTGGCCCGTCAAATGGGTGACTGGGAAGCGCTGGTCGCTTACATGGACGAAGCCGGTGCCAATAACTACGAACCCGCCGAACCTGCCGAATGGCTTGTACCGATTGAAGGTTATGCCCGTACCGGCAACTGGGAACGCGCCATGCAACTTACTGAAAAGGCGTACAATCAAGCCCATCACCTGCAATTGCATCTCTGCTCCAGGCTGGAAGAGTATTCGGCGATATACGGGATGGACGATTCAGCCTATGGTGCGATTATCACCACAGGTCGTAAACTCGAGTGCTCTTTCTCTCATATCGATTAGGGCATGCTCATGAAAGTTGACCACACCTCGCTGTCCATTGTTGTCCCCGCTTACAACAGTCACGAAACGCTGCCGTTGCTGGTTGAGCAGATCGAACTTGTGTTAAAGGATTTGGTGCCCAGCTACGAATTGATCCTCGTCAATGATGGCAGCCCGGATAACACCTGGGAAGTAATCCAAATGTTGTGTGCCAGCCATCCATGGGTAAAGGGTATCAATTTAATGCGCAACTTTGGGCAACATAACGCCCTGCTGTGTGGCATCCGTGCTGCCCGCCATGATGTAATCATCACCATGGACGATGACCTGCAGCATCCCCCTCGTGAGATCCCCGTGCTGTTGAACAGCCTGACCCCTGATTTCGATGTCATTTATGGCTTTCCGCGCAAACTGCCCCATTCTTTGTGGCGCAACATGTTCTCACGGGCCACCAAACGCGTCCTGGCATTTGTCATGGGCATTAAAACCGTGCGGGAGATCAGCGCATTTCGTTGTTTCCGCTCCAGCCTGCGCCCTGCTTTTGAATCATACAGTCACCCCAATGTGATTGTGGATGTGCTGCTATCGTGGGGCACAACCCGGTTTGGCAGCGTTCAGGTGGATGAAGAACCACGCACCCACGGCGCATCCAACTATAACTTTGGCAAGCTGGTCGCCCAGTCTTTCCTGATCCTGACCGGGTTCTCAACAGTTCCACTGCGGTTTGCGAGCTGGCTGGGGTTCGTTTTCACCCTGTTCGGCATCGGCATCTTCATCTACGTCCTGTATATCTATTTTGCCCTCGGCAGCATCCCCGGGTTCCCTTTCCTGGCATCCATCATCGCCCTGTTCAGCGGCATGCAAATGTTCGCGTTGGGGATCTTCGGAGAGTATCTGGCGCGCATGTTCGACCGCTCGATGGACCGCCCCACCTATGTGATCGCTCACAGCCTGAATAATCAGGTGGATAACCCATGAAGGTGGTGATCCTCCAACCTTCCTACATCCCGTGGCGCGGCTTTTTTCATCAAATCGCTCTTGCGGATGTATTTGTCTTTTATGATGATGTCAAATACGACAAAAACGGCTGGCGTAACCGCAACCGTGTTAAAACCCAGTCCGGCTCCCGCTGGCTCACCATTCCGGTGTTGACCGGCGGTGTCGAGACCAACCACACTCCCATCAATCAAATCCCGGTTGACTGGTCAAAAGACTGGACCCGGGTCCACTGGAATACGCTGACGACTTCATACGCCCGCGCTCCATACTTTGACCATTATTCCGATGAGTTGAAACAATTCTACGAAGACAGGCCCATCCTGTTGACCGATATCACCATTCCCATGACCATCTGGGCGGCGCAAAAACTGGGCATCCAACATACCCGCTTCATGCGCTCATCCGATATTCCCGGGATCACGGGACAAAAGACAGAACGATTGATCCAGATATTGACTTATTTGGGATGCACCACCTACATTTCCGGTCCATCCGCGCGTGATTACATCGAAACAGAACGCTTTGAAGCCGCCGGCATCGATCTCAAATATATGGCGTATAATTACCCGGAATATCCCCAGCTTTATCCGCCGTATGACCCGCAGGTCTCCATTCTCGATCTGCTGTTGATGACTGGTCCGAAAGCCCTGTCTTTTATATGTGATGACCCAACCAGCCAGCATTCAAATCTGTGAGGTTGTTAAATCAGAGGAGCACCATGGAAAACGACAGCCTGAGTGAAGTTCGTAACTATTTTGAAAACACGCTAAAAAATCACGGGGGAACCGCCCGCGGAGTGGATTGGAATTCAGAGGGCGCTCGGGAAGCCCGCTTTGAACAACTCAGTAAAATTATTACCTGCAATTCTGACTACTCCATCCTCGATTACGGCTCTGGTTACGGTGCACTGGCTGATTATCTGGATGCCAAATGCCTGCGCTTTTCAAAATACGTGGGTTATGACATCGTGGAAGCCATGGCGCTCAAAGGAATGGAACTGCACTCGTCAGACAATCGGATTTCATTCACGTCGCAGTTGAATGAAATACCCGTGTGCGATTATGCCACCGCTTGCGGGGTTTTTAATATGAAGTTGAACACCCCTTATGGAGAATGGACTCATTTTGTCATTCACTCACTGGACGAAATGAACGCCCTGTGCACCCGCGGTTTCTCAGTGAATTTCCTCACCAAATATTCCGATCCAGACCGCATGCGCCCCGATCTGTATTATGCCGACCCTTGTTTTCTGTTCGATTACTGCAAGACCCACTACACAAAAAATGTCGCCTTGTTGCACGACTACAACCTGTTCGATTTCACCCTGTTAATCAGGAAAGATTAGGAATTTACCTTCCTTCTTGAGAATCCCCATGGAAAATCAAATTCGCATTGACTTTAATAATCCAACCCTGGTGGGACGGGAACTGGAATACATTTCCAGGGCTTTTGATCTTCGGCATACCGCTGGTGATGGTTCATATTCCAAAAAAAGCATGGAAATCCTCGAGCAAAAATTGGGGGTTCGCAAAGCCCTGCTCACCACCAATTGCACCCATGCCCTCGAAATGGCAGCGATCCTGCTGGATATTCAGCCAGGTGATGAGGTGATCCTGCCGTCATTTACATTTGTTTCCACTGTCAATGCCTTTGTGCTGCGTGGGGCAAAACCTGTGTTCGTGGATATTCATCCTGACACCCTCAACATGAATGAAAAACTCCTCCCCGCTCTAATCACCGACCGCACACGTGCAATTGTACCGGTGCATTACGCCGGGGTTGGTTGTGAGATGGAAGAGATCATGCGCATTGCCGGCGAGCATTCCATCCCGGTGGTGGAAGATAACGCCCACGGGTTGTTTGGCAAACGCAATGGCAAATTTCTGGGTACATATGGCGCGCTGGCCACCCAGAGTTTTCATGAGACCAAGAATATCTCCTGCGGCGAAGGCGGCGCCCTGCTGGTGAATGATCCTGAGCTGGTTGAACGCGCCGAGATCATTCGCGAAAAAGGCACCAACCGCAGCCGCTTCTTCCGCGGGATGGTGGACAAATATACCTGGGTGGATGTCGGTTCCAGTTACTTGATGTCTGATCTGCTGGCAGCCGTGCTCTACGCTCAACTGGAAGCCAGTGATGAGATCCAGGAAAAGCGTAAACAAATCTGGAATTATTACGAAGAGAACCTGCGCGGCTGGGCAATGGAATGTGATGTCCAAATTCCCACCGTGCCAGAGTGTTGTGAGCAGGCGTATCACATGTTTTATATGATCCTGCCTTCACTGGAGGTTCGCACAAACTTCATTCAATATCTCAAAAACAATGGGATCATCAGCGTTTTCCATTATCAACCGCTGCACCTGTCCGACATGGGTCTGCGTTTCGGTGGAAAACCGGGTGATTGTCCTGTGACCGAGCGCGTTTCCGACTGCCTGGTCAGGCTGCCGTTCTATACCAATCTCACCAGAGAGGATCAGGATACCGTCATCCGGGCCATTCGATCATTTCAATTTTAATCAGGGGGAAGGTCAGAGCCGGGGTGAGCTCCGGCGAACCGAAAACATATGAATCTGCTGGTCTTTAACTGTGGCAGCTCATCACTGAACTACAAGCTGTATTCCATGGATGAATACAATTCATTAAGCCTGGAGCGGTGGGGAAAAGCCCACCGCGTTGGCGTTAAGGGTGACCAGGCTGCGCACGTGGAACATCACACCAAGGATAGTGATGTCGTGCGTCCCATGCCGTTGGCAAATCATCGTCAGGCAGCCAGCCTGCTGCTGGAATTTTTAAGCGGGCACAATGTTCATATTGACATTGTGGGACATCGCTTTGTACATGGGGGCGATATTTTTCAGACCACCACCCTGCTGACGCCTGATGCGCTCCTGCGCCTGCGTGAACTGATGCCCCTTGCCCCCATTCATAATCCCAACTCAATGAGCGTCATTCTGCTCTGTCATGAAATCCTCCCCGGATTGTTACAATACGCCACATTTGACACTGCTTTTCATGTCGGTCTACCTGAGTGGGTAAAAACCTATCCCTTGCCGGCATCGTGGACGCACGACCACGGGTTTCGCAAGTATGGTTTTCACGGGCTATCCTATCAATACGTCACACGCCTGGCGGGTGAACACTTGGGGCGCGATCTCAATGAGTTAAAGATCATCGCCTGCCACCTGGGCACGGGCGGCTCATCAGTGGCTGCCATTCAGGCAGGCAGGACCCTGGATTGTTCCATGGGTTGGTCACCCCTGGCAGGATTGGTGATGAGCACCCGTTGCGGCGATATTGATCCAACCCTTCCAGCTTTCCTGATGCGCCATCACCGCCAGACCGATCAGGAACTGGACACCTTGTTCAACCATCGTTCTGGATTGCTTGGCGTCTCCGGATTCTCCAGTGACATCCGCGACTGTATCAAACGGATGAAGGAAGTGCCAGAATCGTCCTTATCTGTCCGCGCCAAACTGGCTTTTGACCTGTACGTCAATCGCCTGCGGCAGACCATTGGCGGTTATGCTGCCTTACTGGGCGGCGTGGATGCACTCATCTTTACCGATGACATCGGCTTCAATAGTCCGGAAGTGCGGCAAGCCGCCTGTGATGGCTTGGAGTGGGCGGGCATCCTCATCGATCCTCTGGCAAATCAGGCTGGCACTGTGGGTGATATCACCGCCATACATTCTCCAGCATCGAAAACAGCCATTCTTGCCATAAAAACAGATGAAGAATTAATCATCGCAGATGAAGGTCGTCGGCTGTTGCATGAGGTGCATCATGCTAATTCTTGACCCGACCCCACCCACCATTACCTGGCATCATCTGATGGATAACGATGTCCGTTCAGGACAATTGCAGACGGATCAGACCCCTGACGGACAACTGCAAGCCATATGCAGTGAAACCGGGGATGTGGCCTGTGTGCTTCAGCACGGTGCGGATCAATTCACTCATGCACTTACCCTGATCACCAACGACGATCTTCCGCGATTGGAAGCCTGCCTGCCATTTGGACAACCGGCAAACGATTTGACCCTTCAATGCGCTCAAGCTGCCCTGCAAGCAGGATCGCGGCTGGAGACACAAACTGACCGGCATGTGTTCATCCTCTGTGAGACAGCCCTGTTCTCGCGGCTGCCCGCCGCACTGGCTGCCTATGCGCTGCCCTACGATCTGTTCCAGCGCGGCATCCGTCGCTACGGTGCAGCCGGCCTGACCCATGCCTGGGCGCTGGAACAGGCGGGCGAAATCTTCCCGCAGCCTGCCGCGCGCCTGATCACCGTCCACATCGCTGAGCACACCACCCTGGCCGCTTTTCAGGATGGGGTCGCAGTACAGACCTCCGCAGGCTTCAGTGAGCTGGAAGGAATGCCGGGGGTGCACACCAGCGGCAGTATTGACCCATCCATCCCATTGCATCTGGCGCACAAAGGCATCCCGCCGGATGAGATCAACCGCCAGTTGAGTTTCAACAGCGGTCTGGCTGCGCTTGCCGGACAAAATTCCCGGTTGGAGGACATCCTCATGGGTTCATCCCCCGGCTGCCGGCTGGCCCGCCGCCAGTTTTGCCATCAACTGGTCAGGTTCATCGGGTCCATGAGCGCCGACCTGGGCGGTGTGGATGCGCTTCTGTTCTCATCCGCCAATACCGCCGCTTTTCTGCCCGTCATTGAGGAAACCTGCCGCCATTTTGATTTCGCCGGGCTGAAACTGCACTCAGACAGCATTCCGGCCGGTAATGCTGGCGTAATCAGCACGGCGCAGGCTTCCATTCAGGCTGCCGTGCTGACTGTCACCCGTCAGGACGTATTACGACACGCCACTGCCCCGGCAAGGTAAGGAGGTTTTCATGACCGACTGGATGAATATGGAAAATGTGCCTTTTCAGGCGCTGTTGTTGCTGGAAAGGGAGCAAATCAACTGGTTGCCCGGCTGGCATTATCAGGGACATGAGCACGACTTTGCCATCGCGCTGCGCGCCAACCCGGATGTGGAATGGTATCTCCGGCACAAATGCCCGCAGGTTGCACCGTGGTTGGACGAACTCATGGCGGACGCGCCACAATCATTGCCCGCCCCGGTTGAAGTTCGCGCCGCCGAATTAATCATCCTCAAACGCTTTGACGACCTGCTTGTCTATGCCCTTGACCCAGCCATTTATGACACCCAGCCTTTTCTCCGCTGGGATTCGTGCGAGCTGACCGATCTGGTCGATTTGCGCGGCAAGCGCGTGATCGATGTCGGCGCTGGAACCGGACGACTGGCAAGCGTTGCCCTGCAGCAGCAGGCGGCCACAGTCTACGCGGTGGAACCGGTGGAAAACCTGCGCCACTACATGCGCCGCAAGTTCGCCTCCCATCATGCCGGCCGTTTCTTTGCTGTGGACGGATTGATTACCGCCATTCCGTTCGAAAGCGCTTTTGCAGAAGTGGTCATGGGCGGCCACGTGTTCGGCGATGAGCCGCAGGCAGAGCTGGCAGAACTGGAACGGGTGGCAAAACCGGGCGGCATGGTTATTCTGCTGCCTGCCACCAATGACGAAGACAGCCCGCTGTTCCAGTTCCTCGTTGATAACGGTTATGCCTGGGCTCGCTTTGAAGAACCCGGGGATGGCTTCAAACGCAAATACTGGAAAACCGTCCGGTGAACCGCGAACAACTCATCGGGCAGCTTGCGGCGCAGTTGCTCCGCCATCCTCACACCACACCCCTGCGCGTGGCAATTGATGGTGTGGATACCGCCGGCAAGACCCGCCTGGCCGATGAACTGCGCCCCCTGCTGGAAGCCGCCGGTCGTCCCGTCATCCGCGCATCCGTGGACGGGTTTCACAACCCGCGGCACATCCGCCACCGCCTTGGCCCCGACTCTCCGCAGGGCTACTATCAGGACTCATTCAACTGGGAACTGCTGACCAGCCAGCTTCTTCAGCCGCTCGGACCGCATGGAAACCTGCACTACCGGGCAGCCGCCTTTGATTACCGCACCGATCAAGCCGTGGATACCCCGACGCAGGTGGCAGCCCCCAATGGCATTTTGCTGTTTGACGGGGTCTTCCTGCAAAACCCCGCCATTCGCAACCGCTGGGATTGCGTGATCTTTGTTCACGTCAGTTTCGAGACCGTTCTGCAGCGCGCCGTGCAACGGGATGTTGATTTGTTCGGCAGCCGCCAGGAAACCCTGCGCCGCTATCAGACGCGCTATATTCCGGGGCAGCAACTGTACCTGGCTGAATGTCGCCCCATGCATAACGCCGACTGGGTTGTGGACAACAACGATATCGCCAGCCCGTTTTTTATTTCCTCATTTCAATAAGCAAATGCTGATTAGAATTCTTTAATCATCCTTGAATTAATAGAACAAATATACTAAAATAGACACAGGTTTTGGGGCAGCGAATTCCATTGACACCAGAACGGGCGTTCTATATAATAATCTCATAGGAACAACTCCCATGAGATGGCTTCGGCGTTTCTTGCGCAGGTTCAAAATGGACGGCCCACCCCAAACCTATCGCTTCGATGAGGAAACCGTTTTGTCTCTGCATGAGCTGTCCAGGGATGAGCGCCGTTCGGAGGAAGAGCTGGCAGAGGACCTGATCAATTACGCCATCCATCAGCGCCGTGCCGACAATACTTATCTCGCCGCATGGCGTTCGCTGACCAACCGTGAACAGGAAGTGGCCGCTTACATCTGTCTCAACTATACCAACCAGCAGATCTCGGTTGCCCTGTCCATTTCACCCGAAACCGTCAAAACCCATGTACGCAACGTACTGCGCAAGTTCGGTTTTCAACGAAAGATCGATCTGATGCGCGCCCTGGCGCACTGGGACTTCACCGGCTGGGAGCAAAGTCGTTAAAAACGGGTCATTTCTGGTATTAACCCGTTTTTTCCCCCTTTATTCACCCTCAAACCCGATTGGCACACGCAGGCGTCCCGGCTATGCTGGGAGCATGGAAACCCTGCCCATGCCTGTGATGCACAAACTGCTGGTGCTGGCTGCCCCGCGCGCCTACCTGCGCGGCTCACTGCCCATGCTCATCGCCCGTCTTGCCCTCAACGCCCCCTTGCGCATCCTTGACGGCGGCAACTCTTTTGGCTTGCACGCCGTGGCGCGCGCCCTGCGCCGCCATACCCCGGCCGTTCAACAGCACCTTGAGCGCATTCGCATTGCCCGCGCCTTCACCTGCTATCAGGTGATCACCCTGCTGGCGCAAACCCCTGCTGAACCCACCCCCACCCTGTGCCTGGACCTGCTGACCACGTTCTACGACGAAAACGTCAGCCCGGCGGAACGTCGCCGGTTGCTGCGCCAGGCGCTGGCCCATTTACAACGCCTGTGCCGCTGCGCGCCCGTGGCGGTCAGCCTCAGCGCCGCCCTGCCAGACCAGCCCGATGAATGGGTTTCCATGCTGCTTGAACACGCCGCCCAGGTGTGGGAGTTCAAACACCCACCCACCAGTGTAAATATGCGCCTCTTTTAAAAATACAGAAAAAAGCAAGTCAAAGGAGAGAACATGGGAAGAACATTGCCCTCCGCCGCACAGTTGTTTTTACAGGAACAGGATTCCTTTAACGCATTTCGCCGCGCACTGCGGCGTAGTGATCAGGAAGCGCTGGACGAGTTGTTCGCCTCTGCCCGCTGCCACCTCGCAGCCGCCGCCTATGCCGCTGACGCGCTCCCCTTTGAAGTCTTCCTGCTTTCCATGCTGCTGGAAGAACACAAGCAGGTGCGCCAGCTCAGACAAATGATTATGGGGGTGGATCAGGATGGCTGAGTACTCCGGCTGGCTTCTGGACCTGTATGCTGGTCCAGAGGAGGGCGTGGTCATGTGGCTGCTGGGCGATGATGGGGTGCGCAGCCGCTTCGTTCAGGACTTTTCCGTCACCTTCTACGCCGCCGGGCCTGCCGCCAGTCTGCGCAGCCTGTGGCGCTGGCTCAGGCAGCAACCCACGCCGGTTGAACTTTCCCGCACAGCCCGCCGCGACCTGTTTCAGCCGGAGCCGGTCACCCTGCTGGCCATTCGCGCCGCTTCACCTGCCGCCCAGGTGGAGCTTTTCCAACAGACCAACCGGCGCTTTCCATACCTCACCTATTACGACGCCGACCTGGCCATCACCCTGCGCCATGCGGCCCGGTACAACACCTTCCCGCTGGCGCGCTGCCGTATTCAGGCCACAGGTGAACGGGTGCAATTCATTGAAGTGCAGGACGACCCTTGGCAACTGGACCCCGTCCTGCCGCCCGTGCGCATCCTGTCCATCGCCCCGGATTGCGACCCGCGCAGCGGCGCACCCGGCGCGTTGTGCCTGCAATATCAGGGACCGCGCCGCCCCGGCCTGACCCGCCAGACCTTTTGTCTGCCGCTGTCCCCCGCCCGCTCCACTCTCATCACCCTGGCGTCCATCCTGCGCCAGTACGACCCCGATATTCTGCTCACCACATGGGGCGATGGCTGGTTGTTTCCGCACCTGCTCGAGCTTTCAGAACAGCACCATATTGAACTGCCGCTCAACCGCGACCGACAGCACGACATCCTCCGGCGTGACCCACGCTCATACTTCTCCTATGGTCAGGTTATTTACCGCGACCAGCAATTTCACCTGTTCGGACGCCACCACATTGATACCCAGAACGCCATGCTCTTCCATGACTACGGGCTGGATGGCATTTATGAACTTTCGCGCGTCACCGCCCAGCCGCTGCAGGCAGTCGCACGTCTCTCGCCCGGCAGCGGCATATCAGCCATGCAAATGACCACCGCCCTGCGCCACCACGTGCTGGTTCCCTGGCGCAAACAACAGGCTGAGGAATTGAAGAGCGCCATGGAACTGCTGCGCGCCGACCAGGGCGGCATGGTGTATCAGCCACTGGTGGGCCTGCACGCCAACGTGGCTGAACTGGACTTCATCTCCATGTACCCAAGCATCATGGTGCGGTGCAACGTTTCACCCGAGACCGTGCCTGTTCACATTCAGGCAGCCGCTTCATCCGGCGACATCCCGGCATTGCCTGCCCTGCCGCCGCAACCGCCCGTGCTGGATGTGGTTTTGCTGGAAAACCGCCCCGCCGCTGCAGGCAGTCGCACGTCGCTCGCCCGGCAGCGGCATATCAGCCATGCAAATGACCACC
>DAOUGC010000212.1:0-66788 GCA_034429695.1 Levilinea sp.
GGGTGGTAGAAAAGTGCGCAAGGTTCTGTGCGCGCGCTGCATCCGGACTATGGTAAAGAGCGCCTAGTTCATTGTGTTTCCCACAAAAATCGCGACTTCGGTCGTGATTTTTGTTTTAAGCCAACTTACGCTGATCGAAATGCTGACTGGCGTAAAGCAGCGACTCCGGCGGCAATACCGGCGCTGTGTTTGAAAATGGAAGTGGCTGCCACAATCACCCGGGCGCCTGCACTGACCACCTGCTCAATGTTGGTACTGGTTATTCCGCCGTCCACCTGGATCAAGGCTGATGGGTTCTTTGACTTGATCAAGTCTCGCACTGCAGTAACTTTGCCTGTCATTTCCGGAAGGAAGGACTGACCGGAGAAACCCGGGTTGACCGTCATCACCAGAACCATATCCACCATGTCCACAACCGATTCAATGGCGGCAGCAGGCGTGCCAGGGTTGATCACCACACCTGGATGCACACCGAGTAAACGCAACTCCTGCAATGTTCTGTGCAGGTTGGGCGCTTCCTCGACATGCACACTGATGTGACTGGCGCCTGCGTCGGCAAAAGCCTGAATGTGCCGCTCGGGTTTTTCGATCATCAGGTGCACATCCAGCGGCAGACGGGTTATACGAGCACAGGTTTCCACGATGAAGGGTCCCATGGTGATGTTGGGGACAAAATGTCCGTCCATGACATCCACATGGATCCAATCCACACCGGCATCCTCAGCCGCGCGGATCTGGTCACCCAAATGGGCAAAATCCGCCGACAGAATTGAGGATGAAATGATAAGGTCTGAAGCAGCCAATGATTATACCTGAAAAAATGTCCCTATCGGGCAGAGGTCAGAGTGAACCAGACATACAACCAGAAGGGGATGAGACCCCCCACTGCCAGCACAGCAAACAACCCCAACCCAACAGAGATCCAGTCGATGGGAGATTTTTCCTCGACATCCACATTGATTGGGGTGAGGACGGGCGCCGGCATGGTGGCAGGATTTGAATACACCCTCACCGGTTGGGATGGCATTGGGTTTGCCTGCATGGTGGGGGCAGATAGAGAACCGGAAGCGATATCATTGCGCGGGCTGAAGTTCACCAAAATCCGTCCGAGCTGGTCGGCAGAGCGATAACGCGATGAAGGTTCTTTTGACAGCACTTTTAGGAGGATCTGTTCCAATTCCACCGGAATTTCAGGATTTAGCCGGCGGGGCGGAACGGGAGCCGACGAGCGGTGCAAACGGGCAAGCTCGGTGGGATCGTTTGAATTAAACGGCAACTGGCCGGTTAACATCTCATATAAAATGATGCCCAGTGAGTAGACATCAGAAGCTGGCGATGGTGCGCCGCCGGAAGCCTGTTCGGGGGAGAAGTATTGAGGAGATCCCCAGATGACGTCGTACTGCTCGTCCGGTTGAATGGTGGCAAGTGCGCGGGCGATGCCAAAATCGGTCACCTTTAAACGCTGGTCGGGGGTGACGAGCATGTTCTGAGGTTTGACGTCGCAGTGAACCAGACCGGCCCGGTGCGCGTAGCCAATGCCGGCGCAGGCCTGCACGATCAAGGGGATGGCCTCTTCGAGTGAAAACCGCCCGCGTTGGCGGATCATGGTTTTCAGGTCTGTGCCGGGCACGTACTCCATGACAATAAACAGCCTGCCGGCATCCAGGCCAAAATCGTGAACGGTGACGATGTTGGAGTGTGACAGGTTCGCCGCTGCCCTGGCTTCCTGGTGAAAGCGTTCCCGAAAGGCAACGTCCTGGGAGAAATCCTGACGAAGGACTTTGATTGCAACCGGGCGCTCAAGGGTGGTATCCTTGGCGCGATAGACCACCGCCATGCCGCCGGTCCCCAGTGTTTGCTGGAGTTCGTAACGGTTTCCAAGAAGGGGTGGGGTGGAATGCTGCGTATCCATAGGCGTAAAGATTATAACATGAGACCATGCCAGAGGAGACACTGGTGGAAGGTACATGGCGATGGCTGTGGAAGCAGGTGTTGAAAAATATTGCCTGAAAATGCAAGACGACATCAACGCGGCCGGTTCATTGCGATATAATATCGCCAGAGGGAGCAGATGAATAAAATAATCACCTATCTTAAGAAAAAACCGTTGGCATGGTTGTTGCTGGCATTACCGCTGGCAGTTATTGCGGAACTATTGCATTGGAACCCACTGGTGGTTTTCATCCTATCTGCTGTTGGGGTCATACCCATGGCCGGTTACATCGGCGAAGCCACTGAAGCGCTGGCCGCCTATACCGGGCCGAAGATTGGTGGACTTCTGAACGCCACGCTGGGGAACGCTGCCGAGTTGATTATCACCCTGGTGGCGATCCGCGCTGGATTGCTGGAGTTGGTCAAGGCGTCCATCACCGGTTCCATTCTGGGCAACCTGCTGCTGGTAATGGGTGCTTCCATGGTGCTGGGTGGGGCAAAAAATGGCATCCAGACCTTTGATCGGAAACATGTCTCCAATCATTCCATTCTGCTGGTGCTGTCTGTACTGGCGCTGGTGATCCCGTCCCTTTTCAGCCATTCAATTGGCCCTGATGATAGCATTGGGGTTGAGGCTTTATCGTTGGGTGTTTCGGGTGTGATGATCACCCTGTATGCGCTTGGATTGATATTCAGCTTCAAGGCATCCCGCAGCCCGATCACTTACCCTGGTGCGGAAAGCAAAGAGACCACCGAACATCACGGTTGGACGCGCGGCAAGGCGTTGATAGTGCTGGCGCTGGCGACCCTGGGTGTGGTGATACTGTCTGAAATGCTGGTGGGGGCAGTTGAAGTGGTGGTTGAAAGCGTTGGCCTGTCAGAGTTCTTCCTGGGCATTATTCTGATCCCCATTGTGGGTAACGTTGCCGAGCATTTGGTGGCTGTGCAGGTGGCTATCAGGAATCAGATGGACCTTTCCGTCGAGATCGCTGTCTCATCCAGCCTGCAGATTGCCCTGTTTGTCGCGCCCTTGCTGGTGTTCATCAGCCTGGCGATGGGCAATCCGTTGACGCTGATTTTCAATCAGTTTGAATTACTGGCGCTGGGCGCAGGTGTAATCATTGCCGCACTGGTCGCATCGGACGGCGAGTCCAACTGGCTGGAAGGTTCAGCGTTGATTGCGGTATACGTCATCCTGGGTCTGGCGTTCTTCCTTGTGAAATGATGGGTGATTGGATCCGCACTCGTTGGAATCGTTGGGTGACTGCAGGAGTGGTGTTATTTGCCATGCTTCTGTGCGTGGTCGCAGGGGTGATATTCTGGATGTTTCAACCTCCAAGGCCACCTGATGTTCCCCCCACGTCGGTGGTGATGATCATCCCTGCGCCAACGCTAACCATGACGCCCTCAACACCCGAACCCACTCCAACGGCAACCTTCAGTCCTGAAGAATTACAGAGTGGGATAAGCGTGGGGGTGTTTGTCCAAATCACCGGTACAGACGGGGAGGGTTTACGATTGCGTACTGGGCCTGGGGTTTCAAATGACCCCCGTTTCCTTGGCATGGATTCGGAAGTTTTTCAAGTGGAGGAAGGACCGGTGAGAGCTGATGGATATACCTGGTGGTTCCTGGTTGCGCCTTATGATACCGACCGTTCCGGTTGGGCGGCTTCCACTTATTTGTCGGTTGTTGAAAATCCACAACAATGAGGTAAGCCATGAATGAACCCACACCAACTCAACTGACCGCTGACCGGCAGGCAAGGATCGTGACGATTACCTGGTCAGACGGGCATGTCAGTCAATACCCATTTGGATTACTCAGGGCAGCCTGCCCATGCGCCACCTGTCGCGGCGGGCACGAAAATATGTCATCCGAGCCGCCCGCAGATGCATTTTTCCGGGAGATGCCCGAGGGAGCCGACACGAGATTGGTGAGTGTTGAAGCGGTGGGTTCGTATGCCATCCTGTTCAACTGGGAGGATGGTCACAATTTTGGGATATATAATTGGCACTACTTGCGGGCATTATGTCCTTGTGATGAATGTGGAAATCGTCCATAACAAACTGCCGGAGAAGAACCTCCGGCAGTTTGTTCTTGATTGTGGGATCGATCTACAGGTCGTAGTACATTTGGATTTCGTACGGGTGCGGGCGAAGGCGAACTTCGCGATCTTCCTTGTTTTTCAATTGAATCCAGTCGGCAATCATCATCTCATCAAAAACGTCACCGGCCAGCAGGAAGTGATGGTCTTCCTGCAGGGCGCTTGCGGCTTCCTGCAATGAGGTGGGCAGGTTTTTGATCATCGCGCGGCGTTCGGGTGTCCACGAGAAGATATCCTCTGATATGGGTCCAAAGCCGGCCGCCGAGGGGTCGATCTTGTTGGTGATACCGTCCAGACCGGCGAGCAACATTGCAGACATGGCCAGGTAGGGGTTACAGGTTCCGTCGGGAGGGCGAAACTCGAAGCGCACCTTGTTTGGTTGGGTGGCGTATTTGGGTACCCGGATGGCAGCCGAGCGATTGCCGCTGGAAAAGAAACAATTGACCGGGGCTTCATAACCGGGAACCAAACGACGATAGGAATTGGTGCTGGGGTTGGTAAACGCTAATAATGCCGGGGCGTGGGAGAGCAAGCCGCCGATGAAATAAAGCGCTTCCTGGGAGAGCAGATAAGGACCATCGGCATCATAGAAGACGTTGCGATTCCCGTTCACCAGTTGCATATGGAAGTGCATGCCATTCCCAGCCTCGCCGTACAACGGTTTGGGCAGGAAGGTTGCCGTCAACCCTGCCTGGTGGGCAACCATTTTGGTGACATACTTAATCATCATGCAGACATCGGCGGCACGGATGCCGCCCAGCATGAGCGGGGTTTCAATTTCACTCTGGCCAGGGCCACCCACTTCATGATGATGGTATTTTACGGGCACATTGACGCTTTCGAGCGTCATCACCATGCGTGAGCGAATGGAAAAGAGCTGGTCGGCAGGAGGAATGGCATGATATCCGCCGTGCAGGGGGATATAATGCCCGTGGCCACCTTCTGCGCTGTTCCAGTTTGCCTCGCATGATTCCACCCGATAGCTGGACATGTTGACGCCGTTTTCAAAGTGCACCCGGTCGAAGATGTAAAACTCGAACTCAGGTCCCCAGCGGCAGTCTGTGGCAATACCAGTGGCGCGCATGTATTCTTCAGAACGGCGCAGAATCTGACGAGGATCGCGGGCGAACAATTGTTTGGTGTCCGCTTCGAGTGTGTTGCAGATAAAACTCAGGGTGGGAACCTCCCAGAACGGATCAACGAATCCGGTGGATAAATCGGGGACCAGGACCATGTCACCTGATTTAACACTTTTTAAACCTACACTGGAACCGTCAAAACCCACTCCTGCAGTCATCAGTTCTTCGTTGAACTCCTCCGCAGAAATGGTCACATGATGCCAGCGTCCCCATAGATCTGAGAACTTTAAGTCGACCATGCGAATATTGTTCTGTTTGATGAATTGATCGGTATCCGCAAACTCCCTGAACATACACTCTCCTTGTTTAAGATGTTGAGATTATCAAAAAGAGCACAGCTTCATCGAAATGATTGTACTGTGCTCTCCTCACCCATGGTTATCTCACTTCACGCCTACCGCTTGTTGCGGCGGTTTAACCACCACAGACCAGCGCCAAGCAGTGCTCCGGCGATGGCAATTCCTGCGGCAGCCTGAATGACGGTTTTGGGCTCCATGCCCGGCATGACCACCTGTCCGTCACCATACTCTCTGAATTTGCGGCCCCACTGGGTTTCCAGGGCAGCTTCAACCCGCTTGCGGCCCACAAATGGATACCAATATACATTATGGTAGAAATTGCTGGCGAAAAAGCTCCAGGGAACCAGAGGGCTTTGCAGCAAAGGTTTTTCCAGAGGTTTCAGGGGGCCATGATAAATCATCTTCTGGCCACGTGAGGCAAAGGTATCCTCCTGAACGAAGTTCCATGAAGGTTCCTGTTCGATGTCATACCCAACGATCTCGATCTCTCGCGGATCACCCACACCCAAACCGCGTTCATGAGCCAGGCGGATGAATGGGATGGACATGGGGTCGAAACCCTGCAGCCGGGCGGATACTGAGTCGATTGCCACCTGGTCGGCAGATGCCAGCAGGATGTTCTTCTCGTGCCAGCGCATGGCACGGGGGCCGGGACCATCACCCGCGAATGTGCCATCCATCACGGCAAAAAGTCCTGGATGGATCTCCTGTTGAATGGTAAGCAAATCCACCAACGTCTCATGGATGACAGAGTGGGTCCAGTGACGGTTGCGGTGAAGCAGCCCGCCAAAAGCGTTTTTCATGGCGCCAGTGATGGTGGTGAACACGTGGGTTTTAACGGTTGGCAGGTGAACCATGTTCTTGCCCACCAGGGTCTTTGGGATGTAGACACCTTCGGGATAAACCTTGTCGAGCACCATGAAGGGCGTGCGCGGTTCGTATCGAACCCACTCGAACTGCTCTTCATACAGGTACTCGCAGGGCACGTGGTACATGTCTGTCACCAGACGATGCTTGTTGTTGAACTCGCCCACGCGGGTATCCACAACCACGGTGTCGTTATGAATACCAACCAACTCGTTGTAGCCCATATTTTGCAGGGCGCGAATGGCGCCTTCCAGTTGCCACGGGGTGGATGAGCAAGCTGGATACCAGGTCTGCCAGGAGATATTAATTTTCAGGCCGGTTTGAATGCCCTTTGGCAGTGAGCTTTCCACACCTGCCAGTTTCATCAGCCTTTCAATGTCATCCAAAACAGTGGCAGGCGTCGTCTTCAGTACGGCCACTTTTCCTTTACCTGGAAAATTGCTCATTCAATCTCCTTCGTTAAGCGTCGTTATTTTTTGTGGACGCTGTTATTGACATAATCAATTTGAGGAATGACTATTACACCATTTTAATGCCAGATCCGATTTTACCTGATCGGTCGGGGTGAGTCCAGTTGGGAGAATCATACAGAATCACGATTCCTGTCCTGATCTCCCACGGTTTGACGGATCTGGACTGCCAGATCACGTGAACGATCTGCTGAGATGCCAAGATAATGCTCAATGTTCATCTCATCGCGGATCTGGGTTTCACTCAGATAGCGGAGAATAAGCTTGTCAGCGGCGGCATTGGAGACCAGAGGGTTATCGTTGCCGGCAGCCACATGAGACCAGGCTTGCATGGATAGTTCACGCAAATGCTCGTGCATGTGCTGGCGATCCGCGCCGGCTTTGGTGAGAGCCATCAGCAACGGCTCCACACCGGCAAATGGTGCATATTGTCGCAGATTCTTAAGAATGGCAGGTTCATTGATCTGTATGCCGGATACCACCCGGAGGGTGGTTAGCAATAATTCATCACAGAGTAGGAATGCTTCCGGCAATAACATACGGCGATTGGCACTGTCATCCAGGGTGCGTTCCAGCAGGGAATGGGCTGCGTTCTGCCACGCCAGCGCGGGCAAGCCGGAAAGGGTCCTTGCCAACGAGTTGATCTTTTCTGATTGAATTGGGTTGCGTTTGAACGGCATTGCAGATGAACCCACCTGGAGTTTCCCAAAAGGTTCGGCTTCTTCGCCGATGTAGGGGGATTGCAGCAGGCGTAAATCGAAGGCGAATTTATACAGGCTCAGCCCAATACTGGCGAGAGCGCTGATGAGGGTGAAATCCTGTTTGCGCGGATAGGTTTGATGGGTGATGTCAAAAAAAGACAGGTCCAGTTTTTTACCCAAAATTGCTTCAAAGTTGTCGAAGTTTTCCGCACCCAGCAAGTGCATGTAACTGGCAGCCGTCCCTACTGCGCCTTTAAAACCTTTACCTTTGATTGAAGCGAAAATTTGGGATAAATTCTGCCAGTCGGTTAAAAGATCTTGAGCGGTGAAAGCCAGCCGGTAACCAAACGTAACCGGTTCAGCCGGTTGCAGATGGGTCATGCCGATCACGGGGGTGGAGGCAAAGGTTTCGACCCGGTCAGCCAGCAGCAGGAGCAGGGTCGTCAGCCTTGAAAGGATGATTTGAGTGGATTGTTTGAGACGCATTGCATCGGCGTTGTCCTCAATATCCATGGAAGTGGCGCCGAGATGGATGATGCCGCCGCCGATGGGTGATTGTTCGGCAAATGCCTTTACTTCTGCCATCAAGTCATGATGTATCTCAGACTCGATTGCCAGTGAGCGTTCCATGTCGATTTCATCCTGATGCGCTCGCAGGTCATTCACCTGTGCCAAACTCACCAAACCCAACTCCATCTGCGTCTCGGCGAGCGCCACCCACACCTGCCGCCACAACTTTCTTTTGTTGACCTCGCTCCACACAGTGCGCATTTCCGGGCTGGCATAACGCCACTGTAATGGAGATTGATAACTGGTGTAATCGTTCATGGCATGGCTCCCGGCAGATCAGATGATGTACAAGATTATTATAATGGTCGGGAAGGGTTCGACAGTGAGAGAGAACAATCAACTTTCCACCAACTATTTTGTAAGCAGGGTGGAGGGTGTTTTGGTTGCAAATAAAAATGGGGCAGAATATAATTTAGACATCACTTATCCAATCATTTCTGATCAACGGTTTTCTTATAGCCATCATTATTTTTGATGGATCAGAAAAATATACCGGATAGGGCAACCGGAGGAGTTCTGGACACGCAGCGAATGACACAGAGCATGGGTTCTGGCCAGGAGGGGAACAAGCAACTTGCGCCTGGAACCGTACTTGTGGACAGATACCGCATCCAGGAAGTCATTGGTTTGGGCGGCATGGGTTCAGTTTATCTTGCCAGGGACCTGCATTTCCAGAATGTGATTAAACTGGTCGCTGTCAAGGAAATGATCATTCAAGCCCCTGATCCCCTGGTTCGCCAGACGATCATGCAGAATTTTGAGCGTGAAGCCAACATCCTGGTGACGCTGACACATTCATCCATTCCCAATATTTTCGATTTCTTTACCCATGACCAGCGTTCGTATCTGGTTATTGAGTATATCAATGGCAAGGATCTTGAGGCGATGCTTCATGAATCCACCGAGTTCTTTCCTGAAGACCAGGTGATCGCGTGGGCGATTGAGTTGTGCGATGTATTAAGTTATCTGCATCATCACAAGCCTGAGCCGATCATTTTCAGGGATATGAAGCCATCCAATGTGATGGTGAACCAACAGGGGCATATCATTCTGGTCGATTTTGGAATTGCCAAAATTTTCCGCCTGGGTCAAAAAGGCACCATGATCGGCACCGAGGGCTACTCACCTCCAGAGCAATATCGGGGTGAGGCGGGCCCACTGGCAGATATATATTCTTTGGGCGCCACCTTGCATCATTTGCTCACCCGGCGCGACCCGCGACTTGAACCGCCATTTACTTTTGCCGAGCGTCCTGTTCGTCACAGCAATCCATCTGTTTCCATGGAGCTGGAGACCATCATCAATACGGCGCTGCAGTACAATCCACAGGATCGGTTCCAATCAGTGGATGCAATGAAAGAAGCCCTGCTGATGGTGGCACGCAAGACCGGGGCATTGAACCGCATCCAGTTTACGTCAAAAATTAATCCTGAAAATCAAGTAAAACCATTGTGGTCCTTCAAGTGCGAGGATGAAATCAGGGGTACACCACTGGTGGAGGACGGCATTGTTTATGTGGGTTCGTATGATTCCAACCTGTATGCGCTGGATGCGGCTGAGGGAGCCTTCATGTGGAAGTATGCCGCAGAAGGCGGCGTGGTGGGACAGCCAGCCCTCCACGATGGGGTCATTTACTTCGGATCTGAAGACAACCGATTGTTTTCCGTTGCCGCTCGCACAGGTCGTTTGATCTGGGCGTTTCCCACTGGAGGTCCAATCCGTTCTTCGCCAAGAATTGTGGAAGGTCACATTGTGGTTGGCTCGGATGATGGTTACCTGCATGCCATTAACCCGGTATCGGCCAGAATACTTTGGCAGGTGGACGCTGGCGGCGCAATTCGATCCACTCCATTCATCACCAAGGATTTCATTTACTTTGGATGTGAAACAGGTGAGGTATTTTGTATTGATTACCGGGGAGAAACCAAGTGGCGTTTTCGTACCAAACGGGCTGTGGTTTCCTCGCCAGTGGTTTCCAACGGGGCGGTCTACATATCATCCCTGGATGGAACCGTATATGCGCTGGATGCAAAAACCGGGTGGGTGATCTGGCGATTCAGGATGAATAAAGGCTCGGTCTCAACACCCTGCCGGGTGGAAAATTATGTGTTTGTCGGTTCTGCCGATAATCATCTTTATTGTCTGGATGCCAACAACGCCAAGGAAATCTGGCGTTTCAAGGCTGAGCATCAGGTGAGTGGGTCACCAATCGTACACAAGGACGCGGTATACTGCGGCGCAGCCGATGGCAATTTTTACTGTTTGGAATATCGTACCGGACGGTTGCGTTACTCCATCAAGACCGGCGGTGCAATTACCGGTGGAGTTGCAGTTGCTGAAGATATTATTTATTTTGGTTCGCACGATCATAATATTTATGCAGTGGTGGCATAATTATTATGTCAGACCGGACGCTGGGGAGGCGCCAAGTGAAGCGGTTCTTTAAACGATTGTTTGGACAGGAAAATCATGACCCCAAGCCCAATGTTGATGCGGCCACCGTCCCGCTATCAGAAGATGCGGGGCGGAATGTATTTACACCGGTAAAAGCCAACATCGCACCTCCGCAATTCCTGGTGGGAACCGGTCAGTCAGTGGGTATGCAACGCGATCACAACGAAGACGCAATCTTTTCCCTGTCGGCAGTCATTGCTGAAGGGGTGACACAGATGCCGTTTGGCGTTTTCATCATTGCCGACGGAATGGGCGGACACATGCATGGCGAAAAAGCCAGTGGAAGTGCTGCCCGGGCGATGGGTGAAGCGCTGGTTCAGAAACTATACTCGGCAGTTTTGGGTGAGACCAACGAACAACCCAGCGAGAGCCTGCAAGAAATTGTCGAGGCAGCCGTGGTGCAGGCGCAAAATGCAGTGCTCAAGAAAGCTCCGGGTGGTGGAACCACCCTGACAGTTGCCCTGGTGGTGGGTGACCGCATCACCTTTGCTCATGTGGGTGACAGCCGCGCTTATATCTTCCAACCGCCCGCCGGGGTTCAGTTGATTACCCAGGACCATTCACTGGTCAACCGCTTGCTGCAATTGGGGCAATTAACCGAAGAGGAAGCCGCGCATCACCCCCAGAAAAATGTCCTGTACCGGGCGCTTGGGCAAAGTGAACCCTTTAAACCGGATATTCACAGCATGCCTTTCCCCAAGGGCGCTTACCTGCTGCTGTGTTCAGATGGTCTGTGGGGTTTGGTTTCTGATGATGAGATGATGGAGATTATTCAGAACAATCCTGTGCCCACCCAGGCATGTGCAGAACTGGTTGAAACTGCCAATCTCAACGGTGGTCCGGATAATATTAGTGTCATTTTGGTACAGTATTTGGCCTAGGGGGCATGATTGTGAGTGATCAGGAGAGTTATTACGACCTGTTGGGACTACCTGAGGACGCAACTCCGGATGAAGTTCGAGTCGCCTATTTTGAGGCAGCCAGACGGTTTCATCCTGATGCCAACCCGGACCCGGCAAGCCAGGATTTGTTTCTCCAGATACAGCGCGCTTATGAGGTTCTATCCAATTCGTTAAAGCGCAGTCAGTATGATCAGGATGTGCTGGGTGGGCTAAACCAGCATCTCTCCATTAACGTTATTTACAGTCGGTCAAACATTCCCCACCTGAACGAAAATCAGTTGTTTTATGCTTTGGTGGAGATAGAAGCCATCAAACCGACCCAACCTGCACAAAAACCTCCGTTAAATATTTGCCTGGTCATAGACCGCTCAACGTCCATGAAGGGTGAACGCATGGACATGGTCAAGGGCAATATAATTAATTTGCTCAAACGCATGGATCCTGCAGATTCGATCAGCATTGTGACGTTCAGCGACCGTGCTGAGGTGATCCTTTCCAATGTTCGTGTATCAGAAATTGATCGGATGCTGGATCAAATCCACATGATGACTCCATCGGGTGGAACCGAGATCTATCAGGGGTTGGAAGCCGGTTACGAACAGCTAAAATATTATTGCCAGCGGGATTCCGTTGGGCATTTATTTCTGTTGACCGATGGTCATACCTATGGAGATGAAGAAGCCTGTCTAAACCTTGCCAGACACGCCTCAACAGATGGGATTGTAATCAGCGCGCTGGGGATTGGCACAGACTGGAACGACCAATTCCTTGACCGGTTGACTTCATTATGTGGTGGAAGTACAGCTTATGTATCCAGCAGAGAAGCTTTGTTAAAGCTGCTGGAAAAGAAGATCAATACCATGGGATTGGTATCGATCAGAAACCTGCGGGTGGAGCTGGAACCTGCACAGGGGGTGGAGTTCAGATATGGGGTGCGATTGTTGCCCGAAGTAGGCCACATCCCATTATCCGGTCCAATTGTTCTGGGGAATTTGCAGATCGGACGCAAGGTGTCGATTATGCTGGAGTATCTGGTTCCGCCGATCCATGAAACCGGTGGAACATTCACGCTGGCATCCGGAATGCTAGCGGGAACTGTGCTTGCCAGTGCCACCGATGTGAACCGGAAGATACGTCTACGCCGACCCATTCTGGCTGAAAAATCACCAGAAATGCCGCCATCCGAAATCATCGATGCCATGTCGATGTTAACCCTGTATCGTCTGCAGGATAGGGCGAGGATGGAAGTGCAGGAAGGAAATTTTTCCGAAGCAGCCCACCGTCTGCAATACCTGGCCACCCATCTGCTATCCCACGGCGACCGCGACCTGGCACAAACCGTGCTGCGCGAAGCTGATCAAATCATTACCAACCATGCATACAGCAGTGAAGGCGAAAAGAAAATCAAATATGGAACCCGATCGCTGATGCAATTGGTGGAGGTCGAGTCATGATCCAGTGTCCCAATTGCCATCATAATGAATTTGTTGGCTCAATGTTTTGCAGCGAATGTGGCGCACAATTAATCACCACCGGAAATTTGGCCATGACCCCGGAGGATGCCCACCAGGATCGGTTTTCATCCGTGGATTTTCATCATTCTTTTGTCGATCCAGACCCGGTTGGCGATGATGTTCAGCTTTATGTCGTGGAGCCGGGTCAGTTTATTCGTATTAGCGGACAGGATGAGTTTTCGCTGGGGAGAAAGGTGGAGGGGCAATCCCTGATGCCAGACATTGACCTGTCACCGTTCAATGCGTATGGACATGGGGTTTCCCGCATGCATGCAACCATTCGTATTGATGCAAAGGATATCCTGATTACTGATCTGGGTTCTTCCAATGGCACCCAGGTGAATGGCAACAAAATCATTCCACACGTTGAGTATCCGTTGAAACATGGTGATATCATATCCTTGGGCAGGATGAAATTGCAGGTCCTGTATAAACGGTATTCAACCCATTCTTATTGATCGGGAGTAGCACATGCCATCCATTATCCTGCATATCCAAAATGAAGATCCCATCCTGGGGGACGTGGATGAAATTCCATCTCCCGCAGATACGATGTTGATTGTCAAAAATCCCCGCAAGAGGGATGGCAAGGATTTGTCTTATATTGACCCAAACGTCAGTGTGGTGATCTGGCCGATGACCAGGGTGAATTTCATTGAGGTGGTCCCCACTGCCGAAGAGGAAGATATCATTTCCCACGTGAGAGAGTAACACATGCCGGACGAGCAATTTAAAAACAGGGTGGTATTGGTTGTTGATGACGAGGAGCGCATGGCGCGCTTTATTCGTCTCAACCTGGAACATGATGGATTCCATGTGGTTGAAGCCTATCGGGGGATGGATGCGATCCGCACGCTGAGGGACACACTGCCCGATGTGGTATTGCTGGATGTGATGCTGCCGGATATTGATGGTTTTGAAGTCCTGCACCTGATCCGCGAGATCAGCCAGGTACCGGTGATCATGTTGACAGCCAAAGGGGAGGAGGACGACCGCGTGCACGGATTGGAGTTGGGTGCAGATGATTATGTAACCAAGCCATTCAGTCCGCGTGAACTGGTCAGTCGGGTGCGGGCAGTATTACGACGTACCGAACCCTCAGGGGCGGCCTCTCATGATGTGATTGATGTGGACGGCCGTTTGCGCATGGATTTTGGGCGCAGGGAAGTATGGGTGGGTGAAGAACAGGTGAAACTTCGCCCAACCGAGTACCGTTTGCTTTATCACCTGGTACAGAATGCCGGCTGGGTTATGACTTATGACCAGTTGCTGTCAAAAGTGTGGGGTTATGAATACCGTGACGAACCCCATTACGTGCGGCTGTACGTAAATTACCTGCGACAGAAACTGGAAAAAGATCCGGCAAATCCACAGTATATTTTAACCGAACGAGGTGTTGGTTATCGTTTTGTCGATTTCAATCGCAATAAAGTGGGTGATGATTGACGTGGTGACAACCAACGGGTTGGAAATCAGGGCGAATTCCTGATAAAATATGTCCAAAACCGACAGACATTAAGAGGAGTGATGATGAACGAACCAATCCATGTGACCGACGCCAATTTTGAGAAGACTGTACTCCAATCTCCCATTCCGGTGATTGTGGATTTCTGGGCGCCATGGTGCGGTCCGTGCAAGATGATCGCTCCTGTACTGGACAAGTTCGCCAAAGAGTTTGAAGGCAAGTTGCTGGTTGCCAAGGTCAACACAGATGAGAACCCTGAATGGGCCATGCGCTACGGCGTTCAGGGAATTCCCACCATGTTGTTTGTCGCAGATGGAAAGATTATCCACCGCCAGACAGGCGCTCTACCAGAGGCAATGTTGCGTCAGGTTTTGACCCAGTTCATGGACGTGGTTTCACAGGCAAAATAAATGGTTTCACCCCGCCCAACCGGACGGGGTGATTTTCTCTGGATGTCTTGTCGATCAAGATTCTCGCTCGCGGGTGATGTTTGCCCCGAGCGATTTCAGTTTTTTATCCACCTGCTCATAACCGCGGTCGATCTGACCAATGTTGCGAATGACCGAGCGACCATTGGCAGACAGGGCAGCCAGCACCAGTGACATGCCAGCGCGAATATCAGGTGATTCCATCTTCTCGCCCACCAGATGTGTGGGGCCCTGAACGATGCAACGGTGCGGATCACACAGGAC
Organism: Levilinea sp.; assembly: GCA_034429695.1. Classification (GTDB taxonomy): domain Bacteria; phylum Chloroflexota; class Anaerolineae; order Anaerolineales; family Anaerolineaceae; genus DAOUGC01. The sequence continues at coordinate 15,111 of DAOUGC010000212.1, forward strand.
GATTTGCGCGCCCATACCCACCAGTTTGTCAGTAAAGAACATTCGCGAGGGGTACATCCAATCATGGAAAAGCATGGTTCCGCGGGATTGCGTGGCGACCACAATGGCAATGGACATCAAATCGGTGGGGAAGGCAGGCCAAGGCATCACGGAGATCTCGGGGATGGCTCCACCCAGGTCGGGTGTGACCTCCAGCTTCTGTTCAGAAGGGACGAAAATGTCGTCTCCTCGCACTTCCCAGGTGACTCCCATGCGGCCAAACACCAACCGAACCATGTCAAGATACTGCGGGCCGGCATTATGGATCAGCAGCGAGCCGTTGGTTACCACTGTTGCGCCGATGAAGCTGACCACTTCGAGATAATCCGGCCCGATGGTGAACTCACAGCCGCGCAGCCGATCAACACCTTCGATCAGCAGGGTGTTGGAGCCGATGTTATTGATTTTCGCTCCCATTTTATTGAGGAACTGGCACAGCTCTTGAATATGCGGTTCGGAGGCTGCATTACGCAAAATGGAGGTTCCTCTGGCACGCACACACGCCATGATGGCATTTTCCGTGGCGGTGACGCTGGCTTCATCCATCAAAATGTCAGCGCCGGTTAATGGGCCAGCTTTGAAATGAAAACCACGGTCATAGGTGACTTCAGCACCAAGTTTTTCAAATGCCAGAATATGAGTATCCACTCTGCGGCGGCCAATGACATCGCCACCTGGAGGGGGTAAAAAGATCCCGCCGGTGCGGGAAATCATGGGGCCTGCCAGCAGGATGGAGGCGCGGATCTTGCGGCACAGGTCGGGGTCCAGGTCGGCGGGACGCACCTCTGCAGCTTCAATTTTCCAGGTGTGTTGATCGAGGGTTGTGATGCACACACCGAGGCTTTCCAGCAAGGACCGCATGGCGCGCACATCAAGAATATCGGGGACATTGCGCAGGATGATTGGTTCGTCAGTGAGCAAACAAGCCGCAAGCAAGGGCAAAGCGGCATTTTTATTGCCGGATGGGGTCATTTCTCCGTGGAGGGGAATTCCACCTTCGATGATGAACTTTTCCATGGTTGGTCTCCTGTTGAATAATTATAATGCAGCCCGCTTTGGAAAATCGCAGTAGAATGGGTACATGTTGCGCGATAATCCATATCAGAGTCAGTTAAGAAATGGATTGGCTTGCATAGACCCCGCGCCAGAAGGCAAACCGGCGGTGGTGTTCATACACGGTCTTGGCGCAAGTGCTTCTTCCTGGGCTTATCAAATCAAATTTCTGGCTGAAGCCGGAATGCGTCCAGTGGCTGTGGATGTGCCTGGATTTGCCAATTCGCCATTTGACGGTGGGAACTGGTCGATCAATCGGATCACAGGGGAGTTATTTGATTGGCTGGAACAGCAGGGGATCGGGCAGTTTCATCTGGCCGGATGGTCGATGGGTGGCGCCATTGCGCTGAACATGATTCTTGCCCAGCCGGAGCGGATTAAAAGCCTGATCCTGATTAACACCTTCGCCTGTTTGCGTCCCAGGCGGGTTAAAGACCTGGCTTACTTGTTCAAGCGTATGGTGCTTGCCAGTTTTCGGGACGCACACACGCAGGCCAGTGTGGTGGCGAACCATATTTTCCCGCGCGAGGATCAAAAATGGTTGCGGGATGAAACCATTCGCCAGATTATGAGTTCTGATTGGAAGGTATATCGTTCAGCTATGCGGTCCCTTGCAATTTTTGATGCCCGCCGCAGGCTGGTGTGTATTCAAGCACCCACGCTGGTCTTGACTGCGGCAAATGATGCCACTGTTGCGCCAGCCATACAGGCGGAAATGGCACGGGGCATCCGCGGTGCAAGGCAAATCATCATTGAAGCGACCGGTCACGGTTTGCCGGTGGAGACTCCTGAACCGGTCAATCAATCAATAAATGATTTTCTTCAGAGTGTTGAAGCCTCATCCAGCGCAGGAGCAAATTCTTCCAATCTTGTCGTGGGCAGTTTGCAGGAAAATCCCTGACATATGTAAGCAGTCACGCCATTCTGGATGACAGGGCGGTTGTGCAACAAGGCAGGCGCCCGTTCTTGAGGGGGAACCGGAGATGCGGCCAGCACCACCCGGGGGCGAAATTTGCTCCATAGCGATCGTATCCAGTCCACTGGTTTTTCCGATTGGTTCCAAACCAGCGCCACCTGCTGCACCGGACCGGCAGAAAAGTCCATGGCATGCAGCCACTGTGAAAATGCGGTGGGGTGTTTTCGGGCGACTTCTTCCAGCACGCCAAACTGTCGTTCACCTGCCAGACGGTAGCCATCCTCACCGGTGAGTTCAGCCATGATCAGCAGTGCTTCAGCCATCATTGCGTTGCCGGATGGCGTGGCATTGTCCTGCAAATCCTTGGGCCGGATCACCAGGTCGGTCTGGTCCTGGGCGGTGTCATGGAAACCCCCTTCGGGATCCACAAACTGGTTATTAACTAATTGCAGAATGCTCAGGGCTGATTCAAACCAGTGCTGGTCATGATCGGTCTGATATAGCGCCAGCAGCCCCAGGATCAAGGCGGCGTGATCTTCCAGCACTGCCGGATTGCGGAGTTGCCCATCCCGCCAGGAGCGGTACAAACGATCTTTCAGCATGTTGTCGAGCAGGAAGCGCGCATTTTCCTGGGCGATGATCAGATAATCCTCACGGTTCAGGTATCGGGCTGCCTCAGCAAAGGCGATCAGGGTGAGGGCGTTCCAGAAGACAAGGACCTTGTCATCGGTGGCAGGGTGAACACGTGTGTCCCTTTCGATTTTCAGGCGGGTGTAAATGGCGGATAACTGTTTCCGCAGGGTTTCGGGATCAAGGTTCAATGAATCTGCAATTTCTTGGTCGGTTCCACTTTTTTGAAGCACAATATGGCCATCAAAATTGCCGTCGGCGGGCCAGATGTGGGTTTTTGTGAGCAGCTCCTTTTGGTCAGCAGGTAAAACTGCCCCCAGCTCTTCTTCCGACCATACGTAAAAACGGCCTTCCTCCCCTTCACTATCAGCATCCAGGCTGCTGAAGAAGCCGCCCAAAGGATGGCGCATTTCACGGATCAAAAAATCGAGGGTGTCTTCACAGGTCTGTCGGAAGGCTGCATCACTGGTGAGTACGAAGGCATGCAGGTAAACACGCGCAAGCTGGGCATTATCGTAGAGCATCTTCTCGAAGTGTGGAACCAGCCAGGTGTCATCCACACTGTAACGGTGGAAACCACCACCCACCAGATCGTACATGCCACCCTTGCGCATGGCGTTAAGCGCATGTACTGCTGCCCGTTGGGCATCTGCTGCCCCTCGGGTGGCCTGACGAAGTAAAAATTCCACGGTCATGGGTGCTGGGAATTTCGGTGCGCCGCCCCAACCACCCAGATTCCAATCGTACCGGGAGAGCAATTGGTCGGTGACGGTTTCAAGGTACTGCTCTGTAACCACAAATTCCCGTGATGACTTCCAATTGGCGGAAGCCTGCATGTGCTGGACGAGTTGATGACCGGCTTTGTGAAGTTCAGCAGGGTCTTCAGACCAGGCGCGAGCCACTCCGGTGAGAACCTCGCGAAAGGCGGGCAAACCGTGACGGCGGGTGGGCGGAAAGTAGGTCCCCCCAAAAAAAGGTTTTCCCTCAGGGGTGAGAAACACGCTCATGGGCCAGCCACCCTGGCCTGTCATGGCAACCACGGCTTCCATGTAGAGCTGGTCGAGATCGGGACGTTCTTCGCGATCCACTTTTATGGCAATGAAGTATTGATTGAGCAAATTGGCGGTCGCGAGGTCTTCAAACGACTCGTGCTCCATGACATGGCACCAGTGACAGGCGGCGTAACCAATGCTGAGAAAGATGGGTTTGTTCTCACTTCTGGCTTTTTCCAGGGCTTCGGGGCTCCACGGATACCAGTTAACCGGGTTGTGCGCATGTTGGAGCAGATAAGGCGAAGTCTCGTGGATCAGTTGATTGGCCATGCTATAATTTTCCCCACAGTGGTCTGATATTATGTATCAATATGGGTGGATAATATCACATTCAAATCCGTGTTTCCAATTTTTCCATCAACATGGCAGGGTCAATAATGGAACAATCAGAAAAAAAGCATTTCATGACACCCATATCGCGCTGGCTTCCGGCGTTTGTGATCATGGCAGTCATCTTCTTTCTGTCATCACGGTCCTCCAGCGGATTGCCAGATTTCGGTTTTTGGGATCTGCTGGTCAAAAAAGGCGGTCATTTGATCGGCTATTTGTTGCTGGGGCTGGCTTACCGCCGGGCAATATATGAAGGGAAACGGGGGGAATGGATCACAGCCGTCGTGATGGCCTTGTTGTATGCCATGACGGATGAACTCCACCAGATGTACACGCCGGGGAGAAACCCAAGTCTGGTGGATGTGGGTATTGATCTCAGTGGGGCTTTAATGGGCCAATGGTTGTTCCACCATTGGGGGGTAATCAAAAGGATTGTGCTTACAGGGTCTCGGTGATTTTGGTCAATCCCTGGGGCTGGTCAGGGTCAAGCCCTTTTACGCCTGTCAGGATCAGACTGAATACCTGTGCCGGAAGCACCGAGATCATGGGGGATATCCATTCAGGGATGCCAGCGGGTAGCGGCATGGGCAATGATGCATACCCCAATGACTCTTCGTCATCTGAAATGATCAGGAGTTCTGCTTTTAATGATTTCAGGTGTCGAATGAGATCGACCATGTCTGCATGGGCTGGTCCGCGCGGCGCGATCAATAGGATGGGGAACCCTGGGTAAACCGTGGCAATGGGCCCGTGGCGAAAATCGGCGGATGAATAAGGCTCAGCCACAATGCGGTTGAGTTCTTTGATTTTCAGGGCGGCTTCAAAAGCAGTGGCGTAATTAATCCCACGGGCAAGTACAGAACAGTGCTGCATGTAGCGGTAGCGTTGAATGATGGGTAGCGCCGGAGCCATTCCAACCAGCGTCTGGTCCATCCATTGAGGTGTTCGATGCAACTCTTCCAGCCTGGATTGATCTCCGGAGAGCATGGTGGAGAGCAGCGCCAGCGCCCCCAGCGAAGCCGTGTAGGATTTGGTGGCAGCGACCGCTAGTTCAGGATCAGCATGCAGGTGTATGCAGTGATCGGCATTGCCAGCCAGAGGAGACTCGAAATTATTGGTAATGGCGATGGAGGGACATCCCTGCCGGTGAGCTTCGATTAATACAGCATTGATGTCTGGCGACCTGCCGGATTGGGAAATCCCGATGACCAGCGCGCCGGATAGATCGGGTGGCTTTTGGTAGAGTGAGAACAAAGAAGGGGTTGCCAGGGCAACCTGAATATGATTATGAGCGCCAAACAAATACTGCGCATAGCGAGCTGCATTGTCGGAGGACCCCCTGGCAGCGATTACGATGTAATGGAATCTGCCGTTAATATTTCGGGCAATTTGATCGACATTTTCCTGCTCGTCGCGCAATAATTCCTTCATTACATCCGGCTGCTGCCGGATTTCCTGCTCTAGCAGACTGCTGGTCCAATTTCTCATGCACCCAGTATAGCTGATCTTTGCCCTGCGCGGTAACTTGTGACCGGGTTGTGGGTTTTAACTGTGTATCATCGTGTTCGATTGGTGTATACTGTCTGAAGTACTTTTCCCTAATCCATTTAAACAGCGAGGACTCATATGTTAACCGTCAGTGTTGTGGATACACATGATCGCAAACAGGTGAACCGCTTTATCCAGTTCCACTACGATATGTACAAGAACTGCCTCCAATGGGTGCCGCCTTTCCGAAGCGACCTGAAATTGATGTTGAACAAAGAGAAGCATCCATTTTTTGAGCATTCCGACGGTGATTTCCTGATTGCGGAACGTGACGGGCAGGTGGTGGCGCGTCTATCGGTGGCAGAGAATAAGCCCTTCAACCGTTATCATGGAACCAAAAAGGCGCAATTCTCACTGTTTGATTGTGTGGATGACCAGGAAGTGGCTAATGCCATTTTTGCGCGTGCATTTGAGTGGGCGCAGAAACGCGGATTGACCGATATCATTGGGCCAAAGGGTGTAGGCGCATTTGACGGCTATGGAATGCAGGTGGAAGGCTTTGAGCACCGTCAGATGATGACCATGATGAGCTACAACTTCCCGTATTACCAGGCTTTGATGGAGAACGGCGGGTTTGATAAGGAAGTTGATTTTGTCTCCTGCTACATGTCACGTTCATCCTTCAAACTGCCGGAAAAAGCTGATGAAATTGCGAAACGTGTCAAAGAACGCGCCACATTTGAGATCAAAACCTTCCAGTCAAAGCGGGAATTACGTCAGTGGGCTTCGCGCATCGCCAGGGCGTATAACAATACCTTTGTCAATAACTGGGAGTATTATCCGCTTTCGGACAAGGAAGTTGCCAACCTGACAGAGACCCTGCTTGTGGTTGCCGACCCGCGTCTGATCAAGATGATCCTGCGCAAGGATGAGATTGTGGGTTTCCTGCTGGCTTTCCCTGACATCTCTGCTGCTTTGCAGCGGCATGATGGACGCATCACCCCGGCTTCGGCAGTGGACATGCTGCTTGAGTTCAAGCGCACCAAGTGGGTTTCGTTGAATGGTGTGGGTGTGCTGCCCGAGTATCATGGAAGGGGTGGGAACGCGCTGCTTTATGCCGAGATGCGCGACACCATTTGCACCTACAACTTTGATCATGCCGAGCAAACCTGCATGGCGGATACCGCGGTTCAGGTGCGGCAGGATATGGTCAATATCGGCGCGCAGATATATAAGCGCCACCGCGTTTTCCACAAATCGCTGTAATCATTCAAACCTGGGTGAAGCCGGGCGGATCACAGATCTGCCCGGTTTTTTATTCGTTCCGGCCAGCGGGCGATCACCCATGAAATCAGCGGTGCGATGGGCAAGGCCTGCAAGATTACCAGGATCGGGATTATTAACACATAATAACGCTGATAGGAGAAAGGTGTGAATGCCAGCACCAATGCGATGGTGATGGTGGTGGTGATCAGATATAAAGCAGGCGGCATGGATGGGGGACCGGCGCGGAATACTTTTATCAGCAGCAGAATGAAACCGATCACGGTCAGGAGCAGGGAGATCATCCCTGAAACGACACCGCTGAACAGGTGGTTCAATGAATGTCCAAGATACTGATCTTCTGCCTGTGCGGTTTGAAAGGAATAGTTGGCGGTTTCGGCAAATTGCGGTTGGGAAAAGTGAATTTGATAAAGCGCTGATGCCAGTTTCTTGTCAACCCGATCCAGCACCCATGCGGAATTTCCGGTTTTTGTCATCATTTCGCTTTGCTGTGAGAGTAATTCCATGCGCTCCATCCAACCTGTGCGCAGGGCGTGAATGGGCTGACGCCAGTAAACCGGATTGAGTACGGCAAGGACGATGAAAACCACAAGTCCATAAAGCACAATGTTGCGCAGGACACCAACCAGGCGGAATGATTTGCCGGTGACAGGCCAGGCAACGGCGATCAACCCAGACATCAACAGGCCAACCACCGATTGTTTTGAGCAAAAAGCCAGGGCGACTGGCACGGCAATCAACCAGCGACGTTTGGGGTGTTCGCCGGTAATCCAGGCCAGGGACCATGCCACGGTAAACACGGTGGTCGATTCCGCCATTGCCCGCCGGGTATGAAGCAGGATCAGGGCATTGAGGGCAAAAAGCAGCATGGACAACCAGCCAAGCGGTTTACCACCCACGTTCCTGCCTGTGGCAAAGACGAACCATAAGGTCAAGGGGAACACCCACGACACCGCCAGTCGGGCAGCGAAGAGGGTGCTTTCATCCGGCACTGCACCGTTGGTCAGATTTTGGTCCCAACTGGCAGACCAATCCCAATCCGTGGAGATGGGCTGTTGGCTGGTAATCGCAAGCCCCAAGCCGATCATGGTACGGGTCAGAGGGGCATCCACCAGGCGGTAATGTTGCCTGAGCGGGTCCACCGGGGATGAGTCAAACAAAACAGATTTTGGATCAGTGAATATGAGATGCACATCCCTGCTCATGTAGATCTGGGTGGCTTCATCAGGGTGAAAGGGGATGATTGCAAGACCGCTGAAATATCCCAAACTCGCAACCAGGATGAAAAACCAGACCGGCAGCACATCCCGCAGTTTTTGATGATGGTTGGATGGGTTTGGTGTGCTCATGAATGCTTCATCCTGATGGTTGTCATAATTGAGGGGTGTGGCTACAATAACTCATAACCATGACCGACCAACCAGAAACAAGAAATTCCAAATTGTCATCCATGCAACTGATCCTCATGATTAGTGCCATCCTTTTATTGGCGATCATCTGGAAAGTGGTCCTGTTGTGGATGAACTCCATGCCGTTTAATGCCGATGAAGCTGTGGTGGCTTTAATGGCCCGCCATATTTTGCAGGGTGAAAGGCCGATCTTTTTTTATGGCCAGGCGTATATGGGCAGCCTGGATGCCTGGTTGGTGGCTGCCGGCTTTGCCCTGTTTGGTCAGCATGTCTGGGTGATCCGGTTAATACAGGGTTTGCTTTACCTGCTCATCATTATAACAACGGTTTTGATCGGGCGGGTTGGTTTTGGCCGCTGGCGGGTGGGTTTGATGGCCGCACTGTACCTGGCGATTCCGAGCGTATTGATCAGCCTGTACACCACCGTCAGCCTGGGTGGTTACGGTGAGGCGTTATTGATCGGCAATCTGCTGATTCTTATGGGTCTGCTCATCCTGAAAAGATTGACAGGCGAACGGAAAGTTGCCCACCTCTACCTGACATGGGGTTTTCTGGCAGGGCTGGGGGTTTGGGCGAACGCGCTCAGCATGGTATACACCCTGCCGGTTGGGTTGTTGTTGCTCATCCGGCACTGGCAATACCAAAGGAAGAAAATCGGTTTGTATCTCGCGGTCGGGTTGGCGGGGGCTTTGCTTGGAGCGATGCCCTGGGTGATATACGGTTTCACACAGGGATGGAACAACTTGTTTTCGGAAATGTTGGGGTCTGCTGTAGCGGTGGAAAGCAACGCGTGGCTTGTGCGTATTGTTACCCATCTGGTCAGTCTAATCCTGTTGGGAGGAACCGCCGTGCTGGGTTTTCGTCCGCCGTGGGATGTGCGCTGGCTGGCGCTGCCGCTGGCTCCGTTTGTGTTGGGTTTTTGGATTCTGGTTGGGGTCAGTAGCGTCAGACATATGCAAAAAAAACAGGCGCTGGGCGACTTTGGCTGGATGATGGTGGGGGTGTTTGCCACCCTGAGCGCGGGGTTCATTTTTACCAGCTTTGGCGTCGATCCTTCCGGTAGGTACTTCCTGCCCATCGCGATATTGCTCCCCTTTGCTGGCGTCTGGGCGATGGAAAGGGTGATCAAAAACAGGTTGATCCAATGGGCTGTGTTATTTGTCCTGATTTGTTTTAATGCATGGGGGACACTGCAGTGTGCATTTCGCAATCCACCCGGCATCACCACCCAATTTGACCTGACCACGGTGGTTGATCAATCGTATACACCTGACTTGATCCAATTCCTGGCAGATAACCAGATCACCAGAGGGTACAGCAATTACTGGGTGGCTTATCCGCTGGCGTTCCTGACATCCGAAGAGATGATTTTTGTGCCGCGTTTGCCCTATCATCTGGACTTGCGATACACCAGCAGGGATGACCGCATACCTGAGTATGGAGAACTGGTGCGAACGGCAGGTAACGTGGCTTTTATCACCACCAACAATCCAGCACTGGACGCACAACTGGTTGCAGGTTTGGAAAAAGCCGGGATTATTTGGAACACCAAACAAATAGGGGATTATCGGGTTTATTATGATTTGAGCCAGCCGATCACCCCGGAAGAACTGGGGATCGTCGAGCGTTAGTCATCACCCCAGGCGGACAGTTGATCGAGCGCCTGATTGCGATCAGAAAGTACCGGGATGGTGGAACGGACTTCTTTTACCTGGGCTAGATCGATTAAGACCGTCAACAGCTCTTCGTTCGCATCAGAGGCGAGAGATGTTGCCTCCCCCCAGGGTGAGTAAACGGCGCTGCATCCAGCAAAACTTTCGCTGCCAACCCTGCCCACGGTGTTGACCGCAAGCATGAAAGCCTGGTTTTCGACCGCCCGCGCCCTTGCCAGCAAATTCCAATGTTCAGCACGGGCTGTGGGCCATTGGGCGGGGAGCAAATAGTGCGTTGCGCCGCCCAGCGCGTAGCGTCTGAACATCTCTGGAAAGCGCAGGTCGTAGCAGATGGCCATGCCAGCAAGACCCCACGGCAATTGAGCCAGGGAGAGTTGCTCGCCCGGTTTCAGCCAGGTGTGTTCATCCATCAATCGGAATAAATGGACCTTGTCATAAGAGATGACCGACCGCCCGTCTGGGGCGCACAGGTTGAATGTGTTATGGAAACCCTGACCGGCTGAAGTGATCATCGAACCGCCGATCCACAGGTTGTGCAGAGATGCCAGACGTTGCAGTTCGATAAGGATTTCCTGATTGGCTATTGCGTGTCGGGCAAGGTGGGTGAGATCGTAACCACTCGTCCATAGTTCTGGAAACAGGATCATTTGACTGTGGGCGGCAGCGGCAGCCTCAATCATGCCAAGGGCTGTGGTGAGATTGGCTTCAACATTTCCGGGAACAATGTGCATTTGCGCCAGGGAAACAGTGATTGACATGGATGAATTATAATATGGGCGGACATTTACCCTATCGATTCTGGAGATTTTATTGAACCGACGGAAAAACTGGACCTGGGTCTTCTTGTTGGTCCTGCTGCTTGTAATCCTGGCAGGCGTGACCCTGGCCAATTTGCGATATATTCGGGCGAATTCACACCGGAGTGATTTCGCAGTTTACTGGTTGACCACACGCAACTTCCTGATCGACGGTGACGACCCCTACGGGCAGGAAAATCAACGCGAAGTGGAGCGGCTGGTCTATGGTAGAAACGCCCGCACGGGTGAACCCGAGCCGGCTTTCAATTACCCGCTTTACTCAGTGATTGTTTTTCTGCCGTTTGCCCTTATTCCCGACATGGAAGTGGCGCGGGCGTTGTGGATGACATTGTTGGAAGTATGTTTGTTCATGATGGTGGTGTTCAGTGTTCAACTGGCGCGCTGGAGGCCTTCCATTATCACTCTGGGGGCATTCTTCCTGTTTGCTTTTACCTGGTTCCATTCTGCCAGCCCACTGCTGACCGGTGACATGGTCATTGTGGTGGCTTTCTTGATCATCGCCGGTTTTGTTGCCCTGCAATCTGGCGCGGATGAACTGGCTGGTATTCTGTTTGCGTTTGCAACCATCAAGCCCAATGTGGTTGTGTTGCTCATTTTGTTCCTGCTGGTGTGGGGTATTGCTCAGCGCCGATGGCGCATGGTGAGCTGGCTGCTGGGCATGGTGTTCCTGCTCGGCGCAGGCATGGCATTGTTGATGCCCGACTGGATTGTTGAGTTCATCAGGGCGCTGGTCCGGTTTGTGATTAATGATCAGGTGGTCACTCTACGCAGCGCTTTGATTGGATGGCTGCCCGGCACCGGGGCGCGCATTGGCCTGGGCGTCACCGGTTTGATGATCATCATCATGCTGACTGAGTGGATCCTGTTCCGTAATGCGGAATTTCGCGGGTTGTACTGGGCATCCTGCCTGACACTGGCTGCCAGTCAATGGGTGGGTGTTCCAACCGGGCCCGAAAACATGATTGTATTGTTCCCTGCCCTAACATTAATCTGGGGAGTATGGGAGGAGCGTTGGCGCATCGGCAGGGGATTGACGTGGGTTGGCATGTTGGCCTTCCTTGTGGGGCTGTGGTGGTTGTTCCTGCGCAATCTGTCTCCACTGACGTTGTATTCCCTACCGCTGGCGTTGTTCATTCCGCTGCCTTTATTTACGCTGATCGGGTTGTACTGGATCCGCTGGTGGGCAATTCAGCCGCCGAGTTTGTTGTTTGAATGGGTGTATGAGCAGGAGCATTTCCGCCGGTGAGACGTGAGACAAAGTGGTTGACGGCGATCCTGGTGATCGCGGCCATTTTGCGCTGTGTTGTTCTTTCAACCCGCAGCATCTTCTACGACGATGCCTTCTCCATTTTCCTTTCCGAACAATCGCTTTCCAAAATTATTACTGGAACAGCGGCGGATACCATGCCGCCGCTGTATTATTTCCTGCTGCACATCTGGCTGCTGGCGGGCCGTTCCTTATGGTGGGTGCGGCTGCTGAGTGTGCTTCTCAGTGTGGGATCCGTATGGATGATCCACCGTCTGATTGCCGATATGGGATATTCCAGAGCCGGGTTGTGGGCGGCATTTTTCACAGCCATCAACCCATTTCAAATTTATCATGCGCAGGAAGTACGCATGTACTCGCTGCTGGCGTTTGCATTACTGGGGTTTGCCTGGTTTTTTTTGAAAATCTGGAAGCAGGCAGTACCCGGCTGGGGATTGTGGCTGGGGTTGTTCCTGTGCGGAAGCGCCGCCCTGTATACGCATAATTTGGCTGCATTCAGCCTGATCGTGCCGGCAATCCTGACGGTTGTGGCAGGAAGATGGAAGCTGCTGCCGCGATTAATGGGTGCATACGGAGCAATGGGACTGGCTTTCCTGCCCTGGCTGGTGATGGTGCCTGGACAGGTGGAAAAAATTCAGAAAGCGTTCTGGACACCCAGACCCGGAGTGGTTGAAATCATCAACGCGCTGGTGCAAAGTGTATCCAGCCTGCCGCTGCCCGTGGTTCCCATGGCGATTGTTCTGGGGTTGAGCCTGTTGATCATCATCCTGATCGGGTTGGAAGCATGGCGTGCCAGGCACACCCCGTGGTTGGGCTGGTTGCTGGCGTGGGTGATCATTCCGCCGGCGTTATTGTTTGTTGTTTCTTATGTAATGCGGCCCGTGTTTGTTCTACGCGGGTTCATTCTCTCACAGGTTGTTTTTCTGGGGTTCGCCGCGGTGGTGATCACAGTTGCGCGGCAAAAAGGTGCGCTTTGGCTCGTTGGGGGCAGTTTTATACTGGCTGCAATCATCGGGCTGCCAGCACAGTACACATTTCAGTCTTTTCCCCGGTCGCCGTACAGGGAGATGATCATCGGTTTACGCGAACAGGTCACCCCGGAAGCGATTGTGCTGCATGATAACAAACTCTCGTTCTTCCCGTCTTTCTATTTTGACCCCGGGCTGCCCCAGGCGTTTTTGGGTGATGAACCGGGTTCGCACAATGACACATACGCACCTGCCTCGCAACAGGCAATCGGGTTGATCCCTGAAGACTCACCCAACGGCGTTATTGAGACGCACGATGAAATTTTCTTTGTGGTATACCAGCAAACATTGGATGAGTATGCAGAAATGGGTTATGACCAACATCCGGTTGTGGCAACAATGGAACGGAGCATGCAACCGGCTGGTCAGGAGCAGTACGGCGATCTGCTTGTGATCCACTACGTTAAACCGGAGAGGGTAAATCCGTGAAACGGCGGGATTACTTGATTCTGTATATCGCCGGTTTGCTCGTGGCGATTATCGCCACGGCTTACCAGTCTGTGCCGGGGTACATGGATGCGGAATATTATTTTGGCACAGCACGTCAACTGGCTGATGGAAACGGTTTTGTTGAGCCCTTTCTGTGGCACTATCTGGACGAGCCTGCCGGTCTTCCCCACCCATCGCATCTGTACTGGATGCCACTGCCCAGCCTGCTGTCAGCGGCTGGAATGATCATCACAGGCAGCCGGTCTTATCTGGCAGGACGCCTGTTTTTCATTTTGCTGGCCGGTCTGTTGCCGGTGCTGACTGCCTGTCTGGCAGTTCGCATGACCGGAAGAAGGGATCATGCCTGGCTTGCCGGTGGGCTGGCAGCCGTACCGGGTTTTTACATGGTTTATCTGACCACAACAGAGACTTTTCTGCCATACCTGTTACTGGGTGCGGGGTTATTGTTGTTTTCATTTCCCTCATCAGAACAAAACATGGACCGATGGTGGACAAGGGCATTGATCTGTGGCCTGCTGGCTGGATTGATGCACCTGACCCGCGCGGATGGCTTGATGTGGCTGGTCTTCACTGCCGGTTTGGGCTTGTTCCAACCACTTCCCAAAGCGGGAGCGAGATTTTTCCCGGCCATGGGCTGGGCTGGGCTGGTTCTGGCCGCTTACCTGCTGGTAATGGCTCCGTGGTATGTGCGCAATATTCAACTATTTGAAGGACCATTTGTCCCCGGGACCAGTCGTACGTTATGGTTGACGGATTATGATCAGACGTTTTCCTTTCCGGCCGACCAATTGACCTCTCAAATGTGGCTGAACTCGGGTTGGGATGCCATCCTCTCTGCGCGCTGGTCGGCATTGATCGCCAATCTAAAGAATGTACTGGCGGTTCAGTTGGAAATCTTCCTGGCTCCGCTTGCGCTGATTGGGTTATGGTCATTACGCCGAAAACCCGGGGCGCTTTTTGGAATACTGATGTGGTTGTTAACTCTGGGGGTCATGACGGTGGTCTTTCCCTTTGCAGGATGGCGCGGTGGATTTATTCATTCAGGGTCGGCTGTACAGGCATTATTTTGGGTGGCGGCTGCTGTGGGGTTGGATCGGGCGATCCGCTGGATGGCGGCGAAACGCAAATGGCCTGCCGGTCAGGCTGTGGCTGTTTTCTCGTGGAGTGCGATGGCCATGGCGACAGCATTTACCGGCTTCATCTTTTTCAATGTGGTGATCGGCCCCGATCCTGAAAACCGGGCATGGGAAGACAGCTCCCGGCGACAGCAAACAATGGATGTACTGCTTGCAGAGGCAGGCGCTGATGAGGGCGAGATCATCATGGCAATCGATCCACCTGGGGTGTTTGTTCACACCAATCGGAGTGCGATTGCCATTCCTTACGGGGATGAATCGGATGCACTGGCGGCTGCCAAAGCCTATGGAGCGCGCTACCTGCTGCTCGAAAAGGACCATCCGGATGGTTACAGGGCGTTGTACCAAAGCCCCGGGGATAGAAACGGGTGGGATTATTTGGGCAGCCTGGATGGGATTCATCTCTTCAGGCGTGCAGGTGAGTGAAACATGAGAGCATTTTCGGACAAAAAAAAGTTACTCCTCATTCCCCTGGCAGCGATTGTCCTGTTTGGTGTGTACATCCTGTTTGCCTCCAATGTATATCGGATGGGTTTCCCGCTGGATGACGCCTGGATCCATCAAACCTATGCACGCAATCTGGCACAACGGGGTGAGTTTGCTTACATTCCCGGGCAACCTTCTGCCGGATCAACCTCGCCTTTGTGGACGATGTTACTCTCGCCGGCGCACTGGTTTTCTGAAAAACCGATTGTCTGGACATTCCTGCTTGGATTGATCTGTCTGATCGGCGTCGGGCTGGCAGGTGAAAAGTTCACCCGGCAAATCAGCCCTTCCTGGCACGGGAAACTTCCATGGGCAGGATTGTTTCTGGTTGGTGAATGGCATTTGTTGTGGGCGGCAGGCAGTGGCATGGAAACCGTACTGTACGCTCTGGTGATCCTGTTGGTTTTTGTGTGCCTGACAGGCGCATCCCGCTTGAAATGGTGGTTGGCTGGATTGTTAATCGGCGGGGCTGTTTGGGTTCGTCCTGATGGGATCACATTAATCGGTCCTGCTGTGCTGGTTTTGGCGTTCTCAACCGTCAGGTGGAGGGATAAATTCCGGAACATCATCCAGTTCTTGCTGCCCGTGGTTGTCCTGTGCGTCGGTTATGCACTGTTTAACCGGGCACTGAGTGGGACATTTCTTCCGAATACTTTTTTTGCCAAACAGGCCGAGTATGCCATCCTGTCGCAACAACCCATTCTGGCACGGTTCGCACGGTTGTTGATGCAACCCTTCATTGGGGCGGGAGTCCTGCTCATACCGGGAGTGGTCCATATCATCATCCAGACGATTAAAAAGCGGGATTGGGTGGTTGCAGGGGCGGTTGTGTGGTTTCTGGGATACGTACTGATTTACGCCATCCGCCTGCCGGTGACCTACCAACATGCCCGTTACCTGATCCCCGCGATGCCGGTATTATTCACGGTCTCTTTTGCCGGAATGGTGGATCTGTTTAGCCGGATGAATGCAAACCTATTGGTTTCAGCCGCCAGGAAAGCGTGGATCCTGTCCATCCTTTTGGTTGTCCTTGGTTTTGCGGGTATGGGGGCAAATGCCTATGCCCAGGATGTGGCCATTATTGAAAGTGAAATGGTGGACACCGCCATGTGGGTGAGATCATTGCCGGATGACACCTTGCTGGCCGTGCATGATATTGGTGCGCTGGGTTACTTTGGGGGAAAGAATTTTGTCGACCTCGCCGGGCTGGTATCGCCTGAGGTGATCCCTTTCATCAGTGATGAAGCCCGGCTGGAACATTATCTGGATGAGCGCGGAGTGGATTATCTGGTAACCCTTGAAGGGTGGTATCCTGAAATGGAGGGAAATCGGGTGGTTGTTCATGACACCCGTGCCGCATTTTCCCCTGCAAATGGAGGAACCAACATGAAGGTCTATCGTTGGGAGTAGAAGAGCTTATGGATGGGATATGAATAATGTTCAGACAATCATGCGATATAATCATTTTGAAACTTTTATTAAAATTATGCTATACTTGTGCGTTGTGACCAGTGGGGAGTGCCCCCGGTTCATTTTTTCCAAATCCAATTACAGCGAGCCTTTCAGGAGGTTCTGAATATGGAACGTCCCGGCGTCAACAGTGGTAATTCTTTCGAAATGTTCCAGCAGCAATTACAGGAAGAGTTGGAGCAAGCCCGTCGAACATTGAAGGAAGTATCTTTGATGATTCAACAAAGCCAGGCTGAGATGACCAAGTTGAACCAGCGGAACACAGCAGTCAACGGTCAGCTTCAGCAGGTATTGGGACAATTTGAAACTCTGCCGCGTGGCGATATAAAAAACGCATACAACGCAGTTCTGGATGCCCAACAACGGGTACTGGTGATGCGCGGGCAGTTGGAGAAATTGCAGACTGATCAGGCCAATCTGCAACGCACAATTGAGCTGCTGGAAAGAATGGTGGCTTTTATTGGCGAGGGTGGCGGTAAAACCAAAACCGCCGGGAGAACCATGGCCGGTGGAGCGGCGGCTCTTGAAATGGTGGTCAATGCGCAAGAGTCGGTACGCCAACGGTTATCACAACAAATGCACGATGGTCCTGCCCAGGCGTTATCCAATTTCATTTTGCAAACCGACATTGCTTCCCGATTGTTTGATATTGACCCTGAACGGGCAAAAGAGGAGCTGTCCAATTTGCGCGGTGCAGCCATGACCAGTTTTCAGAAGGTGCGCGGTTTTATCACCGAATTGCGCCCGATGATGCTGGACGATCTTGGGCTTTTCCCCACCTTGAAGCGGTATGTGGATGTGCTGAAAGAGCAAAGCGGTCAGGATATCACCCTGACGATCAAGGGTCAGGAGCGCAGGCTCGAATCCTATCTGGAAGTGATGATTTTCCGGGCGGTGCAGGAATTGATCGGGAATGCTTTGCGGCATAATCAAGATCCTTCCAATCGCCTGTCCATAAACGGAATGGTCACGATTGATGATGCCAACATTCGGGTGACCGTCAGCGACAATGGCAAGGGCTTTGATGAAGAAATTCTATCTGAAACAACTGGGTTGGGCTTGAAATTGATCCGGGAGCGGGTCGAGTTGTTGGGTGGGTATCTGGATCTCGAGACCGCCCCCGGTAAAGGCGTCAAAATTACTTTCCAGGTTCCATGCCTGGAGGCAAAAACCGAGTAACGCGCCATCAATTTTTATCTTTTCTCTCGGAGGAGGAGTAAGTTATGTCCAAAAAGACCATCGGTTTATTGACTGGTGGAGGTGATGTACCCGGGTTGAACCCGTGCATGAAAGCAGTTGTATTGAGTGCCCTGGAGAATGATTACCGCGTGATTGGTATTCGTCGTGGATGGGGTGGGTTGCTCAATTACAATCTCAATGAGCCTTCCACGTATGATTACTATGTAAAAGAACTGAGTTATTACGATGTGCGCACCATTGACCGCACCGGCGGCACGTTCCTGCACACATCCCGCACAAACCCCCAGCGTGTGAAACCCAAAGCCGTGCCCGATTTTCTGCGCAACTCAAGCCTGGGCAAGAAGATCGATGATGAAGGCACGATGGACTACACCGATCACGTCAAGCAGGTGCTTGAGCATCTGGGGATTGATGTGATGGTCACCATTGGTGGTGATGACACGCTGTCATATACCGGTCGCCTGCACAAGGAAGGTATTCCGGCGGTTGCCATCCCCAAGACAATGGATAACGATGTGTTCGGAACCGATTACTGCATTGGTTTCTCCACAGCAGTAACCCGTTCGGTGGATTTCATCACCAACATGCGCACCGCGGTTGGTTCGCACGAACGCATTGGCGTGGTTGAATTGTTTGGTCGTAATTCGGGCGAGACCAGCCTGATCAGCGCCTATCTTGGTTATGTTGATCGCGCGATCATCACCGAAGTGCCGTGTGACATCGACAAGCTGTGCCACTTCCTGGTGGAAGATAAACGCAATAATCCTTCCAACTATGCCATCATGACCATTTCTGAAGGCGCCATTCTTGAGGGCGGCGAAGTGGTTGAGACCGGCGAAGCAGACGCTTATGGGCATCGCAAGTTGGGTGGTGTCGGGCAGATCCTGTCAGAAGAGATCAAGCGCCGCACCGGTTACGATATCATGTACCAGCAACTGGCTTATTTGATGCGCTCCGGTTCTCCTGACTCGCTTGATCGCATGGTTGCCATGTCCTTTGGTCACCTGGCGATCCAGTTGATCCGCCGCAACGAAATGGGCAAGATGGTTGCCCTGCACGGTGGCAAGTACACCACTGTACCCATTGACATGATTACAGCCGGCAAGAAGCGTGTGGATGTTCCCGCCTTCTATGATATTGAGCAGTATCGCCCGAAGATCAAAGACTTCATGGGCGTGCCAATGTTCTTGAGTTAAACAGAAAATATCCGCTCACAACCTCAATGAGTTATACTAAAAACAGGGGGTTGTGAGCGGTTTCCAAAAACCGGAACCAAGTCAGGAGAGGAAAATGATCGTATCTACCAAGAAGTTGTTTGAAGCAGCGTACGGCAAGTATGCCATTGGCGCTTATAACATTAATAACCTGGAACAAACCATGGGCCTGTTCAAGGGAAACCTGGACAGTCAGGCGCCTTTTATCATTCAAATTAGCAAAGGCGCGCGTTCTTACACCCACAAGCGCATGCTCGAAGGTCTGATCCGCGCGGCGGACGAGATCTTCCCCGACGCCATTTTTGCTGTACATCTGGATCACGGCGACGAAGAAACCTGCTACGATTGCATCAACAGCGGTTTCTACAGTTCGGTGATGATTGATGCCAGCCATGAGCCATTTGATGAGAACATTGCCATCACCCGCCGTGTGGTGGAAGCCGCCCATGCGCGCGGCATCTCAGTGGAAGCTGAGCTGGGCATGCTGGGTGGTGTGGAAGAGCATGTGAAGGTTGACGAAGCCAATGCCAAGCTGACCAACCCGGAACAGGCGCGTGAGTTTGTTGAGCGCTCGGGTTGCGATTCGCTGGCGGTTGCCATCGGCACTTCGCACGGCGCGTTCAAATTCAGCGGCGATCAGGCTCTGCGCTTCGATGTGCTCGAGCAGATCCAGCAGCGTCTGCCCAACTTCCCGCTGGTGATGCATGGGTCATCCTCGGTTCCGCAAGAAGAAGTGGAACGCATCAACCGCGCCGGCGGTGCGCTTAAAGGCGCCAAGGGTGTGGATGCCCGTCAATTCCGCCGTGCAGCCGAGCTGGGCGTGACCAAAATCAACATTGACACGGACGGACGACTGGTGTGGACGCGCGTACACCGCGAGTATTTCCTGGAGCACCCGGAAAACTTTGACCTGCGCCCGGTGGGCAAGGTGTTCATGGGCGCTTATGCTCAGTTCATTGCAGAAAAGAATCAGTACCTCGGCAGCGCCGGTCAACTGGCCAGCGTTCGCGCAATGCTGTAAAGATGGATCAATCAAGAGCCAGGCGATGAGCCTGGCTCTTTGTCATTAACGGAGGGATGGTGAATGCCGCGTTCTGACCAGGGTGTTTTCGCGGACCGTTATCAGGTCATTCCCAGGGTGCTGATTTTCATCTTTAATGGGGATGAAGTATTGTTGATAAAAGGCGCTCCGACCAAGCGACTGTGGGCAAATCGATACAATGGCATTGGGGGACACATTGAGCGCGGTGAGGATGTGCTCACAGCAGCCCGGCGTGAGTTATTCGAGGAGACCGGGCTTGCGGTGCGGGATATGTGGCTATGCGGCACAGTGTTGGTGGACGCCAGCGAGAAAACTGGAATAGGAATGTTTTTAATGAAGGGAGCTTACGAAGGGGGGGATTTGAATGCATCCGATGAAGGAGACCTGGAATGGATCAAGATGACAGATCTGGAACAGTTGCCCCTGGTTGAAGATCTGCGCGTGTTATTGCCCGTTGTGGCGAAGCGCAAGCCAGAAGAAGGGGCTTTCTCAGCCCGCTCTTATTATGACGAACAGGAACAGTGGCATATTCAGATTGCGTGAGTCATTCTGATTTGCGTTCGTAGAAGACCAGCAGCGTGCTGCCGTATTTTCGTAGATCAAACTCCACAAAGCTATCCTTTGGCATTTCTTCGTATTCCACCGGGTCGATTTGCGCGATCACCCAACCGTCATCCGTGAGCCAGCCAGGATTTTGGGATAGTTCGATAAACGCCTGTTTCCACATGCCCTTGTACTGGGGTGGGGCAATATAAATGTAGTGAAACTGCCGGTCCGGTTTTTGGCGTAAAACGGCAAATGCATCCGCCTGGAGCACCTCGGCTCTGGCTGCCAGCCGGGTGGTTTCAAGATTTGCCTTTATGGTGACAACCGCAGGCCGGTTCAGATCAATAAAGCGGGTAAAGGCAGCGCCCCGGCTGAGGGCTTCGATGCCCACGCTGCCTGTGCCACCAAACAGATCAAGAACATCAGCATCAATAATATCGGAGCCGATGATGTTGAACAATGATTCTTTAACCCGGTCGGTGATGGGGCGGGTGATGTCGCCGGGAACATCCTTCAGGCGGGTTCCACGGGCACTTCCAGCGATGATGCGAGGACTGGTCAAAGCAAATACTCCACGGCAAAATTATGCGATTTCGACGCTCTGGCGGGCAGCCAGGATGTTGCCATAAGGGGAAGTGATGGGCATGACACACCCCGTGCCCAGCATAAAGCGTTTTCCGCCGGTTGACCTGATGGCGTCCAGCGCTTCTTCGCGCACCTGTCTGGGATCACCCAGCACCATGGTTTGCCACTGGCGCAAACCTCCGCACACCATACCCGGATACGTTTTTTGAGCATCCGATAGATTGGGTGGGGTGGCGCGATCATGCCAGTTTAGGATGGCGGAAGGGTAGCGTGAGACGCGGTCAAACATGACCGGCTCGCCGTGCAGATGAACCATGTTCAACCAAAAACCGCTTGCTGCATCCAGTAGCTGTAGATCATACTTCTCGCCGAACTCAATGAACTCAGTCTCAGAGATCAGATCAGGGCGGGCATGTTGTACAGCAAAAAATATGCCATCCACACCCAGTTTTTTTAGCTCTTCGATGTATTGAAGCGTGGTGGTTGTGATGGTCTCCAGGCCGCGATGGAGTTCAGCAGGATGATTGCGAAGATGCTGGTAAAGGTTTTCCTTGCCAACCAGGTTTTTTGCCTGCGCAAGCGGACTGAAAATGGTCTGGATGATGGGTGTATGTGGAGAGAACTCGCGCATCAACAGGCGCAGACATTCCAGTTGACGTCCCAGGCTGCCGCTGGTGGGCGGGAGAACGGTCAATTTATCCCAATCGGCAGGGTTGGTGATCGGGAACTTCGTATAGTCTCTTGTGCCTTCCGGATTCCCCGTCCAGTGATCTTCCGCTCCCCAATCCTTGATGCAATATGAGGAGGCGGGCGTCACTTTGATCAGGTCAAAATCAAATTGATTCTGAAAAGCAGCTGTGGCTGCCGCCAGGCCATCGGGGGTTTGATCGTCCACTGGAAAGTGACGCCAAAGAGCCACGGGTGGGCGGTCAAGCGACCCTCCTGACAGGCTTTTTTCCAATCGGGCGCGATGCAGGCTGTTGTTTTGCACTTGATTAGACCTCCGGCTTGATGATTCCGGCATCCATGCGGCTGTTTTGAGAACCAATCAGGCGGGTGAGCATCACACGCCGGGCTGGGTTTTGTATGCGATCAAGGTGGTTGATGGTTTGATCAAATGCCGAGCGCGCATCTTCCACCCTGGCGGTGGCTTTGTAGGTCAACCCCAGCAGGTAATATGCCTCTGGATCGTCGGCTTCCAGTTCCAGGGAACGGGTGATGTCTGCGATGGCTTTATCATATTCGCGCAAAGTATAATGGATCCATCCACGTTGAAGAAACTCGCCCGCTGTCTCCGGTTGCCATGTTGCCAGATCTGGTGCGTGTTTGGTGAAGACGATATCTTCGCGACGCTCATATCCAGCCTGAGCGTTTGCCTGTGTCTGATGTTTATCGGTCATTTTCCCCACTCATTTCTTTCAAACTTATCCTTCTGGAAGGATGGCGTCCAGCCTGGCATTGAGATCACGATCCTCAGACTGGCGCTCCTTAAAGAAGTTGATCATAAATTCTGAACGTCTCATGCGCAACGCCAGAGGGGCGATCACACGGATATCCTCAGGGCACACGTGATCCCGGCCATCTGCGGCAGCATAGGCTCTTGCGCCTTCCAGCAGGGCGATTTCGGCGCGCAGTGAGTCGACTTCGAGGTGCTTGATCAGGTCAATCGCCCTGGCAGCCAGCGGTTGGGGCACGTCCACCCGTGGCAGTAATTCGCGTGCGGCAATAATTTCCTGGCGGGCGACTTCGGTTTCCAGTGAATAAGCCATGACCATCTGGCGGGGGTTGGCCATGTAAGCACGCACCCTGCGGTAGGCTTCCATGCGTTCTTCGTTTTCTTCCAACCCGCGTACCATCACGCGCAAACCAAAGCGGTCCATGATTTGCGGGCGCAGCGCACCTTCTTCCGGGTTCATTGAACCGATCAGGGTGAAGCGGGAATGATATGTGGCTGAGACCGTTCCCCGCCGTACGGTGTAGGAGCCCTGCGCGGCTGCATCCAGAATGGAGTCTACAATTTGATCCTCGAGTAGATTGACTTCATCCACATAGAGTATGTTTTGATCAGCGTGAGCCAGGATGCCGCGCCTCAGCCTGAGGCGTTCGTGCAGGGCGGCGCGTTCATCAAGCCCGCCAACCACGTCTTCCATGCGGGCGTTCAGGGGCAATTCAACCAGACGCACCGGTTCGACCACTTCCAGCGGCAAACCCTGACCGTACCTTTTGGCGCAATCGGGGCAGACAGCATCCATGCCGCCGGTTTCAATGTCTTCTGTCAGGCAGCCATAAAAACAGGCGCTGCGGCTGACTTCGGGCAGCAGGTTGAGCAGGCTGCGTACAGCCGTGGTTTTGCCCGTGCCGCGCGGACCCACCAACAACACGCCGCCACTCCCCGAATTGATCAACGCAATCAAGAGGGCTATTTTCATTTCCATCTGGCCCACCAGTGCCAGGAATGGGAAAGGCAGGGGTTCAGCCAGTCCGGCCTGTTCCTGAACTTCCGGGGGCTGCACCGATTTTCCGGAGGCAAGATCGATCAGTTCCCTCAGTGAACGTACCTGAGGAATGCCTTCTTCAGAAAACGGGTGACTGTCATATGAATCGGTCATTTCACATCATTATACGTCCAAAAGCGGTTGGCAAAGAAGTTCCATAACATGACAATCACGATTGCGATGGCAAGGGTGGTGTTATGGCCCACAAATGTGGCAGTGACCGGAAAAGTTGCCGGCAGGATGCCTGCCGCCAGTTTGATCAGTGTGTTTTCCAGAATCAGGAACAAGATGGCGCGGATGCCCATGCCGACCGCTGATACGATGAAAAACTGACTGACCTGTTTTGCCAGATTCTTGGAGCGCGAATCAGGGTAGGTCCAGTAGCGGTTCCATAGGAAATTACTGATGACTGCCAGGACGAACGACAAAAGGCTTGCCCATAACGCCGGAAGGTGGGCGACAGAAACAAACAAATTGAACGCAACAAAATCCACCACGGCGCCCATGGCGCCGACTGCGGCAAATTTTAAGAAACGGGTGCGTTCCCTGGGATCCCGAATGATGGTGATCAAGCCATTTTTTGCTGGAAGTACGGAACCGTTTTGCATATACCCTCTTTTAATGGAATTGCCGGCTGCCAGGACAGGATCTGGTTGGCACGGGTAATATCCGGACGACGGCGCTGGGGGTCATCCTCCAGCCGTAAAGCCTCTTTGTGCACAATCCCGGCTGTATTGCCGGTGATGGTGTTGATGGTTTTGGCGAACTCCAGAATGGTTGTTTCGGTAG
Organism: Levilinea sp.; assembly: GCA_034429695.1. GTDB lineage: Bacteria > Chloroflexota > Anaerolineae > Anaerolineales > Anaerolineaceae > DAOUGC01. Next base: position 39,511 of record DAOUGC010000212.1, read on the forward strand.
GATTGCCAATGTTAACCGGGTCATGTTCGTTTGACATCAACAGGCGATAAATGCCATCCACCAGGTCGTCAACATAACAAAAACTGCGGGTTTGTGCGCCGTCGCCGTACACGGTGAGCGGTTCACCGCGAATTGCCTGTTGAATAAAGTTTGGAACCACGCGGCCGTCATCAAGACGCATCCGAGGCCCATAAGTGTTGAAGATGCGCACAATGCGCGTATCCACCCCGTGATAGCGGTGATACGCCATGGTAAGCGCTTCGGCAAAACGTTTGGCTTCATCGTATACCGAGCGGACACCAATCGGATCAACATGACCCCAGTAGGTTTCCTTCTGCGGATGTTCGAGGGGGTCGCCGTAAATCTCGGATGTGGAGGCCAGCAGGTAACGCGCCTTGTGGGCGTGAGCAACCCCCAGAGTGTTGTGGGTGCCAAGCGCGCCGGCTTTCATGGTCTGAATGGGCAGATTGACATACCCCAACGGTGAAGCCGGGTTGGGGCTGGCGGGGGAAGCGAAATGCATCACGGCGTCCACTTTGCCGGGTACGAAAATGAAGTTGGATACATCGTGGCGCAAAAAGTGGAAGTTTGGATTTCCAGCAAGATGCGCCAGATTATCCGGTGAACCGGTGATGAAATTATCCATTCCAATCACCTGATGGCCTTCAGCAATCAAACGGTCACAAAGGTGCGACCCGAGAAACCCGGCTGCGCCAGTGATGAGAATTCTCATTGAGCCCTCGCGAAAAGTTATTTCCAGTCCAGTCTGCCGATCGAACCATCCCCCGTTATCTGGTGAGACTGGCCGGTCTGGAGATTATACAACCATAGGTTCCCCTGGTAAATCAGGGCAATCCAGTCATTTTGACTGTAGGAAGGTCCCCATACCACTTCCTGAGGATCAAGACCCGGTGAGCCTTCTGGTGGGAAGATGATCGTTCGATTTGACCCGTCGCGGTCCATGATGGTCAGTCGGTAACGGCTGGTTTCTGACTGATCGGGGAAGATCGATTGCAGGTAAGCCACCTGATATCGATCTGACGCGTCCCGGGAAGAAGTCACCGGGTAGGCAAACATGCCCGTCTGTGGGATCAGATCCATGCCTTCGCCCGTGGCAGGGTCAAGGATGGTCAGGTCAAAGAGCGGGGATACCTCATCACTGGTAAGGCCGGCCATGGCAACATGGCTGACCGTATACAGGATGTTGCCATCAGGGGACCAGCCCAGGTTGGGAACCCATGCCCAGTCTGAGCGGGTCTGCAGGGGGATGAGTTCGAGGATGGGCATGAGTTGCCCATTTTCCATGTCCACCAGGCCGATACTATCCGGACGGGCATAAGCCAGTTGATTGCCATCCGGAGAGAAGGCAAAACGCGTACCCCACCAACCATAAATACCGCCCGAGCTTGCCGCCAGGATCTCCTGATCTCTGACCACACCACCGATACTGCCGAGGGTGAGGAAGTGCAGGTCGTTGTTTGCCTGCCAGCCTGGCGCGGTATCGCGCGGTTCAACACTGGAATATGCCACCATCAAACCCGATTCCGGGATCCAGCCTGCGTAGTGGATGATATTATCCACGTCAAGGCTGATCGGCTCAGGATCTTCTTCGTTAAGGTTGACCACCCACAGGGAGTTGATGGCTCCTTCGGTGGGTGAGTATTTGCGGGTGAACAACAGCCATTCGCCGTCCGGTGACAGGCTGAACACTCTGCCATCCAGATCGCCTGTGGTAACCACGGGACGCCGATCACCGGTGGTGTCTTCCATGATCCACCCATTACCGGCAGCCAGATATGCCAATCGCCCGGGAATGGATACCGCTGTAAACGGGGTTTGTACACCCACCATCACAATTTCCGGACGGGCTTCCACCAGGTTGGTGGTTTTGAATACCGTGCGCGAGACTTCCACATTGTCTTCGAGCAGGCGGCGGTAGGTAATTTGCTGGACACCATTCACCCCTGGCTGGATCAACATTTTCTGTCCGGCAGGGAGTGACTCATTGCGAACGGTCTGGGTCTCGAACTCGATGGTCTTTTCTTCGATCTCAAAGACCTCTTTCACCCGCGTAACGGTGATCCGGGCGTTTTCGAGCAGCAATGAGAAGGTCGGCGGGTCCACGCGGTCCAGGCTGGAGAGAGACACCTTTGCCTGATCAATGGCATATTGAACGGTTGAACCGGCAGGCACACTCAAGGTCTGTTCACCGTCGTCTGCCTGAATGGTTACAGCAATGACCGATTGCCCGTTGGCGACCGGAACACAACCGGCCAGCAGTACAATGCTCAAGAGGAGGAGCATCCTTATTGACAGGATGATGATGGGGCTGTTCCGGTTTTGATCAGGCATGGGCAAGAACAATCCAGTGGTGCAAGGTTATTGAATGGCGGTCCCGCTAATGGTCATGGTTCCAGAGGCGATCACCACATTTTGAACGAGGACGCCAGTGGTGGCAGGGGCCAGACTTTTCGAAAGTTGTTCGTTAATTGCAGCCGTCATCGAATCTTTCATCGAGTCAGGTACAGGAATCGGGCCAAAGTCAGCCGATTCCACGGTGACCTGTACTTCTCCGTTGGAAGTAACAAAAGGCACCATTACCACCACCACATCAGCGGTGAGAAAGTCTTGTGCGTACTGACCGGTCAGTGTCAGTTTGCCATTCTGAAGAGATATGGCTGCATTTTGCAGCGGAACACCGGCTTCGGTCGAAAGGCTCTGGCGGATATATGCGGTCAGATCCTGTTCGGTGAGCACAACGGTAACGGTTGATTGTTCAGGCGCCACAGTGACGGATGCTTCCAGCGTGCTCTGCAGATCCTGTTCGCTAATGGATGGTACGGAAACGGGTGTTTGCACCGCGTCATTTGCCGGAAGGTTGCATGCCAGGCTTGCAGTGACCAATACCAGTAAAACTGCAAAACCTTTGATAAAATTGTGTTTCATACTCCTGTTACCTTGTTCTTCCTTATCCTTTTGCTAAGATAGGCATTATTATAGCATGACAGAACCCACAGATGACCTCAACCCGATTGACCCATCCCCAGCAGAAAACCATGTCACCCCGGACCCCCAGGGCGTGGAAGCGGAGAACCCTGTCTCGCAGGAGATGGCAATACCTGATTTGCCGCTGGATGCCTTATTGGAAGGGTTGTTATTTGTGGCTGCCGGGCCGGTGGCAATCAACCAGTTGAGCGAGACGTTGGGAATAAAGATGGCAGAGGTGGAACAGGGCTTGCTCGCGCTTGAGAACCGTTTTCAGGCGGGCAGTGGGTTGCGTTTGCAGCGCTTTGGCGGGCGCATTCAATTAACCACGGCGGCGGAGATGGCGGGGTTGGTGGAGCGGTTCCTGGGCCTTGAGACCACCGCGCGTTTGAGCCGGGCTGCGCTTGAAGCGCTGGCAATTGTGGCGTATCGCCAGCCGATCACCCGGCCTGGGATTGATGCCATTCGCGGCGTCAACAGTGATGGGGTGATGAAATCGTTGTTAAGCAAGGGGCTGGTTCAGGAAGTGGGCCGCGCCGAAGGACCAGGTCGGCCAATCCTGTACGGTGTTACGGCTGATTTTCTCCAGCATTTTGGGCTGGATTCGATTGACAAACTGCCGCCCTTTGAACAGGTGATGGAACAGACAGACCAGGAAGATGGTAATGGGCGATTGTTGAAAGACTAAGCAATATTGGGCAGAACTTTTTTGGACGCACAGGGAAACGGAGCTGGGGTTTATGGAAGAACGATTACAAAAAATACTGGCAAGGGCGGGGTATGGTTCCCGGCGTTCGGTTGAAACGTTAATTTCAAGCCGGCGGGTCAAAGTCAATGGACAGTTGGCCATCCTGGGAACCAAAGCGGACTCGGCAAAGGATGATATTCAGGTGGATGGAATGCCCATCCCAAAACAACCTGAATTTGTTTATATCGCTTTACATAAACCCAGGGGTGTGCTCTCAGATGTGGATCCCAACGATCCTCGTCAGACGGTCCGCGATCTGGTTCCGGTCTCAGGACATTTATTTGCTGTTGGACGACTGGATTTTGACAGCGAGGGGTTGATCCTGCTGACCAATGACGGCGAACTTGCCAATCGATTGACCCATCCGCGTTACGGGCACGAAAAGGAATATCGTGTGTTGGTGGCAACCCGGCCTGATGACGAACAGCTATCAACATGGCGGCGTGGTGTTGTGATGGAAGACGGAACGCGCACCCTGCCTGCCAGGGTGACGATGGAAGAGCCTTTTGGGAAAGGAACCTGGCTGAGGGTGGTCCTGAAGGAAGGTCGCAAGCGGCAAATTCGTGAGGTGGGATCGCGCATCGGGCTGCCGGTTGCTCGCATCCTCAGGGTGAGGATCGGCACTTTGTTGTTGGGGAACCTTAAGCCCAGGGAATGGCGTCATTTGCGGGAAGATGAAGTCCGTGCTCTGCGCGCCAGTGTGGGTGGAAAACCGCTCGGAAAATCAGCATCCAGTCGGGGCAGTTCATCACCCCGGCGGGGTCCAGCCACCCGTACAGACCGATGGGAACGTGTTGAAGAAAGTGGTGGAAGCGAACGACGAACGCCCAGGGGCAAACCTTCCAGCGGTGCCGCCAGTGGAAGACCAGAGCGCCCGGCCCGCCCTGCAGGAGGACGTTCAACCGAGCGCCCGGCAGGAAAGCCACAGTCGCCCCGCCCACGAAAACCAGCCGGACAGAGTGTTGAAAGACCCGCACGGACGGTTGAGGAGAAAATCCGCCAGGAAAAACGCCGCAGATCGTAATGGTATCAAGTAATCAAAAGGAGCCTCGACGGCTCCTTTTTGTTTTCTTATTTCTTCTCTGGCGCTTCGATTGATTCCTGTGGGAGCGCACCCTGCAACTGTGTCACGATCTCAGGGGCAAGCGCCTTTTCTTTTGCGGCGCGCCGGATGATATCCTTTAGCTTATCGGGGACAACAGTGGGAATGGGGGCATTTGGGGCTTCAAGGATGGCTTGTTCATGGGTGAACACCATTACTGCCTGAATGGTCGGAACGTTGTCTGCGCCAAGCTCCTTTGAGAAGTGCACTGAGAGATCAGCCTCGGCTGTGCGCAAATCCAGATCCGGACGGCCAATCCCTTCCTGGGCGAACAACTTGAGATACAAATTGCCACCTTTTTGAACCCAGCGGTTCTTCCTGTCATCGTAGATGATTTTGCCTTTCTGTGCGTATGGCAGGATCACCCACACACCAGCAGGGCCGACCAGCAGATGCGGAGCGGGCGTCATGTAGTGGTAGAGGGTATATTTGTCATCCAGGCCCTTTAAAGCCGCTGTGATACGCTCATCCGGGCGGGGTGAACGACCAAAGCGCGCCCCGTAGAAAATGCCCACCTGTGACAGCACAAAACCCAACAGGAGCGCGATGAAGGAATACATGAGAAGGTTGGGTTGGAAAGAGATCACCAGACCGGCAACCAGTACACCCAGGCTGACCAGGGTGATGATTTGCCCCACCTTTTGATTACGGCGGATCAATTTGTTGTTGGATACAATTCTCATGCCTTACTCCTGTGAAGCTGTGTGGATATTTTCAAGACGTTCCTGAATGGCGATGCGAAGCGCGCCCTGCAAATCCATCAATGCGGCTTCGCGTGCCACCCGGATGGCATTCACCAGAGCGGTGGCGTTGGAGCGCCCATGACCGACAAATGCCAGTCCATCAATGCCAAGCAAAGGGGCTGCACCGTATTCAGTGGGGTCCATGGTCTTTTTCAGGTTGCGGAATGCGTTCATGGCCAGAGCTGCGCCAAGTTTGGTGATCAGTGATGCGGATAGCTCATCCTTGAGTTTGTCGGTTAACAGCCGCGCTGCGGCTTCACTGGTTTTCAACAGCACGTTTCCAGTGAAACCATCCGTGACAACCACATCCACATGGCCGCCAAACAGCTCCTTGCTCTCCACATTGCCGATGAAGTTGACCCCGCTGTTTTGAAGCAGCGGATACGCCGCCTTGACCAGTTCATTACCTTTGCCCGGTTCTTCTCCATTGGCAAGCAAGCCAATGCGGGGGTTTGAAATTCTCAGCAATTTCTCTGCATATACGCTGCCCATGATTGCAAACTGCATGAGAAATTCGGGACGACATTCAGCGTTAGCGCCAATATCAAGGACAATGCAGCGACCGGTGCGGGTGGGAAAGGTGGCTGTAAGCGCAGGGCGGGCCACGTTGGGGAGACGCCCCAGCTTTCGCAGGGAGCTGAACATGGCTGCGCCGGTATTTCCGGCGGTGACAAACGCAGAAGCCTGACCGGTCTTTACCAGCTCAAGACCCACTGCCATTGAGTTGTTGGGTTTGCGGCGGGCGCTATCCACCGCTTTTTCACCCATCTCAAGTACATCGGGTGCGTGGACAATACGCACATTTTCGCCACCCGTGTTGATTGCCTGCAGTCTGGGTCTCAGCAGGTCTTCCTGTCCGACAAGGATGATTTCTTCATGAAACAAGCGGGCTGCTTCCACCGCTGCCAGCACCTCGGGTTCTGGATACTGGTCACTTCCCATTCCGTCAAGAACGATGGCCATAACAACTCCTTATTTTATTTTGATAACTTGACAATTGCCCACTGCCGATTATAATATCAATGCTTTGTGACCGGAGATGCGCTTGTGCTGGAACTGGCAGACAGGCATGGTTGAGGGCCATGTGTCATCACTGACGTGTGGGTTCAAGTCCCACCAAGCGCACACTGCACAAAAACAAATACCGCGAAGGCGGTATTTTTGTTTAACTCACAACTGGCGGTCAACGATGTAGTGTGCCATGGTTTCAAGCGAAGCGCGTTGTTCGCCGGATGGCAGTTTTTGCAAGGCACCCAGGGCTGCCTCCACAAACCTGACTCCTTCAGCGTGCGCCGCCTGGATGGCTGAACTGGCCCGGATCGAAGAAACCAGCCGATCCAGCTCGGTTTCATCGGCAGGGCACTTGCCTGCCAGTACCGCACTGGCTGTTGGGTCTTCCGGATGGGTTTCGAGATAATACAAAGCCGGAAGCGTAACCAGGCCTTGTCGCAAATCTGACCCAATCGGTTTACCCAGTGCAACCTGATCGCCGGTGAAATCAAGGATGTCATCAATAATTTGGAATGCCATGCCAACCGAGTACCCAAAGGTACGCGCCTGATCGCCATATCGGTTGAAATCACTACCCAGCATGGCCGATGCCCAGGCCGCCGTCTCAAAAAGCGACGCGGTCTTGGCGTAAATGCGCCGGTAATAGTTCTCGCGATTGCTCACGCAGCGGCTGTCAAATAACTGGGTGATCTCTCCATTGACAATGGTTTTCAATGTTTGTGAAAACAGTTTGATCACCGGCACCGATTCTGTATCAGCGGCCAGGCGGGCGGCGCAGGCAAAGAGAAAATCACCGGTAAGCACCGTTGCGCCGGGACCCCATTGTGAATTGAGGGTGGGCATCCCCCGGCGGAGCAAAGAACCATCAATCAGGTCATCGTGGACAAGCGTTGCAGTATGCAGCAATTCTATCGCTGCTGACAACGTCAGTAATTTTTCACGGTCGGCGTTTAACATCCGGCCGAGTAATAGAGTCATGGACGGGCGGATACGCTTTCCGCCGGCGCTTAGGATCAGATCAAGCGCTGAGCGAAGGTCGGAGTGATGCCCCTCAGCCTGCTTGCGGATTATTGCCTCAACCGCAGCGATGTCTTCCTGAACCGGTGTGAAAAAGGATAAATCCGTTTTCAATCAACATGCTCCCATTGAAATAAGTGTTGTGCGTTGTGTTCAGTAATATCCATCACCCTGGATGGATCCATATGATGAAGCTCTGCAATTTTGTGCGCCACCCATTTTACATAAGCGGGTTCATTTCTCTGTCCCCGGTGTGGATGGGGGGTCAGGTAAGGCGCATCGGTCTCAATCAACAATCGTTCCAAAGGCAATTCTGCCACCCACGTTCGTAAAACCGTTGCATTCTTAAAAGTCACAGGGCCGCTAATGCCAATATAAAAATTTTGTGCAATGGCCTGCCGGGCAAGTGTCAACGGCCCAGAAAATGAATGCAAAACCCCAGGACGTTCAGCAAGTGGATGCCCATTGGAGTTCAGTTGGTTCTGCCATTCCGAAAGCATGGGCCATAAATCTTCTTCTGCTTCACGGTTGTGAATAATAACCGGCAGGTTCAAACGTGCAGCCAGTGCCAGTTGGTTTGACAGAACTTCGCGTTGCAACGCTGGGGGCGCCCAATCACGGTAATAATCCAGCCCAATTTCGCCGATTGCCCGAACTTTTGGGTGCCTGGCGAGTTCCAGCAATTCCTCTTCACTACTCTCATTCCATTTCAGGGCATCGTTGGGGTGGATTCCAACGGCTGCCCTGAGAATGGAATATTTGCCTGCCAAATCAATGGCTTCACGACCATTTTCGATATCCACCGACGGAACCATGATGCCTGTCACACCGGCTTCTTGCGCCTGCTCAATGACCTGGCCCAGGTCATCATGAAAAACAGGCAGGTTCAGGTGGCAGTGGGTATCAATCAACCCCAAGGATCAAGCCAGTCCTGCGATCTTCAAGCCGTCCTGCAGGATGGCTTGAACGGCATCTTTATGAGTGGTTTCGGTGTAAACCCTGATGATGGGTTCCGTGCCGGAGAAGCGGATCAACAACCAGCCGCCGTCTTCCAGATAGAATTTGAAGCCATCAGTGGTTTCCAGCCGTTCGACCTTCAATCCGCCGATGGTGGCCGGGTTGGCATTCAACACTGTCTGCTCACGCGCAGCCCGGTCGCCGCTGAAGGAGGTATCAATGCGATCATAGTAGTGGGGGCCCACTTTTTCAAACAGGAAGTCGAGTAATTGGGATGGCTTGCGTTTGAGACGCACACACATATCCAATATAAACAACCCGGCCAGAATGCCGTCACGCTCAGGCACATTGTCCTTAAAGGCATAGCCGCCCGATTCCTCACCGCCGATCATGGCATCCGTTTCGATCATCTTGGGCGCCACATATTTAAAACCAACGCCTGTCTGGTAAACAGGTACGTTATACAGCTTGCCGATTTTTTCGAGCATGCTGGTGGTGGACAGGGTTTTGACGATTGCTCCGCGTTTACCCCGCACTTCAATCAGGTAGAGTGCCAGCAGCGCATATACCTGCAGTTGATTGATGAAAACGCCGTTTTCATCGCCAAGACCCAAGCGGTCGGCGTCCCCATCGGTGACGAGCAGAATATCAGAGCCGGTTTCGACAGTCTTTTTGAGGCCGACGTTAATGTTGGGTGGAATGGGTTCAGGCCGTTCCATCTCGGGGTAAACCGGATTGCGATGGTCGTGAATCTCGCTCACCTGGGTGGCTCCACCCGAAAGCAGGCGGGTGAACCAACCAGCGCCGTTGCCCCACATGGCATCCACCATAATTTTCAAACCGGCGTCGCGGATCGCCTGAAGGTCAACGAGTTTCTCAATGTGGGTAATGTAGTCAGGGGCTGCGTCAAAAAAGACAATCTGTCCCTTTTTGACGGCATCCGCGCCGTTGACGCGTTTGACATCATCCACGGAGTCGGGGATCAGGCTCTCAATTTCGTGGAGACCTTCCGGATCGATGGCTCCGCCAAACTCATTCCGCACCTTAAAACCATTGTCGGTGGGAGGGTTGTGGGAAGCAGTGATATTGATTGCGCCTGAGGCTTTTTTGTGCACAACTGAGAAGGCGATTACCGGTGTGGGGGTTGCCCCGTCGGTCAAATGAACATTTAAACCATTTCCAACCAGTACTTCAGCGACTGCCATGGCAAATTGTTCCGAGAGAAAGCGTTTGTCGTGACCAACGACAAACCAGTGCCCGGCTTTGCCATGTTTAATCATGTAACTGGCGTACCCTTGTGCACAGCGGCGGACATTATCAAAAGTATAGGTTTCGGCGATATATCCCCGCCAGCCGTCGGTGCCAAAGCGAATTTTATAAGCCATGATGCGACCTCCGCCGAAAAAATTAGATTATCTTAGTAATTATATCAGTGATTTGAAAACGAGCTTCCGCCTGTCCAACGTGCTATAATCGGTCAATGTTAAGAAAGGAACATTATGGACGGAAATAGTCGCATTTATTTTGATTATGCTGCCACAACTCCGGTTGATCCCCGTGTGGTGCAGGCGATGTTGCCATATTTCACCGAAATATTTGGCAATCCGTCCTCGGTGCATGCGTACGGGCAAAAAGCTGAAACAGCGCTGGATGATGCCAGACGAGAAGTCGCCAAACACATTAATGCCCAGCCTAATGAAATATTTTTTACCGGTTGTGGGACCGAAAGCGACAATCTGGCTCTGACCGGAGCCGCTTTTGCTGCCCGGCGCGAGCGCGGGGCCAACCGGGTTGTCATCAGTCCGGTGGAACATCACGCCATTTCTCACACCGCTGATGTATTGCGCACTGTGCACGGGTTTGATCTGGAGACCCTGCCGGTGAATCCATACGGACAGGTTGACCCCGAAGATGTGGCAGCGGTGGTTGATGAGAATACTGCAGTTGTTTCGGTGGTGTATGCAAATAATGAAATTGGCTCCATCAATCCGGTTGCCAGGATTGGCCAAATCTGCCGTGCCAGAGGGGTCGCTTTTCATACAGATGCAGTGCAAGCGGTGGCTCATTTGCCGGTGGACGTGCAAAAAGATCAGGTGGACTTACTCTCCATCGGAGCGCACAAATTTTATGGGCCCAAAGGTGTGGGAGTGTTATATGTGCGCAAAGGCACGCGTGTTATGCCCGTTCAAACCGGTGGGAAACAGGAGGAGGGTTTGCGGGCAGGGACGCAGAATATCCCCTATATTATCGGTCTGGCTGAAGCCTTGCGGCTGACACGCGAAGAGATGGTTGAGCGAAACAAGAAGCTAACGACGTTACGCGACCGGTTGATTGATGGGGTATTAAGCGCAATTCCCCGCTCACGCCTGACCGGACATCCCGTGGAGCGGTTGCCCAACCACGCCAGCTTTGTGTTTGAGGGTGTGGATGGCAATACCCTGCTGATGATGCTGGATATGGCAGGGTTTGCCTGCTCTTCCGGCTCAGCCTGCAAGGTGGGCGCTCCCGAACCATCGGACATTCTCCTAGCGGTTGGATGGTCCAAAAGCTGGGCGATGGGTTCACTGCGGGTTACCCTGGGCAGGGACAGCAACGAGGCAGATGTGGAACGGTTTCTACATGAACTGCCCGTGATTATTCAGAGGCTCCGCGAACCATGAAAGGTTGTTGGTAATGGCAATACCGGATGGTGTTCCGATGACAGTTGTGGTTGCCATGAGCGGTGGGGTGGACAGCTCGGTGGCGGCTGCATTGCTGGTTGAACAGGGTCATCGGGTGATCGGAATGATGCTGCGCCTGTGGAGCGAGCCGGGTTGCGAAAACGAAAACCGATGCTGCACTCCAGATGACCTGGCTCAAGCGCGCAGGGTTGCGTCCCGGTTGGAGATACCCTTTTATGCCATTGATGCGCGGGAGCAATTTCGAGAAATTGTGGTGCAATCCTTTTTGGATGGCCATGCTGCCGGTATTACCCCCAACCCATGCCTGAACTGCAACCGGCACGTTCGTTGGGGATTGTTGCTGAAGCAGGCGACGAACCTGGGCGCAACCCACCTCGCGACGGGACACTATGCCCGTGTGGAAAAGAGTGCCGGGGGAGCCCATGTATTAAAAACGGGGATTGATGCCGGCAAGGATCAATCATATGTGTTGAGCGTGCTCAACCAGGATCAACTGGCGCACACCCTGCTGCCGTTGGGCGGGTTCCAAAAACCGGAGGTCAGGCAAATGGCGCGCCGCTTCGGGTTGGATGTTGCGGAGAAGTCGGACAGTCAGGATTTGTGTTTTCTGGGCGGCCAGGATTACCGCGACTTTCTTGCCCGTTACGCTCCACAAACACAAATGCCGGGTCGGATCGTTGACCGGCATGGGAACACCCTGGGCGAACATGGCGGTCTTGCCAATTACACCATCGGTCAGCGAAAAGGTCTGGGACTTTCATCAGAAGCGCCGCTATTTGTGCTAAAAAAAGATATCGCTGAAAATACATTGGTGGTAGGATATAAAGAAGAACTGGGCAGCGATCACTTTTTTGTCAGCCAATTTAACTGGATATCGGGCAAAATACCCGGAGATGTACTGCGCGGAGAGGTCAAGATCCGCTATAAGGCGCGACCAGCCAGGGCGACCGTGCATCCGCAAGCGGATGGTTCGGTGACGATTGCGCTGGATGAGCTGCTGCGGGACATTACACCGGGGCAACTGGCTGTGGTTTATCAGGAAGACACGGTGATCGGAAGCGGCATCATATCCGTAAGTTAACCCATGCAGCAGGGGAGAGGTCCCATGACCATACCGGCATTCCTATTTGGAGTTCTGCTTTCCAGTCTGTTGGGGGCGATTTTCCACCTATGGAAAGGCGGATCATTAATCCGCGTTCTCTTATACCTGGTACTGGCCTGGATTGGTTTTTGGGGGGGACATATACTTGCAGTTCAACTTGACTGGCATTTTCTTTCATTGGGGCCATTACGTCTGGGAATGGCGCTGGTGGGATGTGGAATTATCCTGGTCATTGGTCACTGGTTGAGCCAGGTAAAAGTTCAGGGACATAAATAAAAAGAGAGATGGCGCCTCTTACCATCTCTCAGAATAATTGATGACGTGTCAGCGCTTAGCTGACCAGGACGACGTTGGCAGCCTGCAGGCCCTTGGGACCCTTTTCAATCGTGAACTCCACTTTCTGACCTTCCTCCAGATTGCGGAAGCCTTCTGATTGAATGGCGGTGTAATGGACAAAAATGTCAGGTCCACCCGGGCGGGAAATGAAGCCATAACCCTTGCTGGTGTTGAACCATTTGACGGTGCCGGTAACGCGTTCGTTCATGTGGTACTCCTCTTAAACTCCTGACAAACTACTATGGACAATTGACGTATGGCATTGGTGACACCAGGAGGGCATTGCTTCTTTTTAAAGCATTAAGCCGGTGTGGTTAAGAGGCATACCACATCCGGATTGATCTGAACTCCAACAAGTGAACACATGCCATAGAACACTTAATATTTTAGCCATTATTAATTAATTGTCAACATGTGGTTTGCGGATTGTAATTTTACTTGCTGTCGTTGACTGCTTCCAATGCGCCAAACTGGGTGTGGTACAGGTTGGAATACAGCCCGTTCAGTTTGAGCAGATCATCATGAACGCCGCTTTCAACAATCCGGCCACGATCCATGACCAGGATCAGATCGGCAGCCAGGATGGTACTCAAGCGGTGCGCAATTACAATGCTGGTGCGGCCTGCCATCACCCGGCTGAGAGCTTCCTGGATGAGCGCTTCTGATTCGCTATCCAGGTGACTGGTGGCTTCATCCAGGACAAGGATACGGGGATCTTTCAGGATTACGCGCGCCAGCGCCAGGCGTTGTTTCTCGCCACCGCTCAAGCGGTAACCGCGTTCGCCAACGATGGTATCGTACCCGTCAGGCAGGGCGGTGATGAAGTGATGAATGTTGGCTGCAGTGGCGGCGGCTTCCAGCTCTTCCCGGGTGGCATCCAAACGGGCATAAAGCAGGTTGGTTCGCACAGTATCATGGAATAAATGGGTCTCCTGGGTCACCAGACCGATTTGCCGACTTAGTGATTCCAGGGTGACATGGCGGATATCGATTCCATCGATCAGAATACGTCCTGATGTGGGGTCGTACATGCGCGGAATGAGATACGAAAGGGTGGTCTTGCCCGCACCGGAGGGCCCGACCAAGGCGACCAGTTTTCCGGCGTCCACATGGAAATTTATCCCCGATAAAGCCGCTTCGCGAGCCTGATTGCGCATCTGGGCCATACGGTTTTCCTCTTCTTCGGAAGGCCCATTTTTGTTGTCGGCTGAAAGGACAGGCATGGTGTCAACGTGGCCGATGCGTTTCACCTCAGAGAGTAAATTGTCGGTGCGATCGTCGTACTGGAAGGAGACGTTGTCGAAGGTCAGATTGCCTTCAACCCGGGTCAACTCAACTGCATTTTCCTGTTCGGCAATATCAAAAGGCATGTCAATGATTTCAAACACGCGCTCAAAACTTACCACAGACGTGGCAAATTCAACCGGAGCACTGGCCAGATCGGAAAGCGCACCATAAAGCGTGCCCAGGTATGCGCCAAAAGCAACAATGGTTCCGATGGTGAAAACATCGCGGATGACCAGATAACCACCAAAGCCAAAGATGAAGGCGGTACCAATAGCGCTAATCAAGCCAATGATCATAAAGAATGTTGACCCGGTGACGGCGCGATTGACGCCGATATCACGCACCTGACTGGCGCGATTTGAAAACCGATTGACTTCCACATCCACCCGGCCAAACAACTTGACCAGTAATGCCCCGCTGATGTTGAGGGTTTCATTGGCAAGGGCGTTCATGCGGGCATTCGCTTCCATATGTGCGCGTGCTATTTCGCGTAGACGGTCGCTCAGCTTTTGTGCAGTGATGATGAACAGGGGCAGGATTACGATGGATACCAGCGTCAGCCTCCATTCCAGGGTCAACATCACGCTCAAAACGGCGGCAGTGGTGATGATGTTTGTGATCAGGTCAACAATGGTGTTGGAAATTGCATTTTGTGCGCCGATCACATCGTTATTCAAACGGCTCATCAACTCACCCACCTTGGTATGGGTGAAGAAGTGCAAGGACATGCGCTGCAGTCTTGAGAATAACGCGACCCGCAAGTCGAAAATGACACCCTCGCCAATACTGGCATTCAGCCTGCGTTGAATTACACGAACGGCTCCACCAAAAACCGGCAGGATCAACAGGGCAATTGCCAGCAGGATCAGACGGTTGAGGTCTTTGGCCGGTATGGTGCGGTCGATCAGATCGCGCATGACCAGCGGAGTTACCAGGGTCAAGCCCGTGGTAACCAGGATCAGAACCAGCATGATGGCGATTTTTAGACGATAAGGGCGCGCATATGTCAGCACCCGCCTGAGCAATTGCCAGGTTACTTTTGGCTTTGGGCTGTCAGAGCCCAGGCTGTGCCACCAACCAAATCCACCGAAACCCATTGTGCTCCTTTAGACCTGCGCCTGTTGCGCATCAATCAATCGATGTACCTGTTGCATGAAATCCTCCACCCTTGTACAGGTCAGCAGAGCAACCCGTTGCTCGCGAGTGACGGGATAAGGGGAAAGATAATGCACAGCGAATTTTCGAAAAAGCACCAGCCCGCGTTCACTGCCGTAGAACTCAAGCGACCGGCGAAGGTGTTCATTGAGCGTCAATAACATGACATCAGGAGTGATGTCCTCGCGATTTTTTTGGGCAAAGATCCACGGATTTTTCACCGCTGCCCTGCCGATCATCACGCCGTCGCAGCCCGTATGTGCCTTTATGCGCTCAATATCGGCTGCAGTTTGAACGTCGCCATTGGCGATGACGGGAATGGAAAGAGCTGCCTTGACCTGGGCAATGGCATCCCAATCGGCTTTGCCATGATAGGCTTGCTCGCGGGTGCGCCCGTGAACCGCCAGCAGACTGCCGCCGTTTTGTTCAATAATGCGGGCAATATCCATGTAATTGCGGTTCTGTGCATCCCACCCAAGCCGGATCTTGCCTGTAATGGGAATATCAAGTTCCCGGGTGAGGCTGGAGAAGATCTCCTCGATCAGACGGGGGGTGCGCATCAAGCCCACGCCTGCGCCACGCCCGGCAACGCTCTTATCCGGACATCCCATGTTGATGTCAATGATGTCTGGATTGCGCTGCCTTAGTATCCGGGCTGCCTGCAGGATGCGCGCCGGGTTATTGTCGTAGATCTGATATACCAGCGGGCGTTCATCCTGGCTGAAGTGCAGTTTGCTCTCCAGCTTTGGATGTCCGTAAACGATATCCAGACCGTTGATAAATTCGGTATAACTCATGGCAGAACCAATGCTGCGCACGGTCGCCCGAAATGGATAATCAGAAAGACCGTCCATGGGCGCGAGGATGCAATCGCCGTAAACAGGAATGTCGCGCACCAAAAAGGATGGTGTGGAGATTGTTTTGCTCATGCGGCTATGATAACACAGGGGATTTTTCGTTACCAACCCAGGGGAGCGTCAATAACGCGATGGTATACTTCGCATAGCTGTAGAGTTGCGGATTTGATGCTGTATTTTCGGGCATAGTTGATCGCTTCCAGCGAGAGCGCCTGTCGGGATGGGGGATTCTCAAGCAGAGATTGGATTGCATCGGCAAAGGACGCCGGGTCCCCAGGCACGGTCACCCCACCACCTTCCCGTAATATTTCACATGAGAAATCGGCTTTAACCGCCACCACCGGTGTGCCGGCGGCCATGGCTTCCACCAATACCAGACCCTGGGTCTCAATGCTGGAGGGAAATGTGAAAACATCAGCAGCAGCCATGAAATGCGGAACTCGTGAGAATGGGACAGGCTCATGAAACATAACCCGCTCGCTGATGCCCAGTTGCCCGGCAAGATCCACCAATTCTGAATGCATGGGGCCACCGCCGACGATTAACAACCGCGCTTGTGGTCGGCGGGGAGCGATAATGGAAAAAGCTTGCAGCAAAAGGGGAAGGTTTTTTTCTGCGGAGAAGCGGCCAACGTACAACAGTAATTCACAATCCTCGAAACCCAGCTCATGACGGACCGCAGCGGGAGTCAGTTGGGTATAACGGGCGAAATCGATGGGGGTGGATATGACCGAAACAGGGCAGGGGATGGCATAACGTTTTTTGATCAGATTGCCCACTGACTGGGTGGGGGCGATGACGTGGGCACATTGGTGAAAATAGCTGTTTAGTGTGCTGCGGGTGATGGGTATGCTCGCCCATGCCAGAGGTGGGAAGAAAGAGGCGGCGTACTCCTCGTACATTGTATGAAACGTAAAGACCAACGGAATGTTTTTTTCAACAGCCGCGGCTGCGCCTGCCTCGCCCATCCATACGGCATGGTGGGAATGAATGATGTCGGGTTGAAACCGCTCAATCACCTCATCCACAACCGAAGGCAGGGGAATGGCCAGGGAAAAGTCAATGATGCCGGTCAGATCAACACCAGTCAGGCGAAAGATATTCTCCTCGGTATCTTCGTAATGGGCATAACGGGGTGCCAGGACACCCACCGAGTGCCCTGCCTGGATCAATCCTTTGCGGAACAAATCGATGGAGGTAACCACTCCACTGATGGTTGGCTTGTAGGCATTCGAAACCATCAAGATCCGCATACTGGCATTCTATCACAGGTATTTGCGATATAATCCGAACAATTGTGCTTGAGAATCGACCATCCACTTCTTATTATCAAAGATCGAAGATGGTTGTCTGGAGGAACTCGCCCAGACAGTGCGGGATATTTCTGTAAAACCAGGGCGATTTCCTGATTTTTCTTCCGGAGGGTGAGTTGAGCCGTATCATCAAGACCGAATCCGCCGGCAAAGACCGAACACGGTTGAGCCGGAGCATCGTGCTGGCGCTGCGTGAGCTTATGCGTCAGGCAGAACCGGGCGAAGAGAGCCGCGATTTGGCTGCATACATTGCCCTGGCATTATTGGAAATTCATGAAACCATTGATGTCAGTGTACAGGCATGGGAGAAGCGGGGATACTGGGTGAAAGCGGATCGCTTTCGCATGGAATGGGAGTGGAGCGGCAGTATGGGACAACGCATGGCGCAGGCCGTGCGTGATGACGAATGGGGCAGCATTGCGATGCTGTCTGTACAAATAGCGCAACGGTTTATGTCGATCAAATTGCCCGAACGCCACCGATTGGGTTCACCGTGGGTTGGCGCATGGGATCGGTTGCTTGACCTGCCCGCCGGGCAGAAAAAATCATAAGAAAAAACGGACTTCTTCACATGATCAACCATGCAGAACAGATCGGCAAGTTGTTAAACGTTGGCAGCAGCCGGGTGGAAGCCACCATCCGGTTGCTTGATGAAGGCAACACGGTTCCTTTCATATCCCGTTATCGAAAAGAGATGACCGGCAGTTTGGATGATGAACAGGTGCGGCTGGTTCAGGTGCACCTCGAAAGATTGCGCGCACTTGAGGAACGGCGTGAAGCCATTGTTTCATCCATTGAAGAACAGGGAAAAATGACTCCCGGGTTGCTGGAGCGAATTCAGGCTGCCGCGACGTTAACGGAACTGGAGGATCTGTATCAACCGTACAAACCCAAAAGGAAGACCCGCGCGAGTATTGCCCGTGAAAAAGGTTTGCAGGGTTTGGCTGATCTGATCCTGTCCCAGCGTATTGGAAAAGATGACGTTCGCAAGCATGCTGAGCAATTCCTCAATGAACAGGTGACCAGTATCGATGATGCGCTGGCCGGTGCCAGGGACATCGTGGCTGAGACGATCAGCGACCACAGTGATGTGCGCAGCCGCACGCGCGAGAAAGCCATGCGCTGGGGGCTGTTGCGGGGTGAGAAGATCGATGATGCGGTGGATGAAAAACTGGTCTACCAGATATATTATGAGTGCGAGTACCGGGTTGACCGGCTGAGACCGCATCAGGTATTGGCAATCAACCGGGGTGAAAAAGAAAAAGTCCTGCGAGTGCATATCATCGTGAATGAACGGGACTGGCAGGAAGTGATATTGCAATATTTCAAGCCGATAGATCGTTCCCCCTGGAAGGATCAACTGGTATTGGCCATTCAGGATGCCGCCGAGCGATTATTGTTACCGGCGATCGAACGGGATGTGCGCAGGGCTTTGACCGAAGCTGCTGAAAAACATGCCATTGGTGTGTTTGGCTCCAATCTCAAAGCGCTGCTCAGCCAGCCGCCCCTGAGCGGACACGTGGTGCTAGGCATTGACCCTGGGTTCCGCACAGGTTGCAAGGTTGCGGTGGTGGATGAGACTGGCAAGCTGCTGGATGTTGCCACGATCTATCCACATGAACCACAAAAGAAGATGAAGGAAGCACTTGATACCTTGCAGGCACTGGTTGAAAAATACCATGTGACGCTGATCACCATCGGAAATGGCACGGCGTCCCGGGAAAGTGAACAGATGGCGGCACAACTGATCCAGCGCATGGGACAGGGAAGCTACCTGATTGTAAATGAAGCCGGTGCATCGGTTTACAGCGCCAGCCCTCTTGCCCGGGCTGAAATGCCCAATCTGGATGTGAGCATCCGCGGGGCAGTTTCCATTGCCCGCCGGGCGCAGGATCCACTGGCTGAACTGGTCAAGATTGACCCGAAATCAATCGGTGTTGGTTTGTACCAGCATGATGTTGATCAGGGTGAACTGGCTGGGACGCTCAATGGTGTGGTGGAGAGTGTGGTCAACCGCGTTGGGGTGGATGTCAACACGGCATCGCCCGCATTATTGACGTACGTTTCGGGGATCGGCCCCAAACTGGCTGAACGAATAGTGGCCCACCGCGAGGAAAACGGTCCATTCCGCAGCCGCAATCAACTCAGGCAGGTGAGCGGGCTGGGAGCCAAGGCGTTTGAGCAATCGGCGGGGTTCCTGCGCGTGCGGGAAGGTGAAAATCCACTGGATGCCAGCGCCATTCACCCTGAGAGTTATGCTATTGCCCAAAAAGTGCTTGAACGGGCCGGAGTGAGTATCACCACCCCGCTCGCACAGCGCTGGGCGGAACTGGAACGGGCGCGCACAGCCACACCCATCCCTCAATTGGCTGAAGAGCTTGGCGCAGGTGTACCGACCCTGGAAGACATCTTTGAACAACTGGTGCGTCCGGGACGTGACCCGCGCGAAGACCTGCCTGCGCCCATCCTGCGCAGCGATGTGCTATCCATGGAAGATTTGACCACAGGCATGAAGCTGAAAGGCACCGTCCGCAATGTGGTGGACTTTGGTGTGTTTGTTGATATCGGCGTAAAACAGGACGGTCTGTTGCACCGCAGTCAGATACCGGCTGGCACGCTGCTGCAAGTGGGTGATATCATCGATGTGTCGATCCTGACGATTGAGCAGGACCGGGGGCGCATCGGGTTAAAGTGGGCGGAAGGATAATCGCCGCTCCTGGGTGGGAGAAATGCAATGGCAATAACTGAATTTTCATTGAGTGAAAGCTTTACCACCAATCGAACCGGACCGGTTCGCTGGATTCTGTCACATGCGGGGCGCAACTGGTGGCCGATCCTGATTGCACTGTTGGGCGCTCTATCAAATGCGGCGCTGGCTGGTCTGGCTCCGGTATTAATCGGGCAGGCCTTCAATGCCATCCTGGCTGAGCCACCCAGAACAGATCGACTTGGCTGGCTGGCGATGATGATCGCCATATCACAGGTGAGCCGGGCTTTATTGCAACTGGCGCGCAATTTTGGCTTTGAACTGGTGGCGCAGCGCATCGAGCGTGATATTCGCAATGAGTTGTACAGCAGTCTGCTTGGCAAGAGCATGACCTTTCACAGCCGGCAGCCGGTGGGTGATACCATGGCGCGCGCAACCAACGATGTGCGTGAGGTTAACTTCCTGTTCAACCCGGGTCTGAATATGGTGCTCGGCTCGTTGTCGTTCCTGATCGTCCCGATTCTGGTCGCACCGCGCTATCACCCCAGCCTGATCATCACCCCGATGGTGTTTGTGGGCATCTACTTTTTTGCCCTGCGCTCCTACTTGAGGACCCTGCGTCCGATCACGGAAGATGTCAGGCGTTCCTTTGGCAACCTCAACACCCGACTGGCTGAAGCGATTGACGGGATCGAGACGGTCAAAGGCTCCGCTCAGGAAGCTGCCGAGGTCAGGTTGTTTCAGAAGAATGCCGGCTCCTACCGTGACGCGGTTGTACGGCAGGGTGAGGTGGAAGCGCGTTTCATCCCGTTGCTGTTGTTGAGCATTGCCACTGCCGTGGGGTTGCTGCATGCCCTGTTGCTTGCCAACCAGGGGCTCATTCAGGTGGGCGACGTGGTCACCTATTTTGGGCTATTGTTGATGCTGGACTTCCCCACATTTGCCGCGATGTGGGCATACTCGCAAATTTCGTCTGGCATTGCCGGTGCGCGGCGCATCCTTGAATTGATCAACCGGGAAGATAATCTCGATCAGAATCTGGATGGATACAACCAGCCAGTGCGTGGTGGGATCGAATTCAGGGATGTATGTTTCTCGTACGATACCGAGGACGAAGAGGGCCGCCCGACGCATGAGATGCTCGATAACGTAAACATCCACGTGAAGCGCGGGCAAACCGTGGCAATTGTGGGACAGACCGGATCGGGCAAGACCACGCTGGTCAAGCTGGTAAACCGGGCATACGACGTTGATTGCGGTGAGGTGCTGGTGGACGGGGTGAATGTCAGGGATTGGAACCTGGAAACCCTGCGACGCAGCATCTCGGTGATTGAGCAGGACGTGTTCCTGTTCTCTCGTTCCATTGCTGAGAATATTGCCTTTGGAAAACCAGATGCCACCCGGGAAGAGATTGAACGGGCGGCCCACCTGGCTCAGGCACACGATTTCATTAAGGAACTGGCTGAGGGGTATGAAACCGTGATCGGTGAGCGTGGGGTAACCCTGTCCGGCGGTCAACGCCAGCGCCTGGCGCTTGCCAGGGCTTTTCTGACCGATCCGCCCATACTGATCCTGGATGATTCAACCAGCGCGATCGACAGCGCCACGGAAGACAAGATCCAGCAAGCCATATTCACCGCTGCGCGTGGGCGCACCACTTTGATTATCACCCACCGCCTTTCACAGATCCGTTGGGCTGACCTGATCATCGTCATGCGCAAGGGTCGGGTTGCGGCCATTGGCTCACACGACGAATTAATGCAAACCTCCGAGGCATACCGCCGGATATTTAGCGAGTCATAACATGGGATTCTTTTCTGGTCTAAACGCAGAACAATACGACCGGCAATATGGTGACCGGCAGTTGATTGGCCGCATCGTGGGTTATCTCAAACCGCAGTGGAAGCGCCTGCTTGGGATCGGCATTGCCGTACTGGGGGTTTCATTGCTGGGTTCCGTCACCCCGGTGGCGGTATCACGTGGGGTGGATGTGTTGCAGAACGCATCGGACGCATCCTCAGTGTATCTGCTGGCGGGGTTGGTGTTGCTGATCGGCGTGCTGCGGTGGACGGCCAACTGGCTGCGCCGCAGGGAAACCGTGCGTCTGGTTGCCACCATGCTGATCACCATCGCCGGGGACGCCTTCAAGGCGGCTGCCGATCACGATCTGTCTTTCTATGACCGGTTTTCATCAGGCAAGGTTGTGTCGCGCATCACCACAGACACACGCGATTTTGGTCAACTGGTCACCCTGGCGACGGACGTCGTTTCTCAAATATCCGAGGCTCTCATCCTGGGCATCGTTCTGATCAACATTGAATGGCGATTGACGCTTTATGTGCTTGCCATCATTCCGGTGGTGTACATCTTCGCATCCACCTATCGAATGTTGGCGCGGAAAGTAACCCGGGATGGGATGCGCGCCACGGCGGATGTGAACTCATCCATCAAGGAAACCGTATCCGGCATCGCCATTGCCAAGAACTTCAGGCAGGAAGCCGGGATCTTTGAGGAGTTTTCCGGCGCCAACAGCATGTCATATAAAGTAAATTTGCGCCGCGGGTTCGTCCTGGCGATGGTTTTCCCGATCCTGAATGGTCTGGGCGGGCTGGCTGTGGCAATGATGGTTTACTTTGGCGGGATGAGCGCCGCGCAGGGAATTGTGACTGCGGGGGCGTGGTATCTATTCCTGCTTTCGCTGGACGCTTTCCTGTACCCGGTGATGAGCCTGTCATCCTTCCTCACTCAAATTCAAACCGGTCTTTCTGCGGCAGAGCGGGTGTTTGCACTCATTGATGCCGAGCCAGCCGTGCACCAGACCGGAAACAGCGGGATTCCACCCCTTCGAGGTGAGATTGAATTTCGCAATTTGAACTTTTCCTATCAGGAAGGTGAGCCGGTGCTGGTGGACTTCAATTTGAAGATCCGCGCCGGTGAGAACCTGGCAATCGTGGGGCATACGGGTGCGGGTAAATCATCCATTGCAAGGCTGGTCTCGCGTTTCTACGAATTCCAGTCTGGCGAGCTGCTGGTGGACGGCATGGACATCCGTTCGTTTGATTTGAATGCATTCAGGAGACAACTGGGCATCGTATCGCAGGTGCCGTTCCTGTTCGCAGGCAGTGTGCTGGAAAACATCCGTTACGCCTGTCCCGACATCAGTGAGTCAGAAGTGTTGCACCTGGCAAGGCAGATCGGCGACGGCGAATGGATGGACACCCTGTCCAATGGGCTGGAAACGCAGGTGGGTGAACGCGGGTCGCAGCTTTCGATGGGTCAGCGGCAACTGGTCTCATTGATGCGGGTGCTGGTGCAGAAACCGGCCATCTTCATCCTGGATGAAGCCACAGCCAGCATTGATCCGTTCACCGAATGGCAGATCCAGCAAGCGCTGGGGATGATCCTGAAGCAAAGCACCAGCATCCTGATTGCCCACCGCCTGTCAACCATTCGCTCGGCGGACCGCATTTTGGTGATCCAGGACGGGCGGATTCTGGAAGAAGGCAATCATGAAGGTCTGCTGGATAAGCACGGGCATTATGCCGAGCTGTATAACACGTATTTCAGGCACCAGTCGCTGAATTATCGTCCCAGCGGTCTGGATGAGTATCTGGCGGATAAGCGCACTTAAGATAATGCCTCAGATTGGCAGCAGTGATACTGGTCATGGGCAGCGGTGGATCGGTGGGTGAAAACCAGCCGATCCCGCTGCATTTACCTGGCTCGAGGATGGCAGGTTCTCCAGAAGATACCCGACAAATGTAACTGGGTGAAATCCAGTGCTGGCCTTCGTCCGGCAGGATATGATCGACGACATCCAGCAGATCGCCGACTTCAATGTCAATGCCATATTCCTCGCGCATTTCGCGTTTGAGCGCGTCACCAAGTTTCTCGCCAAATTCCACGGAACCACCGGGGAATTCCCACATGCCGCGTTCATTTTTTGCCAGCGGGCCGCGTTGTGCGAAAAATAACAGACCTTGCTCGTTTACCATTACGGCGCCTACGCCCACTCCGATGTAATCCACCCCGCGTTTCATGTTCGCTCCTCATTTGATGATCGGATAGAATTGTACTATGGCTCAGCGATATCCCATTCCGGCTGGCGAAGTCCGCACTGAAATCACAGTGGTTAATTCACGTTTTATTGTCAGCGCAGCGCCGGCTTTCTCGGTTGATGAAGCGCGGACATTCATCAGCAGCGTGAAATCCGAGTTTTCCGACGCCAGTCACCATGTGCCGGCTTTTTTGATCGGATTCGGGGCATCCGTCACCGCGCACTGTTCAGATGCAGGCGAACCGGCTGGAACGGCAGGCAGACCGGCTCTGGCTGTCTTGCAGGGCAGCGGGCTGGGAGACATTGTGGTGGTGGTGACGCGCTATTTTGGCGGCACAAAACTGGGAACCGGCGGGTTGGTGAAAGCCTACACCGATTCGGTCAAAGCCGTTTTGGAAGTGCTGCCACGAGCCGAGAAGATACCGACCCACACGGTGATGCTGGCGGTTCCGTATAACCTGTTTGAACAAACGCGGCTGCTGGTGGAAGCCCACCAGGGCAGGTTGCTTGATAGCAGTTTTGAGGCAGACGTTACCCTCACCTGCCAGCTTGCTGTGGAGCGTTTTGATGAATTTAATCAGGCATTCACCCAACTGACTCGCGGTCAAAATCAGGTGATCGTCCTGGAGACCAATCCAGAGACGATCATGCCGCTGGGCAGTTTTTCGTAATATTGGCAGCGCGCCACTCGTCCTCCAACAGGCTCATCAGGTAACTGCTCCAGTAACCGCCTTCCACTTTGCGATAATCCCGCAGGTGGCCTTCCACTTTGAACCCCAAATTCTGATAGCAATGAATGGCTGGTTCGTTAAAATCGAACACTTTGAGTTCCAGGCGGTGAAGGTGGAGTTCCTCAAAAGCAAAGTCAACCAGCAATCTGACCATCCTTGATGCAATGCCTTTGCCACGCCAGGCACTGTCGCCAATCAATACTTTGGATACAGATGCCGCGCGATTGCGCCAGTCAATATTGTTGAGTTCAATGTGACCCACCACCAGACTCTGGGGTTGCAGCACAGCCTTGTAGATGTACCGCACAGGTGGAGTTTGCTGCCCGGATAACCAGTAGGCGTGCAACTGGGCGTCGTCCAATGGGTGGGTAAAGAAAGGACCCGACCAGAGCATCAAGCTTTCTTCATCGGATATCCACCCTTTTAGACGGGCAAAGTCTGATGGTTCAAAGGGTTGCAATTCCAGGGATTGATCAGTCATGGAGGATTGTTTATCCCTGGGATTATCCCAGCAGGGCTCTATCCCGCGCTGCGATCAACATGCGGCGGACTTCGTCCAGATCAATGGCGGCGATGGTTTCCTCAAACCACGCCACTGCCTGCATGTGTTTTTCTTGCAGATCCTGCAGACTGCCGATAAAAAATAATGGTTCCAGCCGGCTGGTCACCGCGTATGGAAACTCTGAATAAACATAGCGGCTGTAAAAGGTGTAATGATACGGTGCGTAACGTATGCGCAACGCCTCAACCAGCGGGCGCAGTGTCATTCCAGGGTAGTAACCAATGGCTTCAATACCATTTCCGCGTTCGATTTCCTTCAAGACCATCACCTGAAACATGCGGAACATGACAGGCAGGGTGGTCAGGCGGCGCGTGATGGTTTGCATGGTTTCCTCCACATCCAGCACAGGAGAGGTGGCGATGATACCGGCTTTATCAAAGTGGACAACTGCCTTTCCGTGCAAAACGGGTTCGGTGAACTTCTCCGGGATGGAATGTTTAAGGATTACCATATCCAGCAATAGATAGGGACTGGCGTTGATGAAGCGGTAAAAAGCCTGCCAGTGTCCGTGCCAGGTGGGCTGTGGGATTTCATAGCGTAAATCATACGGGGTTGAACGGGACAAGGCTGACTCGATGATGCTCATGACTTCTGGAACGCGATCATCATCAACGTCAATCATCAGGTCAATATCCGACCATTGATCAAGACGCTGGTTTGCGGCAGCCCCTCCTTCCCACATGCTGTGAACGTAATCAAGGGGTTCAATGGCGGCACGGATGGTGCCCAGAATGTCAGTGCGGGTGATTTGTTTGCTCATGATATATTCTCCAAAATGGTTTGGGCGGCAGCCAGGCTGCCATTCTCATGTGGCTGGTTTATACGAGGGAGGGATAACCATGTATCCAGGGAATCAAGCCAGACGCCGTTATAAAAATCATTGCTGTTTAGCTCGGCGCCGGTATGTTGATGAAGGATAAAGTCGGCAAGCACAGCCGATTCGCGAAATTCGGGACGACTGATAAAGACATATGGGACACCAGCATGATAGCACTCTGCCAGGGTGGAATAGCCCGATTTTCCAACCACCAGATCCGCGGCAGCGATCAGGTCAGGGTGATGGATCGGAGAACGGTGCGGGAGGAGAATGAGATTATCAGAAAAAATCAATGAATCGGCACCACCGGGAATGATAAAGGTGACTTCCGATTGGCGGACGAGCTGGTGCTGGAAGTTGTGATTGTGGGGAATGCCGCCCATTGTAATCAACACAACCTGTTGATCATGAGAGAGGCCAAACCGGTTGCGCGTTTTTGCCGGCCGATGCGCGGTAATCGGCTGATGGGTGGAAGCTTCACCCCATTTACTTGGGGGAGACAGATCGGCATGGTTTGCAGATGCAGGCTGGCGAGATCAAGGAGGGATCGTAATTTGGGGATGACAGTCAAAAAAGGCGGATAATCTGTTGTAAAACCTTCGTATATCCAATCCCAGGTGAAGTTTTCGACCAATATGGACGGCAGGCTGGCAAAATGAGCCGCTGCCAAACCAAGAGGGGCAATGTCACAGATAACTGCGCGGCAGTCAGTTTGCTTGAGCTTTGACAGGATGGGTTTCAGCTTGTGTTCATCCAGCGGAAGGAGTTGGTCAAGCGCCCTGAGCGTGCCGGGCAGGTCCATATGCATGGCGTCCCGTTGGACAATGCCAATGTCCACCACATGACTGTGGTAGGTGAATGTGCCTGCCGGCAGCGAGTCCTCAAAGAACCAGAGGGGCGCTGTTGTAAACAGATGAAAATGAAGGTCTCCAACCAGGGTAAGGCAGGTGGCCATGACTGAGCAGGCGCGTGCAGCATGCCCAAAGCCGTGCGGCGAAATGAAGCAAGCAATGTTGAGGGTCAACGGCTTTTCTCGATATGGACGATTTCGTGAGAGGGGACTGCCCGCAGAAGGTCTTGTGGAGTAATGATGATTGCGGTGCCACGCAG
>DAOUGC010000213.1:0-2889 GCA_034429695.1 Levilinea sp.
CGGACGCACCCTGTTTTTTCATCTAACCTTCAGCCGGTTCACCCTCGGGTTCAGGTTCGGGCGGCATACCCTCGGTTCCGGGTCCGTATTCCCACTTCTCCTGCCATGCTTCATAATGCGTCGAGAAGTGATCCTCAAGATACACCTGCCCATCGCGGTACACCGTGCGCGAGATGGTCACATCCGCGCCGTCAGCCGCCCAGTCCACCTGCCTGACCTCGCCTGATGCCAGTTCGGGGTTCTCGGTGTACAACGGATCGGGAGCTTCCACCACGTTCTGCAAACCGGTGGTGTTCCAATCAACCGTGCGCCCATCACCGGTGGAATAAAACTTCCACACAATGCTGCTGTATGACGGATTAACGTAAGTCTCCATCAACAACCAGTGATCGGTGTCATTGGTAAATTTAAAGTCCACCAGCGGCACAAACACGGTGGCGTCCAACCCGGCAAAGGATGGATTGATGCCACCACCTGCTATCTTTTCATAGTAATAAACACGGTAAGCGTGCGGGTGGCGTTCCACAATCGGGAAACCGGCAAAAAACGCCGCCCGGAACAGCGTGGTGCTCACCTGGCACACCCCACCGCCGACGCCCTTGATGGTCTGGTCGCCGACGATGATCAATGCTTCTGCATAACCATTGTCAAGCGTGATATCGCCCATTGCTGACGCCATTGAGAAGGTGCTGTGCGGCGGAACCAGCAGCCCGTGAAACTCGGCGGCGGCAGTCTGAATGTTCTGCACCCGGTCCGCGCTGGAGCCGTAGAAATAGGACGCATCCTCGTGCACAAGCTCGGTAATGCCAAGCTGCTCACCGGTCATATCCGACGTGACCGCAGGCGGTGAGAAAACAAACGTCAGGGCCATGTTGTGCTCACCGGCCAGCAGGCGTTTTTCAATATCCTCCACACTGGCATCAATATTGAGCGCACGCCCGGTGATCGAAGGTTGCAATACTTCAAGCTGGCGGGTGTCATCGTTGAACATGAAGCGCGGGTTTTGCGGTGACAACGCCAGACCGTCGGCAATGGATTGCAGATAAGCCGCCATGGCAGGCCGGTTGAGCGCCAGTTCATAGGTGGCTGTGTTGCCCTGCTGCACCCGTTCAAACACCAGCATTTTCGCCAGGTCGGCGGGTTCAAACGTCCACGGTCCCTTGGTGTCCGGCTGATCGGGTGGCATGACCAGCGCCAGCGGAGCGGAAAGAATGTTGCGTGCCTGCTCAGCTTGCTGGCTCACGTCCGCCACGGATGGGTCCACTTCCACCACGGCCAGTGGAACCACGCCGTCGAGCTGGGTCTGTATCTGGGCAGTGATCAACCCCAGGGTTTGCTGCAGGTCCAAATAACGCCCTGCCTGACCTGGCTGCACCACCACGTCCGCCCCGTTGATCGAGATGGAGGGTTCGTGCACGGGGGTATCGATCTGCGCCGCCAGACCGGACAGATAATTGGCCGCCATGCGCTGATCAAACAACAGCACCGGCGCCAGCTTTGCCCCGTATAACGAGGCATTAAACTGCGCAGAGACGTTGGCGAACAGACCCTGCCCGCGGCCCAGGTTGTAAGCGTTGTCCACACTCGATTCCAGGTCAACGTACAACCCCATTTGCTCGGGCGTCACCGTCCAGGTCTGGTCGCCATGGGTGAGCAGGATGCGCCCGGTCTGCGGATAAGTCCACTCGCGCGCCAGTTTATCCAGCGCGTCATCGCGGTTCAAACCGCCCAGATCCACCCCGCCAACGCTCACCCCGCTGTGCACCGCGCCAAGCGAAAACAACTGGCTGCCCAGCAGGATCACCGCAATGGACAGCAGGAACAACAGCCCGCCGGTCCACACGGTCAGCAGCGCCTGTTCGATCAGACGCCGGTTTTGTTGTGTTCTTCTATAGAAAGTATCCGTTCGCATATTGATTCCCAGAGAGTAGCGTACACCGGTAAAATCTGGTCACAGGTTCACATTATAAACGTTTTGGGGGCCGGTTTGGATCCAAACCGCCTCGATCAACGTCTGATATAAGTGGACTGCGCTGGTTTTGCACGCCCACCCATGTGGTTTTGCCACCGCATGATCAACCATTGCCAGAGGAATAACCATGAAACATAACGGCCTGCTTAACCATTTATCCATGATCATCCTGCTTGCCAGCCTGCTGCTGGCGGCATGTACCCCGCAGACTGCGGTCCCTCCAACAGCCCCCACCGGAACGCACACACCCGTGAGCGCCGCCGAACAACCCATCCCAGCGCCGGCTGACCCATCCCTGCCGGAAGATGCCAACGGCGAAATGGTGCGCCTGCGCATGCTCAACAGTCACCTGTACTGGCAAACCGCCGTGCTGGATGTCACACTGCAGCAGTACGATGGCGGGGACCAGCCGGTCACCACCCTGCACCAGCAGGTGTGGGTGGATCACCCTGCGGCCCGGTTCAGGCTGGTGACAGGGTTGGATGACATCCCCCGGCGCATCCGGATCAGCGACGGCGGGTATCTGCTGGACCGCGACCTGCTGACCGGCGCTGAAGAAGTCTCCCTGCTGCCCGAATTTGCCCGCCTGCCCTTCACCGCGCCGCAAATCACCACCGACACCATCAGGCCCTTCCCGCTCAGCGGGCAGTTTGATCAGCCGGTAGGCGATGCCCTGTTCCCCACCGCGCTGGCACAACGCGGCGGCGGGTACACCGTGGTGAATTTCGACGCGCAAACCTGGGCTGCTTCAGGCCGCTCAGCCTTTGTGCTGGAATGGTCTCCTGAGCCGGGTGTACTGGTGGACCGCTTCTGGGTGGACAGCGTCACCGGCATGGTGCTGCGCTGGCAAAATTACGGCAAGGGCGGCAACGGCGCACTGACCAGCGACATGATTGTTGACGCCATCGAACTGGACG
>DAOUGC010000214.1:0-5417 GCA_034429695.1 Levilinea sp.
TACGGACGCTGGAGCGCCGTGCGCAGCTTTACGATTGACTGGTAATTCGCGAACTCCCCTCTTTTCAAGGGCTGGCGTCTGTTGGGGCGCCAGCCCTGGTTTTTTCATTATGGTGCCGATAAGACCACCATGCGCAGGTCATGACCGCGGCAATTGTAGCGATGCTCCACTTTCGAGGGAACTTCCGTTCAGGTAGGGTTTGCCGCACGAATTATCATGGGGCGCCCGGACCTGTTTTGAATATTCTGGCAATTCTTGCTTTCTGGTGTTCCCCCACCCCAAAAGTGATTTCACAAGAGGACTATAATGATGGGGTGGAGTATGACATACCCGGAATAATAATCGAACGCCGAGGGAAAAATGATCAGTAACTGCATGAAATTAAATGTCGTTTCCATTCAGGCATCCGCCACGATCCGCGAAGCAGCCAAAAAAATGAATAAGTATCATATTGGGTTTCTGCCCGTGGTGGATGTTGAAAAGAAGCTGATCGGCATCGTCAGCCTTCCAGATCTACTTTCCCTTGAGTTGCCATCATTTTTTAATTTAATCAACGATCTGGATTTTGTCAGCGAGTTTGGAGCGATTGAAATGAATCGGCCCTCTGCTGAAGAAATCGATCAGCCGGTCACCACCCTGATGCAACCAGCCAGAGCCGTTGCTGAAGATAGCGGGCTGCTTTTTACTTATGCCTTGATGTTGAAACTGAATTTATCCGACCTGCCCGTCACGAACGAGTCCAATACGCTGGTTGGGATTGTCTCCAGGGTGGATATTGGAACCACCATTCTGGCCAACTGGGATGAAATCAAGGAATTGCACTGATGATTGCCGGCATTCTTTCATCACTGCTGTTTATTGGCACCCTGATATTAATTTTTACAGAAAAGTTAAACCGGACAATTGCTTCCCTGCTGGGGGCATCCCTGATGGTTGCTCTGGGAATATCTCTGGGCTTCTATTCAGAACATGAAGCAGTCAGTTCCATTGATTTCAACACAATCGGTTTGCTTCTTGGCATGATGATTCTGGTGTCCATCCTGGAACCAACCGGATTTTTTCAATATCTGGCTATTTGGGCGGGGAAAAAATCAAAAGGAAATCCGATCCTGCTGCTGGTGCTGTTTGGGGTGGTCACATCGGTGGCATCCATGTTCCTGGATAATGTGACCACGGTCGTTCTGATTGCGCCTGTCACGATCCTGATTTCCGAGATCATCGGTTTAAACCCTCAACCGTTTATACTGGCAGAGGCATTGCTATCGGACACCAGCGGTGTGGCCACCCTGATCGGCGATCCTCCCAATATCCTCATTGGTTCTGCCAGTGGATTGGCCTACGTCGACTTCTTAACCCACAGCCTTCCGGTGGTTGTGGTGGTATGGTTGGTGGCACTGGGTATGTTGCGTTTTCTTTATCGGAAAGAATTGTCCCGCCCGCCGACCAATCTGGATGCGCTGGATGAATTAAGTCCCCGTTCAGCATTAAAGGACAGGAAAACAACCATCAAGGTAATCATCGTACTGGCCATAACCATCGCGGCCTTTCTGCTGGAAGAGACCCTGCATATTCAGCCTTCACTGATCGCCCTGTTCTCAGCCAGTATTGCGCTGGCATGGGTCAGACCTTCCATTCAAGAAACATTAAAACGAATCCAATGGGATGTCTTATTATTTTTTACCGCGCTATTTGTCTTGATCGGAGGGCTCGAAGCGGCCGGGGTCATGTCGGCTCTTTCCAGCGTGGTTGCCCGGGTCAGCGGTTTGCCACCTGTATTACTCGGTTTGCTGATACTCTGGTCTGTGGCATTGTTGTCTGCTTTTGTTGATAATGTGCCCATTACGATAGCATTTATTCCGATCATTCAAGGCTTGGAATCGAGCGGAATTCCCATCATGCCACTGTGGTGGGCACTGGTGTTCGGAGCAGGCTTTGGCGGCAATGGGACAATCATCGGATCAACTGCCAACATCGTGGTTGCCTCCCTTTCTGAGAAGACCGATTTCCCCCTTACCCCAAAAGTCTGGAACAAAAGGGGCCTGCCGATCATGATTGGAACCTGCCTGGTGGCCAGCTTGATCTATGTCGTATTTTTTGGCTGGTTCAGCCGCTAATGGTTTTGATTGGAATGATTCCATGATCGGCGCAACAGGTGCTGCTTTTCACAACAAGGCAATTTGAGTTCAACCCTCTTGCCATGGTCTTTCGGAAGGTTTAATGCCTGCGTAATCCGGTTTTACCAGCCGTTTCTGGATTTCAAACACGGCAAACCGGAACCGCCCGATCAACGGCGCGATCCTGCACAGCGGCAACCCCACCCTCGCATGAAACGCCAGTTTCTACGGCGGGGAATACCCGATCCAGATCTCCAAGACCACCCGCTTCTCTCCCAACGTGCTGGACACCTCCACCACAGGGCTGGGCACCACCGCCAACTTGCCGGAGGGTAAATATTACTGGCGTGTGCGTGCTAAGAACAGCCTCAACGTCTACGGGCGCTGGAGCCCGGTGCGCAGCTTTACGATTGACTGGTAGAGCAGGCTCTCCCCTTTTCAAAGGCTGGCGTCGAAGGACGCCAGCCTTGTTGATTTCCAGCTCCACACCCTGCCATCCGATCATGCAAAATATCGTACAATTGCACCATCCGCAGCGTCATTTTCACGTCCTAACCTGTCATGATCCTCATTGAAACCCGCTTCAACATCCCGCCTGCACCACCCCTGGTGCTCTCCCGCCAGCGCCTGCTTAAAGCCCTGGATGTAGCTCCTGACAGGCGTATCACCCTGCTGAATGGACCGGCCGGATCGGGCAAGACCACATTGCTGATTGACTGGTTATCCCGATTGAACAACCGCCCCGAACCCCCGGCGGTGGCGTGGCTGACCTTGCAACGCGAAGATAATGACCCGCCGCGCTTCTGGGAGTGCGTGATCCACGCGCTTCGGCGAGCCGGGGTTGATTTGCCTTCGCTGGATGCACCGGCACCCGGTGAAGGTTCTGAAAGTCTACCTGCCGCCATCCTCAACACCCTCTTGACTGATTCCCGGCCGGTGTTGCTGATCTTCGACGACTTTCACTGGATCACCGCACCGTTACTGCCTGCAATATCTTATTTTGTGGAAAATGCCCCCCAACACTTTCACGTTGTGCTGGCAGCGCGTAATTTTCCCGCCTTGCAGCTTGGACGCCTGCATGTTCAGGGACAAACAGCGGAGATCAACGGCGAGGAACTTCGCTTTACTCCGGCTGAGAGCACGCAGCTGCTCCAACGGTTTTCCGGGCTCAACCCTGACCCGCAATCCATCAACGAAATATCCCGCCAGACTGAAGGCTGGGCGGTGGGTCTGCTGCAATCTGCGGTCGCGATGCGTAACCAGGGCTCCAACCCATTCCCGTCCAACCGCCGCTCCTTCATTCATGATTATCTTGCAGAGCAGGTGTTCGACCTGCAACCGACCGGGCTTCAGTCTTTTCTCCTGCAGACTGCCCTGCCGGATCAGATCTGCGCTGGGCTGTGCCATGCACTGACGGGCAGGACAGACAGCCAGGATATCCTGGAGAATCTGGAACGGGAAAACCTATTCCTCAGCGCCGTGGACCCCGAACGCACCTGGTTTCGCTACCACCCGATGTTTGCCCGATTCCTCAATGCCCGCGCCGTCCAACTGGATGTGGGAGCCCCGGCGCGGCAGCACCTGCTCGCCAGCGCCTGGTTTGCATCCAATGGACTGGGTTCTCATGCCATCCGCCACGCTCTGGCCGGCGGAGATGCGCACACCGCCGCCAGCCTGATTGAGCAGTCTGCTCTGGGTTTTCAGGCGCGCGGCGAATGGTACACCCTGCGCAGGTGCATCGAGGCACTACCTGAGGAACTGAGATTCTCGCGGCCTGTGTTGAGCGTCTGGCATGCACAGACATTGTTGATTTTTGGTGAATACGAGGCCGCCAAACCGTGTGTCGAAGCCGCCCGCCAGCATTTGCCCGCATGGCAGCAGGACGGGCGGGTTACCCCCAAGGATGGCCAGGCCTTTTCCACCCTGCTGGATCTGTGTGCGGCGGATATCGCCAGGCAGCGCGGCGATACGGTTGCGGCCAGGGCAGCTATCCAATCTGCGCGGGACAGGCTGCCACCATACCGTCACGTGCTGCACACCGTGGTTGCCCACGCCATGTGTGATGAGGCCGATTCCCGCAATGATACCCCCGGGGCGACCCGCGTTTTGCTGGATGTACTGGAGACCAACCCTGCCGTTGACGCCCCTG
Source organism: Levilinea sp. (assembly GCA_034429695.1). GTDB lineage: Bacteria > Chloroflexota > Anaerolineae > Anaerolineales > Anaerolineaceae > DAOUGC01. The sequence goes on from DAOUGC010000214.1 coordinate 4,264, forward strand.
CGTTGTACAGCGACAGCCTGGCGCGCATCGGGCGCAACCTGGTTTTACAAGGCCAGGTGGAACAGGCTGTGCTGTATTTCGAACACGGGCTCGAACTGGCAGGTGAACACGCTCTGCCTGCGCTCGGTACCGTACATTTACTGGGCTTGGGTGACCTGCGCCGTGAACAGGGCGACCTGCCTGCCGCAGAGCCTCTGCTTTCCTCAGCGGCGGACCTGGCCCGCACTTCCTACCGCACCGATGTGTGGGTCAGGGCGATGATCGTCGGTTCCAGGCTGGCACTGGCAGGTGGGGACCTTTCACGCGCATGCTCCATGCTGGATAAAGCCCGCCGGATGGTGGAACCGATGGAGAACCAGCATTTCCTGCGCACCGTGCTGGCAGCCCGGGTGCGATTGTTCTCGCGCAACAACGACTTGAATGCTCTTTCTGCCTGGGTGCGGTCCTGCGGGTTGACTGCCGATATGACCCTTACCGTGCATAATGAAGAACAGGCCATCCAGCTTGCCCGCGCGCTGGTCTGGTTGGGCAACCTCACCCCTGCTGGCGATCTGCTGGCGCGTCTGCGCAGTTTCGCATCCGCAGGTGGGCGCGTTTTGCGCGAAATTGAGGTGTTGGTCCTGTCCGCCCTGCTTGAAAACCAGCTGGGACGTGTTGACACCGCCGGCCAGATCCTCCGGCAAGCCATGCAACTGGCTGCACCGTCTGGCTGGACGCGCGTCTTTCTGGATGAGGGACATCGCCTGCGACCGCTCATTGAACATGTTGCCGGTGGGGCAAACCCGGACGGGTACGCTGCCCGCCTGCTGGAGCATGACCTGCACCACACCTTGAGTGGTCAGGAACTCAGCACCCGAGAACGGGAGGTCCTGGGTCTGCTGGCGCAGGGGCTATCCAACGCGCAGATCGCAGACCAACTGAGCTTGTCGCTCAACACCGTCATCTGGCATAACCAGAATATTTACCGCAAGCTGGGTGTGGGCAACCGCACCCAGGCGGTGGCGAAAGCCCGCGAAAACCATAAGATCTAGTGGGTACAGACAGGACACGGGCTCCTATAATGCGCGTTAAAAGGAGACCCCCATGCCAAAATTCCGGCTTTTACTGTCCAGACTGCTGCTGGCTTTACCTGTCTGCCTGATCGCATGTCCGCC
>DAOUGC010000215.1:0-16921 GCA_034429695.1 Levilinea sp.
TCGGTTTGTTTTCCGGGCAGGTCCATATGCGGGCGGTCGTTGCCTTCGGTCTCGAAGTAAGTGGGCATGCCGGCGAAGATCACGGCTGCGTCTGCGCCGCGTGCGGCTGCCACCGCCGCCTCAATGGGGTCGTGTTGCGGTTGCGGCAGGATGTGCATCAGGCGCACAAAGGTGACCTCAAGTGGCATGTCGTGCACCAGTTCAAGACGCAGGTCGTATTCGCGTCCGGCTTCCAGTGGAATGGTCGCGGTCGCCATTAACGAGAACGGGTCGTTGCGCAATTGATGACGGGAGACGTTGCCGCGGTTGTTCTCAGCCGCCAGTTTGCCGTCAATGTACAGGCGGGTCAGGTGCGTGTTTGCCAGCAGCAGCGTCCAATCCCCACTGGCTGTGGGTTTGAGTTTACCCGACCAGCGCACCGAGAAGATGTCGGCGTTTACCAGCGGGTCAGGCGAGCTGTTCCACCAGAAGGTGTCAATGCGCTCATCCGTGCGGGTAAGCACCGGCTGACCGGCGAAATCGGTGTTATTAAAGAATTCTGCTTTCAAGCCGGATGGGAACAACCCGGCTGGCATGCTGGGCGGAACCACCCAGTTGGTGGCGCCTTCCTCGTAAACGATCTTAACGTCATCACCGACCAGTGCGCGGATGCCTTCCAATGGGCTGACCGAGTAAGGCGGGTTGACAAACGAGCTGCCGCCACCGCCGTAACGGGCTTCGCTGGCGTTTGGCCCGATTACTGCCAGTTTTTTGATGCGCTGGCGTTCCAACGGCAGCACATTGCCTTCATTTTTAAGCAACGTGATCGATTCCTCTGCCAGTTCACGGGCAAGCGCGGCGTGCGCGGGTGTGTTCAGTGCGGATGGCCCCTTCTTATCGGAGCCGTCCATTGCCCCGCTCCACACGATCAGGCGCAGGATGCGGCGCACGGCTTCGTCGATCACCGTACGCGGAACCTGCCAGGTGCGCACGGCATCCACCGCCAGACGCCCGTAGTATTTTGCCGGGCCTGGCATTTCGATATCCATACCTGCAAGCAATGATTCGTTGGTGGTGTGCACCGCACCCCAGTCGCTGACCACAGCACCCTGGAAACCCCACTCATCTTTAAGAATGAAGCGCAACAAATACTCGTTTTCACTGGCGTAGGTGCCATTGAGCCGATTGTAAGCGCACATAACCGTCCACGGTTGGGCTTCGTGCACCACGGCTTCAAACGCTGGCAGGTAAATCTCGCGCAGGGTGCGCTCATCCACCTCGGAACTGCCGCGCATGCGTTCGGTTTCCTGATTGTTGCAGGCAAAATGTTTCAGTGATGCACCGATCCCCACGCTTTGCAGGCCGTTCACCCAGGCAACGCCGATGCGCCCTGCCAGATAGGGATCTTCGGCGTAGGCTTCAAAGTTGCGCCCGCCCAACGGAGAGCGGACAATGTTGACACACGGGCCCAGCAAAATATGACAACCCAGCGCACGGGTTTCCTCGCCCAGGGCGCGGCCCACCTTTTCGATCAATGCCGGGTTCCAACTGGCAGCCATGGAGATGCCGGTGGGGAAGGAAGTGGCCGGTTCGTAAGGTCTGCCTGAGCCATCCTTTGCGGCGCGTACGCCGTGTGGTCCGTCGGTCATGACGATGGATGGAATACCCAGCCGTTCGATTGCCACGGTATGCCAGACATCGCGGCCGGACAATAGCGATACTTTTTCTTCAAGCGTTAACTGCTCCAGCAGTTGGTCAACGCGTTCTTCGGTCTGTGCGGATACGTATGAAGTCATTCTGATTCCTCGCTTTGAGCCATGAAAATTCGGACACCTTGATGATTATTGACCCGTGGTCACAGGCTGTCAAGGGCAATGCTGCCTGTTCGTTTGTTGTCTGCGTGAGGCGGAAGAGTGGTTTCCATCACCGCGGTTCCGTGATATATTAACGTGATTAAATTCCGTGGTTGATCTCTGGAGGCTGGCATGGTGGATGCTGCTACATATTCCCTTAAGGGCGCCGATGGCACATCTGATGAATATTTTCAGGTAATCGAACGCTTCACCGATGAGTGGCTCATCCATGCCCGCAAGACGGTCGGTTCACTGGTTGAAAATTACGTGGACATGCAGCGGCGCAATCAAAAGACCGTGCGCAGCGTGGATCACAGTGCATTTGAATTGTTGGTACTGGCGGTGACCATGCGTGAACACGGTTTTGACGCCACCCGCCTGCCTGACTGGATGGTGCGTATTCTGCGCAGTTTGTTGTGCGCCCAGGAGCAACACCCCAGGCTGGAAAAGCCGTTCAAGTGGTTGCGCGGGGTGGCGTCCGGCCTGGCGGGTGGTATTGGCAAAGCCAGCCTGCGCCTGCTGGGAGAACGCAGCCTGCGCTTTGTGGGCAGCCGTGATGCGGTTGGGCAGGTTGTGACGTGGTTGCTGGCGCAGGGCCAGGACACGCAGGCCCAGCGCCTGACTGCATGGAAGGAGTATTTTGACTCATTAAGCTTCCTGGCTGCCCGGGATGCCATTGCACGCGCCCAGTGCCTGGCGGATGACTTTGATCGCATGAGCGAAGCCAGGCTGGGGGCATATACACAAAAGGTGGAGACCTACCTGACGCAAACTGCGCCTGAGACCCGCTGGCGTTACGACGGCGCGTTGATCACCCGCAGCCGGGTGGAATACCACCTGGGGATGCTGGGAACCGAGGTGCTCAATCGCGATTACCGTTCGAGGTTCATTGGAACCGGCCGTCGCCTGGTGATTTTGCCCACATGCCTGCGCGCAAAGACGGATGAGCACTGCCAGGCACAGCAAACCCCCATGGGGCGCATCTGCCAGGGCTGCACCCCGGCCTGCAGGGTGTGGCAAATTAGCCAGTTGGGCGCCAAACAGGGTGTGCCGGTGGTGGTCATTCCCGATGATGAACTGGCAAGGGTATGCGTCTCCAGTGGATCGGCGGGCAGCGGCATGGGAGTGGTTGGGTTATCCTGCGCTTTAACCAACTGGAATGCCGGTTGGGAAGCCGAACAACTGGGTTTGCACGCCCAGGGGGTGTTGCTGGATTGTGCGGGTTGCCAGAAACACTGGACGCGTGAAGGTCTCTCCACGGACGCCAATCTCAGGCAGATCCAGACTGTGCTGGGGATGCAGTCGGGCGCGGAGTTTGGTGTGGGTCTGTAATTTTTATTCATCCATCTGATTCTCTGCAGGACAATGTAGGAAGTGCTTTTCGTCGGGGCGCATGGCAATGCGCCCTTTAAGTGTTAACCAAAAGATGAAAAAGCCGGGGAAATTTATCCCTCCCCTGAATGCGAAGCGACCAGCGGAGCAATTGGGGGAGGGCGCAGGGTGGGGCCATCTGTTCCAACTAAATGGAGAAAACTGGATAGAATCCAGGTATGGAAACAAAAGTGGTTGGGTGGGCTGATGCTTTCCATCTGTTCCAACGAATGAGTGGTAGGGTGGGCTGATGCTTTCTCAGCCCACCGAATGTATGCGGTAAATAACGGTGGACTGGAAAAACGCCGCACCAGCTTCGCTGGCGACTCACCCCACCTTTTTCAACTTGGACTCATTCGTTGGAACAGATGCTGAAGTTTTTTCAGCCCACCATTTGATAATTGCATCGCAAAAAACACCCCCTCCGCTCCCGAACGCCGTTCAATATCCATCACGGTCAAACGTCAACCCCGGCGTTCGGGACCACCTCCCCCATCGAAAAGAACGTCGATGGGGGAGTAGAAAGTGGTAGGGTGGGGCACCAGCTTCGCTGGCGTGATGCTTTCTCAGCCCACCATTTGATAATTGCACCGTCCAGGCGCAAAAATCACCAGCGAGGGGTTTGAATCCAAATCCGTGAAATCCGTTTCTCAACCCGTTGTCAGAACACCCCCTCCGGTGTAAGCGCAGCGGCAGCACCTCCCCCATCGAACAGAACGTCGATGGGGGAGTAGAAAGATCTGATCGCCTTCGTCCATTTGTTGATGGTTGCTAGCAGGAAGCCCACCGAATGTGTGGTTAATAATGTTGGGCTACCAATTTATGAGCGGGTTCATTTTCCATATTTACACGGATCAAATCCCTTTTCGTGCTTTTTGTAGTTTGACGTGATGATTGGTGGGTCGATGTTTTCCCGACCCATCCTGCGCGTCTTCCAGTTAATGCACGTAGGGTGGGCTGGTGTACTTTCCAGCCCACCTTTTTTTGATCCATTGTGGTGGGCTGAGAAAGCATCAGCCCACCCTACCAATTTATCAGCGGGTTCATTTTCCATATTTCCACGGATCAAATCCCTTTTCGTGCTTTTTGTATGGCGGAGCGCCCGTTTCACCGGCGAGGCGAAATTCCAAGCCGCCGATTGTTTCCTGTCTCCGCAGGATTGGCCACGCCCTTTCGTATATTCGTTCTTATTTATAAAAAAACGGTACGCCCTGCCCGATCAGGACGCGGGAAAGGTGGGGCAGCGTATTTGTCCTTTCACTGTTATCAAAGTTAAGAAAATTCCGGCTGCCCCATCCCCCCGCGGATGCCGCTGGACCCGCATGCTATAATCATCTCATTCCATTTCCGGGGTGGCCCCATGCCGGTCAATTACCAGCAAATTCAACCGCAAATCCGTGATTACTGCCGCCAGATGGCCGGTCAACAGCGCACGCTGCAGGATCGGCTGGAGCTTGCCCGCCAGCAATTGCAGATCCATTCCGCTGATCCTGACCGGCTGCGCGCCATTTTGGAGGCTGCCGTGGCGGCCAACCCCATGTTGCGCTGCGCCATGCCCGCATCTGACATGATGAACCTCAGTGTGCCGCTGCCCTCTGCGCCGCCGCCGGACGTGTTGCTCGGCGCAGATGGCTCGCAGGTGGAGCCCAGCCGGCATGAGGCTGTTGAATACGGCCTGATCAATGTCGGCGCCATTCGCATCCCGTGCGGCAAGGCTGAAGCCCCGCGTGAGGTGGTGGATACCCACCTGCTCAGTCTGGACGAACTGCACCCCGAAAGCGGTCCGGTGGGCGAGGGCGTGATTGCCCTGCAGCGCGACCTCAACGAGCGGCGCCTGCTTGCCCGTCTGGCAGAGAACGAACCGGGCATTGTGGTCACCCTCACCGATGGACCCCTGGAATTATTCCGCGAGCCAAAGGAACAAAAACGTTATCAGGAATTGCTGGATGAATACCTGAAGGAACTGGATTTCATGGCCAGCATGAACGTGGTTACCGCCGGGTATGTTGACCGGCCCGTCTCCAACCTGCTGGTCACCCTGCTGGAACTGCCCCTGTTGAGCGATGTCTCCCGCGCCGGACACGAACATCCCCTGCACCTGGTGCGTGACTCCATGCTGTTTGCCGAAATGCTCAAACCGGGTGAGCGCTCTGCGGTGTTTGGCATCCAGTCGGGCAGCGCGCAACGCTTCACCGGTCACAAGGCGCTGCATTTCTTTTATCTCAATGTGGCCCAGCACGGCAAACCGCAACTGGCGCGGGTGGAGATCCCCGCCTGGGTGGCACGCTGGCAGGAAGGGCTGAACTGCCTGCACGCCGTGCTGGTGGCGCAATGCCGCCAGATGGGTGCGCGGCCCTTTCCGTATGTGCTGCACCGCGCCCACGAGGTGGCCGTGGTGGGACTGGACGAGAAGGAACAATTGACCGGTTGGATCACCAAGGCGCTGCTGGAAGCCGGCGTGCCGGTGGACGGGGTTTCCAACAAACAATCGGGCAAAAATGCCATGAACACTCACGGGAGGTACACCCCATGACGACAATGGAAATTGGCAAGTTACTGCGCGCCAGCACCAGTGGGTGCGTGGTGGGCTGCCGCGTTTCGCAGATTGATGCACCGGCTTTTGGCTGCCTGGTGCGCATTCCCATGGATGAGGCCGGTGACGTGCAGGTGTACGGGCTGGTGTACGACATGCACATTGACGATGATGGGCTGGTGCGCCAGTTGGTCACTGCAGAGGGTGTGCCGGATGATGTGATCCTGGACAACCGCGTCAACCGCAATGTACCGGTGGAGATCAGTGTGTTGTTTGTGGGCTACATTCGCGGTGGGGTGGTGCATCACCTGCTGCCCCCGCGCCCGCCCCTCACGCTGGATGCCATGTACCTGGCGAGCGCCGAGGAACTGTGCGCATTTACATCCGTGGGGCGCTTTGGATATTTCCGGCATGTGCTGCGCGCTGCCGACCTGCCCGTGGGCGAGCTGCTGGCAGCGCATTTGCAGCAAGCCGCACAGGCACAGCCCCCTGCGGCACAATCCAATGGCGCGGGCGGCTGGCTGGATAACGCCGTGCGTGAGTTGATCACCCTGTTGCGCGATGATTATCCCACCCTGATGGGTGTGCTGGGCGCGTTGAGCGATGCGCGTCTGATGGAATAACGGAGGAACGGGCATGGACGAAAATCCTTACGTGGGTTATGTGGTCTCCGGCAGCCTGAAGGACGCGCTGCGCGTGCGCCTGACAGTTGAACCCCAGCAGGTGCAGGAAGGCTCTTTTGTGATTGTGGAGAGCGGCGGCTGGCACTTTTATGGTCTGGTGACCGACCTGCAACTGGGCGCAACCGACCCGCGCTTTGCCGATGAGCAGAGTGAGCAGCGCCTGCCCGCCGGGCTGGCAAAACTGCTGCACGGGCAGACGCTGTACACCAACCTGGAAGTGCTGCCTGCACTGATGCTCGAAACCGGGCCTGACCTGGCCTCGCCCATGTACCCGGCCTGGCGGCAGGCGCACCCGCAGGACCCTTACCCCGGTCCGGTGAAGACCGTGCCGTCTCACCATGCGCCGGTGCGCATGGCGCACGCGGGCGATGTGGCCGAGGTGTTCGGAAAGCCGGGTGAGAAGGGCGGCTTTGTGATCGGAACCACCCGTGAGCAGGGTCACCCGGTGTGCCTGAACCTGGAGAAGTTCGTGCAGCGCTCGTCCGGCGTGTTTGGCGCAACCGGCACGGGCAAGAGTTTCCTCACGCGCATTTTGCTGGCGGGGCTGATCCAGTACAACAAGGCATCGGTGCTGGTGTTTGACATGCACAATGAGTACGGGCTGGACGATACCGCCTCGGATACCAACCAAAAGGTGGTGGGGTTGAAGAGCAAGTTCCCCACACGGGTGAGAATTGTGGCGCTGGGCAGGGGCGCCAGCGTGCGCGGCCAGCAGCCCGATTTTCACCTGGAGATCGCCGAGAGCGATATTCAGCCTGAGGATATCGAGATGCTCTCTCGTGAGCTGAACCTGCGCGAGACCACCTCAACCACGCTGGATGCGCTGGTGCATACTTTTGGCAGGGGCAGGTGGTTCAAGGAGTTCAAGAAGATGAAGGTCGGCGCGGTGGTGGAGACCGAGGAAGGCAAGAAGGTCCCCGCGCCTGACAGTGTGGCAGCCTGGGCGCTGGAAAACGGCGTGAATGTGATGGCGGCCGAGGGGCTTCACTCCAAACTCAACCGCGTGTTCAATCTGAGCTATGTGGTGGAACAGACCGCTGGTGACACGCTGCGCGAGATGATCAAGGCGCTGGAAGAGGGGCAGAGCCTGGTGTTGTCTTTTGGCGACCACGAAAGCGACCTGGATTACCTGCTGGTGACCAACCTGATCACGCGCCGCATCCGCGCCGCATGGGAGCAGCGCACCAATCAGTACCGCACGCATGGAGAGAAGGAACCCCGCCCGCTGGTGATCGCCGTGGAGGAGGCTCACAAACTGCTCAACCGCGAAATGGCTGCCCAGACGACCTTCTCGACCATCGCGCGGGAGATGCGCAAGTATTACGTGACGCTGTTGATCATCGATCAACGTCCTTCGCAGATCTATGACGAGGTGATGTCGCAGCTCGGCACGCGCATTTCCGGCTGGCTGGGTGATGACGCCGACATCTCGGCGGTGCTCTCGGGGCTTGCCGGGCGGGATCAGTTGCGCGGCATGCTCTCACGCCTGCAGCCCAAGGAGGAAGTGCTGCTGCTGGGCTGGGGCGTGCCCATGCCCATCCCGGTGCGCTCGCGGCGCTATGATGACAGGTTCTGGCGCGAGCTGTTGGGCGGAGACCCTGGTTTGCAATCGGAGAGTGATATTCTTAAGAGTATGGGGTATTAATGGAGTAGGTGGTAAACCGTGGGGTGGGATGCGTCTTCTCCTCCCCCATCGATGGTTTTTCGATGGGGGAGGTGGAGCCGAACGCCGCAATGGTGTTTGGCATGCAATGATCATTGAGCGGCGTTCGGGGCCGGAGGGGGTGTTCTAAACGTGAACGATCATCGAGGAAAATGGCGGGTAATGAAAAACAACCCGAGATCTATTCGTGGAATTCGATTTTCCGTGCCTTTCGTGTTTGCTTTTCTCCCACCCTGAAGAACTTATCACGAATTACACGAAGAGACGAAATTCACGAATTTTTCTTGTTCGTGCCATTCGCGAGAAAAATCCCACATGCATAAAAATGGCGGCTTGGAAGAACACCAAGCCACCCTACAAAAAACTTTTCCCCCATCCTAACGAATGGAAACGAATGAACGAAAGCCGGATTGCGTCTTCTCCTCCCCCATCGATGGTTTTTTCGATGGGGGAGGTGGAGCCGAACGCCGCAATGGTGTTTGCCAAGCAATAAACATTGAGCGGCGTTCGGGGCCGGAGGGGGTGTTCTTAACGTGAACGATCATTGAGGAATATGGCGGGTAATGAAAAACGCCCCGAGATCTATTCGTGTCATTAGATTTTTCGTGCCTTTTGTGTTTGCTTTTCCCCCCGAAGAATTTATCACGAATGACACGAAGCGACGAAATTCACGAATTTTTCTTGTTCGTGCCATTCGTGGTAAAAATCCCACACGTATAAAAATGGCGGCTTGGAAGAACACCAAGCCGCCCTACAAAAACTGAAGAACTTATCACGAATGACACGAACGGACGAAATTCACGAATTTTTCTTGTTCGTGCCATTCGCGAGAAAAATCCCACATGCATAAAAACCACAAAAAACGTCCCGCATTCCAATCGTCCCTGAAAATTTAACCATCGGGATGGGCGGGGGCTGATTAACGTTTGATTTGCCGGATCGCGCTCAAAGCAAAGGCCTGCACCTGTTCCTGGATGAACCCCGGGGTGATGTCCGTGCGCCCGCGCTGATGGAAAAACCCTGCCCAGTTCTCCAGATCATCCGCCACCATGCGCGCCAGGCGCAGCACGGCGCACAGGTCAAACCAGGGCAGCCATGCGCCGTCCACCGGCAGATTATTCATATAGCTGTGCGTAAAGGCTGCGGCTGCCGCGGGTGTGTGGATCCAGGTCAGGTCCAGACGCGCGCAGGCCAGGTCCAGCAGCGGATGACCCATTCCCGCATCCTCCCAGTCGATCACCGCAGCCAGCCGGTCTGAGCGCCACAACCAGTTGCCGGGCCAGAAGTCGCCGTGCAGCAGGGCAGGGTGGGAAGGTTGGGGAAGCTCCCCTGCGGATAGAAATTCAGCGGCGGGTGCGGCTGCCGCGGCAAGCGATACCGCCCCGGGCGCAAGCCGGGTTTCGGTCTGCACCGGCGGCAGATTTTCCTGCAGTTCAGAGGGCGGTTGGACGCTGTGCAGCCGCGCCAGCCACGCACCGGCTTGCAATGCCCGTTCCGTTGAGCCGTCCAGTTCAAGGCGAATTTCGCCTTCCACATAATCCAGCACCAGGCAGGGCGATCCAAGCAATTCGCCCGATAGATCAGCGAGAACCGGCTGTGGAGTCGGGAAATTGACGGTTTTCAGCCATTTCAGCAGGCGAAGTTCGCGTTGCAGGTCTCCGCCAGGCAGGCGGCGCACCACCAGCAGGCGCGTTTTTTCATCCGGCAGGGCTACATTCAGCAGGGTCATACCGGCGGAGAGGCCGCCGGTGAGCGGCGCGGCGTGTGTCCCCCGCGCCAGGGGGTGCAGCCGGGAGGCGATGGGTTGGTACAGGTCATGCGGATTAATCGCGCTCACGAGCCTGGGTGGGGGCGGCGGGCATTTTGTGGGGGGGGTGCTGTTTCCAGCGCGGATAGGCGCGCCGCAACAGGCTGGCGATGATGAAGTTAATCACCAGGCCGACCCCCAGCCCAAACAAACCGCCGATCACGGATACCGCCGCAATCAGGGCGTCGGTGGACAGGTAAACGCGCGTGCGCATGATATGACTATCGCCGGAACTGTCCTGCGCGATATAGATGGTGCGCCAGGGAGAGCGGACGCCGTACTCGCAGCCCAGCGCAATGTCAATATCGGGGACGAGCAGCGGAACCAGCTCCAGTGAATAGGGGGTGGTGGCGCGGCTGCACGGCATGGCAGTAAAGCTTTCGTCCAGGTCCGCCGCTTCACATTCCTCCATGGAGCAGGCATACAGGTTGCCCTGCTGATCGCGCAACAGGTATTCCGTGTTGGTGGTGCGGTAAGCCAGCAGCGAGTCAGGGTCGCCATTCATGCCCTTCAGCGGCTGCCAGTGATCCGGAAAACTCCACCACAGGTTGACAAATCCGTACAGGCTCCCCAAAAAACCGACCACAAAACCGCCAATGGCGATTAACGTCATCAGCAAACCGAAAAAGGTCAGTTTTTTACACATGGCTGCGCTCCATTCATAAGGTTCCGTTCGGTACAGTCGGGTGTCAGGCGATTACGGCCATGCCTTCGATCATGATCAGGCAGTCGTCATCAATAAACTCGGTGGTGGCGGTCATGCGCGCAGGGTAATGACCCGCTTTGAAATAGCGCAGGAAGGCCTTTTCCATTTCGGGCAGGTCTTTTACATTTTTCAACCACACCGTCACCTTCACCACGTGATCCAGGCTGAGGCCCAGTTCAGCCAGGGTGCGGCTGATGCCCTGGATGGCGTCATCCATCTGTTCGGCAAAGGTCTCGCCGCCGCCGCGGTGCAAGCCAAGATACACCTGTCCGCCGGCTACCACGGCAGAGGAATAGCTGTAAGGGGTGGTGACATACTTAAATTCCGGCATGTTGCTCTCCTTGATAACGCAATGATGGATGAGACTGATTGTACTGCCAATCTGGAAAAAGGTTTACAGCGGGTGGGTCAGACCCAGCCATGCCACAGCAATGATCAGCGAAAGAATGGTGATGATGAACCCCGAACGGGTGTACTCCCAAAAACCGATCTCGATCCGCCAGCGGCGGGCGGTTTCAGCCACGATCAGGTTGGCCACCGAGCCAAGCAGGGTCAGGTTGCCTGCCAGGGTGGAGGCAGCCGCGATCGCCAGCCAGGCTGAGGTGGGGTTTGCCATGCTGCCAGCCACCGGTTTCAACAGCAGTACAGCCGGTACGTTGGAGACCAGGTTGCTCAGAACGATGGTAACGACTGTCAAATTAATCAGGTTGGCTCCCGCGGTCAGTTGCTGCAGATTGATCAGCGAACGGGTGACGCCCGAGCTTTCCAGCGAGCCGCTGACCACAAACAGGGCGGCGAAGAACACCAGCAGGCTCCAGTCGAACTCAGCGAAGACCACGTGCGGGGCGTGGCGGCGGGTGACCAGCAGCAGGCAGGCCGCCAGAAAGGCAGCCAGCGCGATGGGCGCTCCTGCCAGAAAGGCGACCATTAATCCCAGCGCCACCAGGCTGGACTTAATCAGCAGCGGGCGTGAAACCGGTTCGCCATCGTCATCCACGGCTTCAAAGGTCTGGCTCTTGCGAAATTCGCGCGGGTACAACCATATCAGCACCAGCCAGATGATCCCCATGCTCATGAATGCCACAGGCGCCAGCGCCAGGGTGAAATTGAGGTAAGGGATGCCTGAGGCAATGCCGATGATCATGTTTTGCGGGTTGCCGGTGAGCGTGGCGGTTGAGCCGATGTTGGCTGCCGTTGCCAGGGCGATCAGATAGGGCAGCGGGTTGCGCTTCAGCCGGTCGGTGAGGGTGATCAGGAACGGCGCGAACATCAGGCAAACCGTATCGTTGAGGAACAGCGCCGAGAGCACCCCCGCCAGCAGGATCTCGAGCGCCAGAAAGACGCGCGGGGTGCGCGCCAGTTTGATCAGTGCGCGCCCTGCCAGGGTGAAAAAGCCTGCCAGTTTGAGGTTGGCGTTGATGATCATCATGCTGAACAGCAGAAACAGGGTGTCGAAGTCCACATAGGCGGGCAGTTCATCAAAGCGCACCTGCCCGAAGATCAACAGCAACGCCACGCCCAGCAGCGCAATGGTGGTGCGGTTGGATTTGATGATCGGGTAACGGCCAAACGCGACACCGGCCAGGGTGAGCACGACGATGACGGCGGTGATCCACGGCGTGGGGGACATGCGACGATTATATACCCGTCTTTTCTTGAGTGGTGATATTATTAAAACAGGCAAGGATTGTTATTTATTTTGTTTGTGCTGGCATTAGAGTTAACCTGTGGTGAAAAATGACCCATAGCCCTGGAATGTGGTTGTTCCTGCTGGCCATTACGATCAACATCGGGATGTTGGTTTACGCCTGGCGCCATCGTGCTCAGCCGATGGGCGCTGAATTTTTACGGGTCATGGGGCTTGCCATGATCTGGCTGGTCGGTTTTGCCCTGGAAACAGCCCTGATACAGTATGAGGCGAAATTACTGGTGTCCCGGGTGGAATTCATCGGCATTGCTGCCCTGCCGGTGGCATGGCTGCTGCTGGCTGACGCCTACACCGGCCACCGTCTGCCGCGCCGGGTAAAGCTGCTGCTGTGGGTAATTCCCATCATCACCAATGTGGTGATATGGACCAACCCACTGCATCACTGGTTTTACGGCACACCGGTTTTACGCACCGACCTGGCTCCATTTGCGGTGCTGCAGATGAACTACAACTGGGGGTTTTACGTGCACGCCGGCATCAGTTATTTGCTGATGGCGGGCGCCGTGTTGCAAATGGTGCAGTTTTTGGTAAAAGTGGGAACACCCTATCGGCGGCAGGGAGGTTTGCTGCTGCTTGCCATTTTGCTGCCCACACTTACAGACACCGCTTACGTACTGGGCTATTCTCCGGTCAAGTATTACAACTACACCACGGTGGTCTTCAGTATTTCGGGTGTGATTTTGGTGTATGCCCTGTTCAAGTATCGTTTTCTCGAACTGTTGCCCATCGCGCGCGATACCGTGATCAACAATATGAAGGAAGGCATTATTGTGCTGGATCACAGCGACCGCCTGGTGGAGATTAATCCCGCCGGTGCACGCATCAGTGGGATGAGTACAGCCGGGGTGATCGGGAAATCGGTATTTGAACTGGATACCCCATTTTTTCATTCCCTGGCAGGAATGATCCGTGACCGGCAGGTGAATGACAGTCTTGAATCACCGGGACCGGATGGAAAATTTTACGAGGTCAATCTCTCGCCGGTTTTTATGCGTGGAGAGCGCATTGGCTGGGTGGTGACAATGTATGACATCACCCTGCACATTCATGAGGTCAGGGAAGCGCAGCGCCTGTCCAATCAAGACAGCCTGACCGGTATTTTTAACCGCCGTTATTTCATTGAAGCTGCCCGTCAGGTGCTGTCGTCCACACGCAGTGATCCGGACTACCCGCTGGCGGTGGTGATGATGGATGGCGACACCTTCAAGCAGGTGAACGACCTGTACGGACACGCCACAGGGGATCAGGTGCTGATTGGCATGACGCGCGCCATCCGTGGACAATTACGCAAGAACGATCTGTTCGGCAGGGTGGGTGGTGATGAACTTGCCATTCTGCTCAATGGTGTACCGGCGGCAAACATTGGTGCGGTGGTGGAGCGCCTGCGCCGGGCGGTTGACAGCGTGGCGCATGTGGGACCCAATGGACCCATTCATCAGACGGCATGTTTTGGCGTGGTGTGTACCAATGACATTCCGGTTGAGCAGCGCGAGATTGAGACCATGCTTGCGTTGGCTGATCAGGCGTTGTACCAGGCAAAGGCGGCTGGCCCCAACCGGGTTGAAGTGTACGCGCCGCCTCATGACGCGAATATGCTATAATGAATTAACATTCATACGGTTCAACTGCCCCTTTCCGACCAGGGTTTACCCAGGCTGTCTGACCAAATATGGACAGCCTGTTTTTCTACTCCAATACTTTGGAGGACCCCTGCGGAAAATTGCACCCGGCTTCGCGTGTGACCCGCTGTGAACTCAATGGTTAGCGTGCCATGCACGAGGAAGCGTAAAAATGAACAGTATTGATATCGTCAAGGCCTACTACTCCGCGCTGGATTCAGATGACATGCAGCGGGCGGGCCAGTTTCTTTCCCCTGCCTTTCAAATGGTGGATTTCACCCCTCAACCCCTGGATTATCAGTCCATGCTGGGTCTGTTGACCCTGTTCAAGCAGGCATTTCCCAATCTGAAACATTCTTTGAGCAATATACGCATGGATGGCCGCCTGGTGAAATTGACCGTGCAGTTGAGCGGGGCGCACGACGGCACGCTGGATCTGCGCACCATGGGCATGGGGGTCTTCCCGCGCACACGCCGGTTTATGATCTTCCCCAACGAAAATATTGAGATTACCCTGCTGGAAGAAAAAATCACCCGCGAGCAAAATGTCTCGGCGGCCTCGCCTTTCCGCCGCCTGCCTGGCATGGTGCGCGCGCTCGGCATTGCCTGAGTCAGCTTACTCCTGACGCAGGGGTTGGAAATACAGCAGAAAACCCGCCAACATCACCACCAGCCCACCGGCGTCGAACAGGATGAAACGCAGACCTGTGGCGCGCAAAGCCGCATGGTCGCCTGGCAGCATCAGGTACATCCAGGTTTCACCCACCACCCCCAGCGATTGCTGGATCAGGACGATCGCGAATAACGACCGGTCAAGCCGCGGCTGCACCAGCAACCAGGCATAAGGTACGTTCCACATTAAAAACAGGATACCCATGCCGCGCACCGCCACCTGGCCCGGCACGCCGCTGAGTTCGAACCCGTGCACGTACAGGCCAGGTTGAAGGATAAACGCCAGCGCGCAGCTCACATTGAGCGCCAGCACCACCCCCACCGCCAGCCGCGTTGCTCCTTCACGCCATTGGGAAAGCAAATTCATAATGAGATTGTATCATCCGGCAGTCATTGATGACTACCGGATGATGATTTAAACGGATAACAGTGGGGCGAGGTGGCCGCCATCCCCTTCTGCGATGGACAGCAGCCGGCGGTAGGGTTCCCAGGTTTCCAGTGGGCCTTCGCCTTCCGGGTGGTCCAGCCACAGTTGCAACAGCCAGGTCTCCAGCAGAACTGCGTAGCCCGCCAATCGTTGTGGCGCACCGGGCAACGCCAGAACTGCGCCTGCCAGTTTTGCGACCGTTTTTTGCGGATCATCCATTGGAGCCGCAGGTGAATGGTCCGGTTTGAAAGCCATTTTGACCAGCGAGTTGAGATCGATCTCAGGGGGAGCAATGACGGCAAACTCAAAATCCAGCAGGGCGGTCACCCGGCCTGCGTGCCACATCACATTATCGAGGGTCAGGTCGCCGTGGTTGAGGACGCAGGGTGCTCCTTCAACAGCCCGCCAGTGACGCTCCAGAACCGCGCGCAGTTCCTGCGCCTGGGCGGGGGTGAATAGTCCATCCGTTTGCAGGTGGGCGAGCATTTCACTGGCTTCATGCGGGTCATTTGAGTTGTACCATGCCCGGCTGCGTGCAAAAGGACGGGCAGCCGAGAGCTCCACCTGGTGCACGCGGCTGGTCTTTTCCCAAATTTGCTGCAGTGCATCGGCGCGGTGGGGTGGGGTGAGCGCATCCCAGTTTTCACCCAGACAGGCGCCGGGGACCTCACGCATCAGCACCCATGCATGGCCATCGGTGATGCCGGTCTGGATGATCGCGGGATAACCGGTTTCGGGAGGAAGCAGCGTCCCCAGTTGCGTTTCGTTGAGCAGGTTGCGGTTGCCCGGCTGCACGCTCATGCGCAGCGCCAGTCCACCGGCGATCCATGTGGCGTTGGTCCACCCGCCGGCGCGGCGGGCGTCTGCAAAATCCACCCCGTGGCGGGCAAAGACCTGCGTTGCGATCTGCTGCAGGGGTACATTCTCCAGCGGCTGGTCGGGCTCGGGTTGGTTCATGCAGGTACTCCATCAGGTGATTTGAGATGGATAATTTTACCCCATGCCGCCCGGCATCCTTCAACCCACTGAATTACGGCGCGGCCAGGCCAAAGTCACCCGCACAGGTCAGGCCCACTGGCGCCAACGGCTCTGAGAAGGAATACTCATCGAGATACAGCAGATAGGTGTTTCCTCCGGTCTTCACTTCGTACAGATCCAGGATGGTATCGCCGCTTTCCAGCGACTGCAACCGTTCGTAGGTGATGCTCTCGCCGTTGGGTCCCAGCAAATTATCGAGATACATGCGTTCCCTTGCAGGTCCATCCATCCAGTCACCGCCGGTGCGGATGGGGTTTTCTTGAGTGTAGCCGTAGGTGCTGTCGGTGGATACGGCGCAGGCTCCAGCCTCGCGTTCCACAAACTGCACCGATGCCAGCACGGCAGTGTAAGCCGGGTTGCCGGTGGTTTCCCATCCTTGCGGATCCTCCGATAGATCCATCAGGGCGATTGCCAGGAAATGCAGCCCGCCGTTGACCTGAAAACTTGCCCCGCGGCCCTCCAGTGCGTTACCGCATACGTCACCGGTGATGCGATAAACCTCGCCTTCAATTCCATCCACGCTCAGCGGGTCGGTGATTTCGTATGCGTATTCCGAACCAGCACATTCCGAGGTGATGATGCCCATGATTTCATCAATCATGTCGGTGATGCCGTATCCCGCACCAAAGTGGTCTTCGATCATCATGAGCAGCAGATCGCCATCGGGGTCCATCACCGAGATGCCTTGCTGTTCCAGGCTGACATCATAATCCACAGGCACTTGAAATGTAAAACCGCTGTTGGGGGCTTCCAGTACTTCACCCATTTCCATCGGCAGGTTTACGGCAATGTCGGCGGGGGTGGGTGGGGGTACCAAGGTTTCCGTTGGGAAGGGTGTATACGTGGGAGCCAGGGGGGGGCT
>DAOUGC010000216.1:0-10981 GCA_034429695.1 Levilinea sp.
TGGTGGGGCTTGCCCCCGGCGCGCACGGCGCCAACCGCACCGGGCGCATGTTCACCGGTGACTCCTCGGGGACGTTCCTGTTTGGTTCGATGTATCGTTGTGGGTTTGCCAGCCAGCCCACCTCCACCCACCGCGGCGATGGATTGTCGCTGACGGATCTTTATATTGGCGCAACCTGCCGCTGCGCCCCGCCCGACAACAAACCCACCCGGGAGGAGATGGACAACTGCCTGCCATTCCTGCTGCGCGAGCTTGACCTGCTCACCCGGCTGGAGGGCATTGTTGCTCTTGGACGCATCGGGTTTGACAGTGTGCTTAAAGCCCTGCGCTTGCGCGGCGCCACCCTGCCACCTGCCTCCAGCCTGATTTTCGCCCATGGCGCCGCGCATGACCTCGGCACCGGGTTGCCGTGGCTGCTGGCTTCGTATCATCCCAGTCAACAGAACACCTCCACCGGCCGCCTGACCGCACCAATGATGGACGCCATCTGGATCGCCGCACGGGCGCGTCTGAACCCGTCCCATTCCTGATCCTCCAACCCTCGACAAACGCTGTACGCCAGGTTCCCTCTGAACCCGCATTGTTATACAATGAAATTGGAGGGGATATGATGCAAACCGGGCGGCGTTTTTCCGTGTTTCAGATCATCTGGAGTAGTTTCCTTGGCCTGCTGTTGCTTGCGCTGGTGGGTCCATTGATGATTCCGGTGACACCGTTGCGAAATATTCAACCGGTTGAAGTGCTTGCTTTCTCAGACAGCCGCTTCATGGAAGTCAATGGCGTGGATCTGCACTATCGCGAAGCGGGCAGCGGCGGGCCTGTCTTTGTACTCATGCACGGGTTTGGCGCTTCCACCTATTCATTCCGCGAGGTCACGCAGCCCTTATCGGCTCTGGGCAGGGTGATCGCCTATGACCGTCCTGCTTTTGGGTTAACGGAACGCCCCATGCGGGATGATGAAGAGGCGTGGCAGGACGGCAGCCCATACAGCACGCAGGCGCAGGTGGAGCAATTGATTGGCTTGCTGGACGGGCTGGGTGTGGAGCAGGCAGTGCTGGTGGGCAACTCGGCGGGTGGCAGGGTGGCGGTGGAAGCAGCCCTGGCTCATCCAGATCGGGTGCAGGCGCTGATCCTGATCTCACCTGCGCTGGATGCGGTTGGTTTTCCGGGCTGGATTCAGTGGGTCTTCAACACGCCGCAAATGCGGCACATAGGTCCCCTGATCTCACGCAGCCTGGCTGGTCCACGCGGCGATGAGTTTATCCGCAGCGCATGGCACAACCCGGCTTTGATCACATCGGATGTGTTAATTGGTTACCGCGCGCCGTTATCCATGCAGAACTGGGACCGTGCGTTGTGGGAACATACCCTGGCTGCCGACCGCCAGTCGGTTGTACCACGCCTGGGTGAACTGGAAATGCCGGTGCTGGTGATCACTGGCGACGACGACCGCATTGTTGAGACCGCGGCCACAGTGGCAAATGCAGAGTACTTCCTTGGGGCGCGTCTGGTGGTGATCCCGGCCTGTGGTCACCTGGCGCATGAGGAATGTCCCGTGGAATTTTTGAAAGAAGTGGAGGGTTTTGTCAATGACATCACGAACTGATACGTTTATCGGGCAAATGGCCCCTGATTTTAGCCTGACGGATACGAATGGTCGTTCCGTATCGTTAAAAGAATACCGCGGCAGACCGGTGCTGCTGGTGTTCAATCGAGGGTTTGTCTGACCGTACTGCCGCCAGCACCTGGCGCAGTTGCGCCGTGACTATGAACAGTTTACTGCCTTGAACGCCGAGATTTTGGTGCTCGGACCTGATTCGCTGACCGCTTTCCAGACCTACTGGTGCGATCAGGAACTCCCCATGGTTGGCCTGGCTGACCCTGGCTCAAACGTGGCTGCCCTGTACGGTCAGGAAGTCAATCTGTTAAAGATGGGCCGCATGCCCGCCATGTTGGTGGTGGATGCTGAAGGGCTTATCCGTTATGCCCACTACGCTGAAAACATGAAGGATTATCCTGATAACAGCGAAGTGCTGGGGGTGATCCGCGGGTTGTAGAAACAAACCTGTCAACCAAATTGCCGCAGGTGGCGCCGATGACCACGGATTTTTATCTGTGATCCAGTGCGTCATCTGCGGTTTTCGTTGAGCGGACGGGCATGATTGAACCTCGCAGCGCAGGGGAAAGCAGATGATTCATTGCCCTGACCGATGTTCAACCTGGCAATGCAGCCGTTTTGTTTGTTTCTCCGGTTAAGATACAATAGAACCACTTCGCGGGTTGTTCCCGTCAGTCTTTTATTTCAGGTGATCCATGAAAACTTATCCAATTCCAATGGTACCGGGTCCGGTGAGTGTTCCGCAGGAGATCTTGAACGCCTACACCGAAGATTTTGGCTCATCCGACCTGGAACCCGAATTCCTCGAACTTTACCAGCAAACCGAGGCTCAATTACAGACCATTCTGGCGACGCAAAACCAGGTGGCGATACTGAGCGGCGAAGGCATGCTGGCGCTGTGGGCGGCGTTGAAAAGCTGTCTAAAACCTGGTGACCGCGTGCTTGCCGTGGGCACGGGGGTGTTTGGCTACGGCATCGGCGACATGGCGCGGGCGATTGGCGCAGAGGTGAAAACGGTGGGGTATGAATACGATCAAACCCTGCCCTACGACTTGAGCGCGGTGGAGGCTGAGATTGTCAGTTTTCAGCCCAAAATGATCACTGCGGTGCATTGCGAAACGCCTTCTGGAACACTTAACCCGCTGGGTGGATTGGGACAGTTAAAGGAAATGCACGGCGTGCCCTTGTTTTATGTGGACGCTGTCGCCAGCCTGGCTGGCGCTCCGGTGCTGACCGATGAGTGGAAGGTGGACCTGATGCTGGGGGGTACCCAAAAGGCGTTGTCTGCCCCGGCGGGCATGTCGTTTGTGGCCATCAGCCCGCGCGCATGGCAGGTTATCACCGAAGTGGCTTACCCTGGTTATGACGCCCTGCTGCCCTTCCGCACCGCGGTTGAAAATTTCTACTTCCCTTACACGCCGTACTGGCACGGACTGGCTGCGTTGAACGTGGCTGCCCGCCGTGTGCTGGATGAGGGTTTGGAAGCAGCGTTTGCGCGACATGAGATGGTGGCGCACGCCTGCCGTACGCGCCTGGTGGAAATGGGCTACGAGCTGTTCCCGGCGGCTGATGCCATTTGTGCGCCCACTGTAACCGCTGTAAAAGTGCCGACTGGCATCCCGTGGGAGCAGTTTGACGCCAGCCTGCGCGCTGGCGGGCTTGCCGTGGGCGGCAGTTATGGCCCGCTGGCGGGCAAGGTCTTCCGCCTGGGTCACATGGGCGCGCAAGCCGATATGGAACTGCTGGATAACGCTTTGAAAGTGTTGAAGCAGGCTGTGATCTAAACCTGAACCATGAAACCGGCAGTTCCGGGGTTTCATCTGGAAGGTTGGGGGAGATCATGCTGATGATCATTTATTCTGGAAGGAAAAGTCATGTCCTGTCAGCGGGTTGTTTGTTTTCGTTTCAAAACTGAAGTCACCCCAGAGCAGCGCCAGGAAATGGTGGCTGCTTTTCGTACCCTGGCGCGCCAGATACCCAGCATTCGCTCCTATCGGGACGGCGCAACCCTGCCAGGGGATAATGGGAGTACACCCGGGTGGGATAGTTTTCACTATCTGACCTTTGATACCCCAATGGAGATCGATACTTATTACCGACACCCTGCCCACGAACAGTTTGTGGAACAGTTTTCGCCCCTGTGGCAGGACGTGCTGGTGATCAATGCCAGCGTGGACGAGACCCAGGTACGCTACACCAACCCTACATCATAACCATAGCAGTTTGAAAGGAGCGCCTTGATGGAGTTGCTACTGAAAGCGATGGCAGACAGCGTGATTGCCGGGGAGGCCGATGACGCCGCCCGGTTGGCCCAGCAAGCGATCAATCAGGGCATTGACCCACTGGATGCGATTAATAAGGGGTTTGTGCCCGGCATGAACCACGTGGGTGACCAGTTTGCCTGCGGGGAAATGTTTCTGCCGGAGCTGGTCATGGCAGGCGAGGCGATGAAAGCCGCGATTGCCGTGCTGGAACCGGAGATGACCCGCCGGGGAACGTCGCGCGAGGTGGCCGGAAAAGTGGTGATCGGCACCGTGGAGGGCGACATTCATGACATCGGCAAGACACTGGTGGGGACCATGCTTTCAGCCTCAGGATTTGAAGTGTATGACCTGGGGGTCAATGTGCCTGTGGCGCGCTTCATGGATACCGTGCGCGAAGTTAATGCCAACCTGGTGGGATTGAGCACGCTGCTGACCACCACCATGGTGCGCCAGCGCGAGTTCATTCAGGCGCTGGAGGGAGCTGGTTTGCGCGGCAAAGTGAAGGTGATGGTGGGCGGTGCGCCGGTGACTGCCAGTTGGGCAAAAGAGATCGGCGCTGATGGTTACAGCGAAGACGCGGTGAGTGCGGTTGCACTGGCGCGCGAGCTGCTGGCGGCCTGAGGATTATAAAACCATGCCAGCCACCCAGATCCTTTCCGCCCGCAACAAGGGTATTGATCTTAACGTGCTTTCGCCAACAGATGTTGAGCAAATTCATCAGGCCACGCTGAAAGTATTGCACGCCACAGGGGTGCGCTTTCCTTCTGAGGCGGCACTGGATGTGTGGGAAGCGCACGGCGCGCAGGTGGACCGCTCCAGCGGCATGGTGCGTCCCGCGCCTGATCTGGTTGAAAAAGCGCTGAGCAGTGCGCCTCCGGTGTACACCCTTGCAGCGCGCGACCCTGCGCTCGATTTGCCGCTGGATGGGCTTAATACCTATGCCGGTACAGACGGTTGTGGCGTTGAGGTGATCGACCTGCATAGCGGCGAACGGCGGCGTTCCTGCCTGCAGGATGTGGCGGATATCGCCCGTGTGGCAGACGCGTTGCCGCAGGTGGGATTTCACTGGGTGGCTGTCTCAGCCCAGGACATGCCCCCTGAGACGCGCTCGCTGTACGAACTGCGCGCCATCTGGCAAAATTCCAGCAAGCACGTTCAAACTGAAAGCATTTATACCGAACGCGAAGCCCATGCCGCGGTAAGGATGGCTGAACTCATGGCGGGCGGCGCTGATGCACTGCGTGAACGTCCGCTGCTTTCGATCATGCAATGCACCGCCTCCCCGCTTGGGCAGGATGGCGGCAGCCTGGACGCCGCATTGATTGCGGCAGCCGCCGGGTTGCCGGTGGGTTTTATGACCATGGCTTCGGCGGCATCCACCGCACCTGCCACGCTGGCTGGCACGCTGGTGGTGGGCAATGCCGAGGTGATCTCGGCGCTTGCCATGATCCAGCTTGCCCACCCTGGCGCGCCGGTGTATTACGCTGCCGCGCAAACCGCCATGGATCTGCGCACCGGCGGTTATACCGGCGGCGGACCGGAGGATTTCCTGTTCGGTGCTGCCACCAATGCCCTGGCTGAGTATTACCACGTGCCCTTGAGCATGGGTTCATTCGCCACCGGCGCGCACCAGCCCGACTGGCAGGCTGGCATTGAAAATTCCATGTCAACCTTCATGGCTACCGCCAGCCGCGCTGACATGCTGCTGGGGGTGGGCCTGCTGCACGGCAGCCGCATCTGGTCTTATGAACAGATGTTGATGGATTGCGAGATCTTTGACCTGATGGCGCACATGCTGCGTGGGATACCGGTAAATGAGGAATCCCTGGCGCTGGAGGTGATCAACGGGGTGGGAGCGGGTGGTCATTTCATGGCGCAGAAACACACCCGTGCGCACATGCGCGAACTGTGGCTGCCGCGCCTGTTCGACCGCCGCTCGCACACCGAGTGGGAGGAAAAAGGTGACGGCGCGCGCCAGTGGGCGCGGGCTCGCGCGCTGGAACTGCTCAACACGCACCAACCGCTGCCGCTGGACCCCGCACTGGATGCCGGTCTGCTGCGGATCATTGAAGCCGCCTGAGCGGGACAGGAATAATTTTATGCCCATGCTATCGTTACTATCCACTGACACCGTTACCCGCGTACAGCAGGAGGCTTTTCAGTTGCTGCAAACGGTGGGTGTAAGGGTGATGCAGCCGGAAGCCCGGCAATTGTTGCTCGATCACGGCGCAAAGCCGGGCACTGGTGATGTCGTCCTGTTGTCCGAAGCAGTCGTGCGTGCTGCGCTCGATACTGTCCCTGATTGTTTTTATTTGCATGATCTGGCTGGAAACCGGTGTGTTCAATATGGTGGGGATGCGGTGCATTTTGACCCCGGTTCGTCCGGGCTGAACGTGTTGGACCCTGACACGCTGCAACATCGGCCTGCACTCACGGCTGACCTGGTGCGGCTGCTAAAAGTTGTGGAGATGCTGCCTGAGTACGCCGCCCAGTCCACAGCGCTGATTTGCTCGGATGCACCGTCAGAAATCGCTGATCTTTACCGGTTGTGGCTGGTGATGAGCCATTCCTCCAAACCGGTGGTGACGGGCGGCTTTACCCGTGAGGGTACGCTGGTGATGATCCGCATGTTGCAGGCAGCAGCGGGCGGCGCGCGTGAGCTGGCTGAGAAACCGCGCGCGGTCTTTGATGTTTGTCCCACCCCACCGTTGATGTGGAGCGAGTTCGCAGGGCAAAATCTGATCGATCTGGCGCGGGCTGGGGTGCCGGCTGAGATGGTGTCCATGCCGCTGGCTGGCAGCGCCTCACCGGTGACGTTGATTGGCTCGGTGGTGCAACACGCCGCCGAGAGCCTGTCTGGGATTTGCATTCACCAGTTTGCCAACCCCGGCGCGCCGATTGTGTGGGGCGGTGCGCCCGCCATCTTTGACATGCGCCGCGGCACGACCCCGATGGGCGCCATGGAGACGGCCATGATTGGTGCGGCTTTTGCGCAGGTGGGCAAAAGCTTTGGCTTGCCGACCCACACTTATCTGTGCGCTTCGGATGCCAAAATCCTGGATGCGCAAGCCGGGCTGGAAAGCGGCATGACCGCGCTGGTGGGGGCACAGGCGGGCATCAACATGATCTCCGGCGCAGGGATGCTGGATTTCCTTGCCGCCCAGTCGGTGGAAAAGCTGGTGCTGGACGCCGAGATCATCGGCATGACGCAGCGCATGTTGCGCGGCGTGGGGCTGCCCACCGAGACCCTGGCGCTGGAGTTCTACGCTGGTTTTGAGCACAGGGCGGATTTTCTCAAGCAAAAAGCCACGCGCAGCCTGTTCAAGGGTGAGCAGCGCCTGCCCTCGGAGGCAATGGATCGCGGCAGCCTGCGCGCATGGCAGGACGGCGGCTCTTTGAGCGCTTTTGAGCGTGCCCGCCGCCGCGCCGATGAACTGGAAGCGGCATGGCAACGGCCCGTCATGGAGGATGGTTTGCGTGAAGAACTGCGCGGGTTGGTGGAAGCGGCCATTCCACAGGGTGTTGGTTTTAAGCTGCCGGAATAGCGTGCATGCAAAAAGAATTACTTCTGAAACGCCTGGATGAAATCGGGCAGTCCCTGCAACGCAGCGGTCACGCTCTGGCGCTGATCGGTCTGGGGTCGGTTGGGCTTGATATGGAACGGCTTGACGGGTATTCGGATCTCGACTTTTTTGCCATCGTCGAGCCGGGGCAAAAGCAGGCTTTCCTGGATAATCTTGACTGGCTGGGTTCACTCTGCCCCATTGCGTATTCCTTTCGCAACACCGCCGATGGGTACAAATTGCTGTTTGAGGATGGGGTCTTTTGCGAGTTTGCGGTTTTTGAACCCGATGAACTTGTGACCATCCCGTTCTCAGCAGGGCGGATTGTGTGGAAACAGGCGCATGTGCCGGAAACGATCAGCCAGCCGGTATATAAAAGCTCCGGTCAACCCAAACGGGATCAGGAGTGGCTGGTGGGGGAAGCGTTGACCAATCTCTATGTGGGTATGGCGCGTGAGCGGCGCGGCGAGCATCTTTCGGCGATGCGCTTTATCCAGGGATATGCGGTGGACCGGCTGCTGGAGTTGATCGAATCAACCAGTATTGGGCAACCCGGGTTGCGGGATGAATTCGCGCTCGAACGGCGTTTTGAAGACCGCCATCCCGAAATGGCAGGACACGCCGCCGGTTGGATGCAGGGTTATGAAAGAAATCGCGAATCGGCGCTGGCGATCCTGGCTTTTCTACAGGAACATTTTTACGTCAACGCAGCCATTGCCAGGGAAATCCTCCTTTTATGTAAAGAATAAACCGGTGCAGCGTTTACCTGCCTGGCGACGGATGACAGCCTGTATCTGCTGTCATCCGTTTTTTTATTCGCGGGCGATGCCTCCCCTCCCCCTGAATGACGATTTTTCACTCACCCCTGCCTGCCTCGCTTGACTTCACTGGTTGAATCCGTCATAATTATTATGACAATGTTAGTGGCATTACTTGATTAAGTTTGCCTGGCTCTGGGAGGAATCATGGCTTTTGTCAAAAATATTCTCGCCGAAAAGGAAGGCCCCGTCTGGTCGGTGACGCCCGAAACCAGTGTGGTCTCGGCATTGCAATTGATGGCAGAAAAGAAGGTGGGGGCGGTGCTGGTCATCAATAATGGGACGATCGAAGGCATCTTTTCGGAGCGTGACTACGCCCGCAAGGTGGCTGAGACCGAGTGCATTTGCCTGGACGTGCGCGTGCGCGAGATGATGACCCACCCCATTTACTTTGCCAGCCCTGAACAGACCGTGGAAGAGTGCATGACGGTCATGACGGCCCGGCGCATCCGCCACCTGCCCGTGCTGGAAGATGGGAAACTGGTGGGGATCATCTCCATCCGCGATGTGGTGGACTGGATATTGAGCGAGAAGGATACCACCATCAAAGGGCTGGAAAACTACATCCTGGGCACCCAGGTGATCGAGTAGCAGGAGGGCGACATGGCGACCGTACAAACATTGCTGGACACAAAGGGTACGCGCGTTTTCTCGGTGGGGCCGGATACCCCGTTGATGCAGGCGCTGCAATTGATGGCAAAGGAACACATTGGAGCACTGCTGGTGGTGCAGCCCGGAACGGGAGCGCCGGGTGGAATTGTGGGCATCTTCTCTGAAAGGGATTTTGCGCGCCGCGCTGCTGCCAGCCCTGATGTGGATCTGGGGACGCCGGTGAGCCGCCTGATGAGCACGCCTGTTTATGTGATCGGGCCTGATCGCCCGCTGGAGGAGTGCATGGCGCTCATGTCACAGGGTCACTTTCGGCATTTGCCGGTGGTGAAGGACGGCATGTTGAAGGGCCTGATCTCGATCGGCGATGTGGTCAAACAGTTGATCAGCGAGAAGGAACAGGCCATTGACGACCTGGAGCATTTCATCTGGGTCAATATGATCTGATCATTAACCGCAGAGGGAATGGGAAGAAACAACCCCCGGGGAGCATCCCCGGGGGTTGTGGTTTCTTGCGAAGGGCTTTGTCTAGCGCTTGATGGAAAGAGCATCCCAGCCGGCGTAACGGGCAGAGTCGCCCAGTTCGGCTTCGATGCGCAGAAGCTGGTTGTACTTGGCAACACGGTCAGAGCGGGCGGGGGCGCCGGTCTTGATCTGGCCGGTGTTGAGCGCCACAGCCAGATCAGCAATGGTGGCATCCTCGGTCTCGCCGGAGCGGTGCGAGGTGACGGCGCGCCAGCCGGCGCGGTGGCAGGTTTCCACAGCGGTGATGGTCTCGGTCAGCGAGCCGATCTGATTAAGCTTGACCAGCAGGGCGTTGGCGGCGCGTTCCTTGATGGCGCGGCGCACGCGCTCGGGGTTGGTGACCAGCAGGTCATCACCAACGATCTGCAGGCGGTCGCCCATCTCAGCCACCATCAACTGCCAGCCTTCCCAGTCGTCCTGGGCCAGACCGTCTTCGATGGACACAATCGGGTACTGATCGACCCAGTTCTTCCAGAAGCCGACCATTTCCTCACTGCTGAGGGTGCGGCCTTCCTTGCGCAGGTTGTAGCGGCGGGTTTCCTCGTCGTACAGTTCAGAGGCGGCGGGGTCGAGCGCAATGGCAACCTGTTCACCGCGACCAGCCTTGAAACCGGCTTTTTCGATGGCTTCGAGGATGACTTCAACGGCTTCGCTGTTGGCTTTCAACGCGGGGGCGTAACCACCCTCATCACCAACCAGGGTGATGTAACCGCGGGCTTTGAGCACACTCTTGAGGGCGTGGTAGATCTCAGCGCCCCACTGCAGGCCTTCAGCGAAGGAGGAAGCGCCAAACGGCATGACCATGAATTCCTGGGCGTCGGTGGATTGCCATGCAGTGTGCGCGCCGCCGTTGAGGATGTTCATCATGGGCACGGGCAGTACGTGGGCATACACACCGCCGATGTAGCGATACAGGGGCAGGCCAAGGGCGGCTGCGGCAGCCTTGGCAACTGCCAGGCTGGTACCGAGGATGGCATTGGCGCCCAGGCTGGATTTGTTGGGGGTGCCGTCGAGGTCGATCATGGCCTGATCAATGGCCATCTGTTCCAGCGCGTCCCAGCCAATCAAAGCGTCGGCGATCTGGGTGTTGACGTTGTCAACGGCTTTGAGCACGCCTTTGCCGCCGTAGCGTTTCTTGTCGCCGTCGCGCATTTCCAGGGCTTCGTGCACGCCGGTTGAAGCGCCTGAGGGGACTGCGGCGCGACCAAAGCTGCCGTCTGCCAGGATGACTTCAACTTCCACGGTGGGGTTGCCGCGCGAGTCAAGGACTTCCTGTCCGATGATTGATTCAATTGTGGTGTCCATCAATTTCCTCCGCTGAGTTTGTATATTGCAAGACGAATTGCTTCGTCGTACGTACAGAAAACAAGCCGTACCAAGTATAACCTTTCCTGTGGGGGCGCGCAATATATTGAGAGGGAATACACCCACCCCCTGGCAAGATCCTTATGGGGCTGCGCCCATACCCGATCCTGACGGTATTGTGGATCTGCTAATCGCGGCTGTTGATTCGGGAAAGGCATGGTGCCAATCGAATGAGGAAATATGCCCACCCCCTGGGAAAATACCACGGTACAGATGTGG
>DAOUGC010000217.1:0-8037 GCA_034429695.1 Levilinea sp.
GAACTGGCCAGGTATGGCGAGTGGGTTGATGGTGGCGGGTGTGGGTGTGAACTAGCTCGTCGTTGTCCTCAGGTTCGCATTGTGCCTCGACCGATTTTCGCCTTTTCGCCAACCGTTCTTGGGACAAACACATCTTGATTTAAGGGTTGCTTTGTAAAATTTTTGATGTACAATGAAATTGATTCGCTAGAGATTCCCGTTGTGCGCCGTCATCACGACCCGGCATTAACATCGCCATCTCATTTCGACCGGTTGCCTGCCAAACGCTCTGCAGAGAGACGCCATGATTGGATTCCGCGATTCACGCACGGGGGAGCATCAATGATTCCTCCGCAACCAACATTATGGGTTTTCATACTATACTTATGATGAGTAGTGAGTTTGTTAAGCCGTCCTCTTTCCTCCGGCGTGACCGTTGAGATGGAGATCATGATTAACCGATTGGTTCGTCTGGAGTGGTGGAAGCGCTGTACGATTGCGCTCGTGTTTTTGCTGAGCGCCTGTTCTGCGCCCCCCATGCAGCCCCAGGAAACTGCGCCAATTGGACAAATGACTCCAGATTCTCGCCTGGTTAGTTTTTATCATTCCAACGGGGGACAGGAAGTTCTCGGCGCAATCATTTCTGAGGCTTATGAGGCAGATTCCCTGATCTGTCAGGATACCGAAAAAGCCCGCTTGTGTTTCAATCCCAATGGCAATGGTTTTAATCGTTATACTCTCACCTGGACGAGTTCTGTCCAGCACTTTAGCACACCTTATGCCGAGGTGCTCAACCGGATGGGCGGCGAAGCCGTGTTTGGGCAACCGCTGGGTGAGCCGCGCATTACCGTTGACGGCAGCATGGAACAGCTCTACACCACGGTGCTGGTCTATTCCCCGGCAGACAGTCCCTCCCTGGCACATTTCCGCCAGCTTGCGATCACCATGAACATGCCGGCGTCAGCCCCTGGTCCCAGCATATATGACAAAAGTGATGGCATGATCTTCCGCCCGGTGCAGGGCGGCGATCTGGGTTATCATGTGCCGCTGGTGTTTGATGAGTTTATTGCCCAGCACGGCGGTATTGAACAATCAGGCGAGCCGATCTCAGAGCCGATGCGTTTTGAGCGCGATGGCAGGTTGCTGGCGCGCCAGTGTTTCCAGAATTACTGTCTGGAATATGATGCAGAGGCTGCCCCGGGGCAGCAAACACGCCTGGCTTCACTGGGGCTGGAATATAGCAAAACCATCCCGGCCAACCCAATCGACCCGGTGGATGCGCCTGAGGTGGATAACAGCCTGTGCGTGCAGGTCAGCGAAGACAAGGCGCAGGTTGCTTCAAATGAAGCGCAGACGCTGTACATGCTGGTTTACAAGCGCCACACCATGGAGCCGGTGCCGAACGTGACCGCCACGGTGACGTTGACGCTGCCCGATGGGCGCGAGCTGGTGTATTACGCCCCACCCACCGGCGCAAACGGTTGGGTCAGCATTCAGATTCCGCCCATTGACGGCGTGGATAATGGCTCGATAGTAATGTATCGCGTGTGTCTGGATCAGATGGCCTCTGACCCGGAGTGCTTCTCAGAAACATACCTGATCTGGAATCATCGGTAAGCGGGAAAAATCTAACGCCGGGCCTGAGCGGTCAGCACCACCTGTTCGATGGCTCCCCAGGCGGCGTAAACTGCGAAATCAAAATCCAGCTCCCCTCCTGCAGTGAGGGGAGTATTGCTTTCCCAACGCCGTGCGCCAATCACCCGTCCGCTGGCATCCAGTGCGGCGGCAGCCACCCACACGGATGCCGCTTCGCCCTCGCCTTCCAGGATCACCCTGCCGGTCACACGGGCAGTGGTGCGGTCAGAGGACAGGTTGACCTGCTGATCCTCCACCCGCGCGGGCAGGTAACGCGCAGCCGGGTCGGTGAGCGGCAGCGCTGACAGGATCTCCACCCCCCAGCTTTGCGGGGCGGCCAGGGAGGGCGGGAAGTAGACGGCAACGGGCAGGTTTTCCCCCGGTCCGGCCACATCCAGCAGGGCAGGCCCGGCCTGCTCGTGATTTTGTCCATCGCTGCTGGTCACGATAAAGCGCGCAACGATGCTTTCCACCCACGCATCGGTTTGCGGGTTTGCCACCAGCGCAAAGCACCACGCGCCGCCCTCGGCGGTTGGGGTGCACCCGGAGCCGCTCACCTGAATGCCCACCGGTGTGGGTTGGGGGGTGCCGCCTGCCTGCGAGGGCGCGGCTGCCGCTGGAATGATCAGGCTTTGGCCAATCGACATGCTGTACGGGTCAACATCCGGGTTGGCGTCACGCAGCGCCTGCAGGGTGATTCCGTAGCGGTAGGCAATGCCGCCCATATCCTCACCGGCCTGTACCACATGGGTTTGCGGAGTGGCGGTTGGGGATGGCAAGGGGGTGTCCAGCACGGCGCCGCTTTCATCCACTTGCGGCTGATTGCCGGTGGGCGTCAGCCAGGGGCGCAGTTGCGGCGGGGTGGCGCTGGGCTGCGCGGCTTGTGACGGCAAGGGGCTGGGTGAGCCGGGAGCGGCACAACCCGCCAGCAGAACCAGGCACAAGCAGCCCAAGGTGAGACGCGCGGAAAAGGATGAGATTGCCATGCCTGCATTATAAACGAGGATTGACCTCCCATTTGGCATGGCAATAATGACAGAGTGGGCTGGGAAGCTGACAACGGATTTGGATTCAAACTCCTGCTGGCGATTTTTGCATCTGGGCGGTGAAAACAAAAATCGGTGGGCTGGAAGAACGCCGCGCCAGCGAAGCTGGCGACCCATCCTACCCACTGATTTTTGTGGCGGCGCACGGCGTGCGCCGAAAACGGTCATTTTGGCGGGACGGGCTGTACCTGTCAGGGTCGATTCACGCGCTTCCTCCCGCCCGTCCCCTACAAATCTCGATGAAGGTTGGCGTGGGGCACGTCATTCTCCTCCCCCATCGACGTTCTTTTCGATGGGGGAGGTGGGCGAATGCGCGAGGAATCCGGGCATCCAGCAAGATTTCTCTCGCGCGCATTCGCACGGAGGGGGTGTTCTGACAACGGATTTCAGGGATATGGACTCTTGCTGGCGATTTTTGTATCTGGGCGGTGCAATCAACAAATG
The DNA here is from genome assembly GCA_034429695.1 of Levilinea sp. Taxonomy (GTDB): domain Bacteria; phylum Chloroflexota; class Anaerolineae; order Anaerolineales; family Anaerolineaceae; genus DAOUGC01. Next base: position 3,105 of record DAOUGC010000217.1, read on the forward strand.
GTGGGCTGAGAAAGCATCAGCCCACCCTACCTGGCGCGATGCTTTCTCAACCTGCCCTACAGGTCTTATCCACCCAAATCCGTTGTCTGCCAGCCTTTCAACTTTGTCAAAACGCCACAGGCGCGGTTTTCTTGCCGTTTCCTGCCTGCCTGTGCTAAACTGATGGCATGGCGTTGGACGATTCCATGTTTCAGGAAACCATGCTTGCCATTCAAACCGGCGACCGGGCTCGGGCGCGCGATTTGCTCACGCGCCTGATCAAACGTGACGCCAACCGCGCCGATTACTGGTTGTGGATGAGCGCCGTGGTGGACAGCCAGCGCGAGCGCATCTATTGCCTTAAGGAAGTGCTCAGGCTGGACCCTGATAACACAGACGCCCGACGCGGGTTGATCATGCTGGGCGCGGCGAAACCGGATCAACGCCTGGCTGCCCCAGAAAAACTTCAACGCCGCAACTGGCGCGCCAGTTTGCCGCAGATCGCCAAACCAGCCGAACGCAGCCCCATTAAGTGGAAGCAGGTGGCTCTGGTGGGGGTGGCAGGTTTGGTGGTACTAGGATTGGTGGCGGCAGGTGTCATTGGGGGGTTGGTCCGCAAACGCCCTGTCTCAAGCGGCAATTATCTGCTCATCACAGCAGGACCTTCACCCACCTTTTTACCCAAAGCGACCCAGGCAGGGGATGAACAAACCGCCCAGACCGATGGGCAGGAATTGCCGCCTCTGGCTGAATATCTTAATCTGCATTACACCCCCACACCCATGTACGTCAGCACCCAGCATCCGGCGGACGAAAACTTTCGTATTGCCATGCGAAGTTATGATGGCGGCGATTGGGAGGGGGCCATTCAGTACGCCAATTTTGTCCTGCGTGCTGAACCCAACTCTCCTGATCTGCATTACCTGATCGGTGAATCGTATCGTCAAATGGGTGAGTACGGACAGGCTGAAGAAGCCTACCGCAATGCCCTGGCGCTGGATGAAAATTTTGCCCCGGCTCACCTGGGGCTGGCGCGCAACGAACTGGATGCCCCATCCGGCTCGCGCGGGCAGGCACTGAGCGAGCTTAACCGCGCCATTTCGCTTGATCCCAACCTGTACGAAGCCCGGCTGGAACTGGCCACCATTCAAATCGATGCGGGCAGCCCTGAGGTTGCGCTTGAAACCCTGGCTCCGGTGGAAGAGCTTGCGCCGAACTCGGTTTTATATCATTACCTGAGTGGCCGCGCCCACCTGGCGTTAAAGGATATGGAACCCGCTCTGCAAAGCGCCCAACAGGCGTACGAACTGGACCGCGGATTCCTGCCGGCTTACCGCCTGCTGGTTGAGGTGTACACCCAACTGGACCAGCCGGGGCAGTCCATTGAGCTGCTTGAGATCTACACGCTGTACGAACCGGAAGACGACACCGCCCTGGTATGGCTCGGGCAGGCTTACGCGGCTGCCGGTGATACCGACAAAGCGTTGGATGCCTTTGACCGTGCCCTCAAAACCAACCGTTTTGCCTGGCGCGCGTACGTTCAACGCGGCAAAATGCACCTCGAAAATGGCGATATTGAGCAGGCGGTGGATGATCTCGAAACCGCACAACGCATTGACAGTCGTTCTTTTGAAGAACACATGTTGCTGGGCCAGGCTTACATGCAGCAGGAAGAGTTCGGCGCGGCTTACCAGCAATTTAACCTGGCTGATGCTTACAATGAGACGGAATTGCAACAGGCTGAGATGACTTACTGGCGCGCCCTTTCCCTTGACGGGTTGGGCGAGGAACGCGCTGCCCTGCGTGACTATACCATCCTGCTGGCCTTGGAGGATGTGGATCTGCCTGAGGAATGGTTGGAGCAAGCCAGACAGCGATTGGGCGTCACCCCGACGGTTGAAGTCACCCCGACCGCCACGGGTAAAACCGCCACCCCAACCCCTAAAAAAGCCACTTCCACTCCCACCCCAACCACCAGGCCCTGAGGTTCTTCGTTGCCCGTTTCTCCTGTTCCCCTGTTGATCAATCGGCGCAAGTTGCGCGCTTCACGCCGCAGGCGGAGCGCATCTGGGCGTGCCAGCCGGGCAGGCATCGGGCTGACGGCGCTGGCTTCGCTCGGGTTGGTGGTGATCGTCGCCCTGATTGGCCTGGCTTACACCGCCCTCACCGCTGATCTGCCTTCCATCCGGCTGGTGGAACACCTGCTTGATCCCAAAGATGGCATCTTCATGCAACCCACCCGCCTGTATGATCGCAGCGGTGAGCACGTGCTTCACACCCTTGAGAACCCGGGTATTCCCCGCCGTTATCTCCCCCTTGACCCTGATCAGCCGGAATTTTTCTCGCCGCAACTGGTGCAAACCACCATCGCTTCACAGGATCCCGGCTTCTGGCGTTCACCTGGTTTTTCCTTCCGTTATCTGCTGGATGAAGCCCCGCATACCATCGCAGAACGTCTGGCGGATGATCTACTGCTGAGTGGTGAAGCACCGGGGTTGCGCCGCAGCCTGCGCATGCGCCTGCTGGCTGCCCAGATGACTGCCGTTTACGGACGCACGCGCGTGCTGGAATGGTATCTCAACAGTGCAGATTACGGCCACCTGGCTTACGGAGCGGATGCAGCCGCCATGCTTTACTTTGGCAAACCGGCCACCAGCCTGACACTGGAAGAAGCCGCGCTGCTGGTGGCGGTCTCAGAGACACCGGCGCTCAACCCAATTGACGCGCAATCTGCCGCGGTGGAACGCCAGCAGGTTGTGCTGGAACGGTTGCTGTACGCCCGACTGATCAGCCTTGAGGATTATGACCGCGCTGTGCGCACCACGCTGGTGTTCGCTGATCCTCCGCAGCAGCGCAGCGAGGCGCTTGCCAGTGCGTACGCCGCCCAGGTCATTGCGCGCCTGTCGGATCGTTTTGGCGCGCGCCAGATCCAGCGCGGTGGACTGCGCATCATCACATCCCTGGATTATGATCTGCAGGTGCAACTGGCTTGCACATCACTGACCCAGTTACGCCGTTTGAGCGGCGGGGAATCGGATGTGGTTGAAGTGGACGGTCAGCCGTGCACTGCCGCACGCCTGCTGCCCACCCTGCCGCCATCACAAATGACGGAAACCGCCGACCTGTCCACCTCAAGCGCGGTGATTGACCTGCAGACTGGTCAGGTGCTGGCTTTGCTGGGCGACACCAGCCTGGATGGCGAAGGCGGCTTGCTGCTGGGTCACCAGCCCGGGAGTATGTTGACTCCATTTATTGCCATGACCGCGTTTGCGCGCGGCATGAGCCCTGCCAGCCTGGTGTGGGACATTCCGCCTTCAACCGGTGAAGAGGGGATCACCCTGCAGGTGGTTGATATTGACCGCCTGCCCGCCAACCGCGACGGCAAATATCATGGGCCGCAACGCTTGCGCATGGCAATTGCCAATGATTTTCTCTCGCCGGTGGAAACACTGCTGCAGCAGGTGGGGCCTGCCACGGTGTACGCGCTGTCAGAACCGCTTGGACTGGCGCTTTATCCTGACCCCGCCCGGCCAGGGGCGCTGCTGTATGAAGGCGGAAGCATCAATCCGCTGGAAATGGGGCAGGCCTACAGTGTTTTTGCCCGGCTGGGCAGCCAGCCCGGTGAGAACATTCAGGGGAGCTTGGCGGTTCAACCGGTGCTTGCTTTGCGTGTCGAAGATGACATACGCGGGACGTGGTATCAGTGGCAGGAAAGCCAGCCGCGTTCACTGGTGAGCCCGCAGGTGGCTTACCTGGTGCACAGTGTGCTGAGCGATGAAACCGCGCGCTGGTTGACACTGGGGTATCCCAATCCACTGGAGATTGGCCGGCCGGTGGGCGCCAAGGTGGGCGCCAGCGCCGGTGAGGCGTGGTCCGCCGGCTACACCCCGCAGCGCATGTTGGTGGTATGGATGGGCGACCGTGCTGGTTCCACCCGGGCGCTCGACCCGCTTTACCCCGCCGGTGTGTGGCACGCCATGATGCAGTACATGCATACGGGCCTGCCCGTGCAGGATTGGACCCGTCCGGATGGCATTTCAACGGTTGTGGTTTGCGATCCATCCGGCAAGTTGCCAACGGTGGATTGCCCAACCACTGTGGAAGAGGTGTTCCTGTCGGGCAGTGAGCCGGTGGAATACGACAATTTGTACCGCACCGTGCAGATCAACCGCGAGACGCGGCTGCTTGCCACAGTGTTCACCCCACTGGAGTTGATCGACGAGGAAACCTTCATGATCCCCCCGCGCGAGGCGCTGGAATGGGCGCGTGCTACTGGCGTTGACCTGCCCCCCGACGGCTACGACGTGATCCAGGCGCCTGCCATGCAGCCGGGGGTGCGTATTCAGGACCCGGCCATTTTCTCATCTGTCAGTGGGGTGGTGGAGATCCGCGGTGATGCCGCCGGTGAGTCGTTCTCCAGTTACCGCATACAGGTGGGGCAGGGGCTTAACCCGCGCACATGGTTGCAGGTTGGGCAGGACAGTGCCCAACCGATCACAGGCGGCTTGCTGGCGCAATGGGACACCACCACCCTGGAGGACGGCCTGTATGCGGTTCGCCTGACGGTGGTGCGCAAGGATGCCACGCTGCAGACCGCCATTTTGCAGGTGACCGTGGATAATACGCCGCCGGATGTGCAGGTGCTTTACCCCGCCGATGGTCAGGCGGTGAGCCTTTCAGAAGCCGGTTCGATTTCCTTGATCGCCGAAGTGAGTGATTTGCTGGGTGTTGAAAGTGTGGTTTGGAAGATCGACGGCAGGCAGGTGGAGGAACAACGCCAGGCGCCGTTTGTATTCAACTGGGAGGGACGCACCGGTAAACACACCCTGCAGGTGCAAGCCTGTGACCGCGCCGGCAATTGCATTGATACTGCTCCGATTGAATTTGTGGTTCAAAACTAACCGCGATTTTCCCTGTCTTATTCAATAAATTTTAAACCGAGGAGCGGGTTGGA
>DAOUGC010000218.1:0-34216 GCA_034429695.1 Levilinea sp.
GGCTAGCAACTTCGTCTCGGTTGAATAATGCGTCATTCCTTTGGTTCCGGTCATATGAAAAGCACCTCCTGCTTCTATTCTCGCATGAGGTGCTTTCTTTTTCTGTCTTGCTTTTTGGGGTCAGTTCAAAAAGCAGAGGTTTTGTTTATTCTTGATCTTACGGGTTTAGCCTTTGAACTTGCGTTCCATCGAGAAGCGCAACGCCAGGTTGTAAATGGACAGCAGCCCATTGACCACTTCCAGCGGCTGACCCTGTTCCTGGCTCTGGGCAGACAGTCCGTTGAGCAGGTCAAGGAACTGGGGCGTCACGGCTTCGGCATTTTCTTCGAGGATCTTGCGCCGAGCGGCATCGTCCTCTGCGCCGAGTAATTTTTCCACCAGCGCGTACTCAGGCGGCGGAGCGCTGAGGCGCTGCAGTGTTTCAATTACATTGCGGATCTTTGCCATTCGTTCCAGGTCGTTACCTTCGCGGGCTTTGTCGTATTCACTTCGCACAATCTGCACAAACAGGTCGTTGATGCCCTCAGCGTTTTCGCGAATGGCAGCCTCGGTGTCCTCTGCAGCGACGATCTCTTCCAGCATGGCGTGGGTGGCTTTCACCTGTTCTTCCATGGCTTTGTCGATCTCGCTGGTCAGCCGCAACAGATGCTCACGCAGACCGGTCAGCTTTTGTTTTTCTTCCTCGCTGCCCGCTTCTTCAATGCGTTTGGCCAGAATTTCAAAGAAAGCGTAATCCACCCCGGCGCGCGCCAGGCTGACCATGGTGTTGATGCGAATCTCATTGTCTGCTTCGATCAACAGATCGAGCAGTTTTTCGCGGGTCAGTCCTTCCTTGCCGGCAGCTTCAAGCGCCTTCACGGCTGCTTCAGCTTCGCGATTTTGCTCTTCCAGCCGGGCGCCAAAGGTGGAGTTCTTGAGGATCTCGCCCTGAACTGCGGCAAGCGCGCGGGCTGCCTGCTGATCGCCCTGCGCCATGGTTACTTCGATAATCTGGGAGAACAGGGCAAAGAACATTTCGTCAATATTCTCGTCCTCCTGCTTGACCACATCGGGCAGAGAATCAGGAGTGGTGGAGAGCATGCGCTGGATCAGCATCAACCGCTTTTGACGGTCCTGCAGCATCTCTTTGGTGATGCCCTCGCCCTCGTAGATTTTCTCAACCATCGTTTCCATGGTGAGCATGGTCTGCGGGCGGAACAAATAAGCCTTGCGTTTTTCAGCCGGTAGATTGTTGGTAACGCGCGTGATTAAGGGACCCACCAACCGTTCCTGTTCATTGACCGGCAACCCCAGTTCGGGCGGGAAGTAGGTGAACAGATACTCCTTTTCGGGGTCGTGATACACAATGGGGGTGGGCAGCGGGCCGGAAAATCCGCAATTGGAGCAATTAATCAGATTAAACTGTCCGCTCAGGATCTTTTGCTTGGCGCTCGGATCCATCCCAACATCGAATAGCTGTTCGTATTCCACCCTGACGGGTTGTCTGCAACGGGGACAGGCGGTTTGTGTGGTTGGCATAAAATTCCCTCTTTCAAAAGATGTTCTATTATAACATTACAGCCGGAGGGGGAGAATCTTGTGGATCAATCCAGGTTCAATTCAGAAGGGCCGCTTTCTTTTTGTAAAGGCAGGGAAAAACAAATCTGGGCGCCCTTGCCAGGAGTGGGGTTGATCCAAATTCTGCCGCCGTGCGCCTCAACGATGGCTTTGGTGAGGTACAGTCCCAGTCCGGCGCCTTTGGTGCGCCGTGATGTCTCCGGGGAACGGTAAAAACGGTCGAAAACGTAGGGAATGTCCTGCTGTGAAATGCCCGGACCTTCATCAGAAACACACACAACCACCACATCCTGATGCAGCTCGGCAGTGATGCGAATGGCTCCGCCCGGGGAATACTTGATGGCGTTGTTGATTAGATTGGAGAATACCTGCTCTAGCCGTTCCTCACTCACCATCAATAGCGGCAGATCCGGAGAGAAATTCACCTCTATCTTGTGGCGTGTGGTCTGTGATTGCAGGCGCTTGGAGATGCGCGTGGCCAGTTCAGCCAGGTTGACCTCGGTCATCTGCAACGTCAACCCACCCGACTGTAAACGCGAAGCCTCCAACAGGTTTTCAATCAACTGGCCCAGCCGGTCAGCTTCCTCTTCGATCACTTGCAGGGAATCGGCCACGATCTCCTGATCCCACTGGGCGTCCTCGCGCCGCAGCGTGCTGACATAGCCTTTAATCAACGCCACAGGGGTCTTTAGTTCGTGGCTGACGATGGAAATGAAAGTGCTTTTCAGCTCCTCAGCCTGCCTGAAACGGGTGATATCGCGCACGGTGGCGATTACACCCAGCAAGCCGCCGTCAACGGCCATCAACGGGGCGTAGGTTATACCCACCGGCAGGGCAGGAGTGCCTGGGTTGCCGCGTTTGAGGTCGCCTTCAATGTACAACTGGGCGTGCGGGGTCAGCGGCCACCCGCCGGCCTGCGCCTGCTCAAGGGTGATGCCGTTGGGCGGTTGCGCCCACACGATGATATCCGAATGAATGCGGTCATTAATATTTTGCACCGGAAGGTCGAGCATGCGGGCAAACGCCGGGTTGCAGCGCTCGATGCGGTGCGATGGGGTGATGATCAAAATGCCGTCACCGGCTGAATCGAGCAAGCCGTCCAGGCGCTGCTTTTCGCGCATCACCTGGCTGTATAGCTGGGCATTTTGTACTGCAATGGCAGCCTGACTGGCAAAGGCGCTCAGCAGGGCGCGGTCATTGGATGAAAAGACGCCGGGATAATTACGAAAAATGAAAATGACCCCCACCAGGCTTTCCCTGGCGACCATGGGCAGGCCGACTCCGGTGAGCAACCCCAGGCTGGCGGCAAAGGTGAGTTCCTTGAGCAACTGGTTGATCTCGGACAGGCCGAAATCTTCCTGTTCGTTTTCGTTTGGGGTCAGGTCAGAAAGCAGGGGTTCAAGCAGCCGCAAAAAAGGAGCTGGCAGGCCGTGCGACACCCTCAACACCCACTCGCCGCTCTCAGAGCGCAGGGCGATCAGGCCGGCATGACCTGCCAGCAATTCGATGCTAATTCCAAGGATGCGCCCGAGCAGCGTATCGAGGTCGAGTTCCTGGGTGAGCGCGCGCCCAATCTCCAGTAAATAATCCCGTTGTCGAACGCGAAAGTCGGGCAGCATAATCGTCAAGCTCCCTGTTCAGCCAGGGTGATGGCCTCTTCAAACACCTTCAAGCCGTCCATGGCTTCGGTTTTGGTGATGCACAGCGGAGGTGAAATGCGGATGGTGCTCTTGCCGCACCCCAGGGTCAACAGGCCGCGTTCGTAAGCCAGATCAACAATTCGGTCACGCAATTTCTCAGCCGGTTCCTTTGTCTCGCGGTCCTTGACGAATTCAACGCCGATCATCAAGCCCATTCCGCGCACACAACCAATGCTGGGATGGCGCATCTGCATTTCCTCGAGGGCGTCAATCATCTCGGTGCCCACATCCACTGTATTTTGCATGTATTCTTTCTCAATCAGGTCGATGGTTGCCAGGGCTGCGGCGCAGGCGATGGGATTGCCGCCGTAGGTGTTGCCATGCGTTCCCTTTGCCCAGGTCATCACGCTCTTGCGCGCGATCATGGCGCCCAGCGGCATACCCGAGGCGATGCCTTTGGCACTGCAAATGATATCGGGTTCCACCCCGAATTGCTCGATGGACCACCACTTGCCGGTGCGTCCCATGCCGGCCTGAACTTCATCTGCGATCAACAAAATCCCGTACTTGTTACACAACTCACGCAGCGCAGGGAAGAAGCCAGGGGTGGGAACCACGTAACCGCCTTCACCTTGAATGGGTTCCACCAGCACAGCGGCTACTTCCTCGGCGGCGAGAATCCGGCCGAGAATTTCGTGTTCAATGTATTCCACCACAGCTTCGCCGTAATCCTGCCCGGGGCGGGTGGCCAGAATGGGCCGGTAAGGATCGGGGAAGGGCGCATGGACCACACCATGCATCAGCGGACCAAAGCCCTTGTGATAGTGGGGCTTGCTGGCGGTGAAGGTTACCGCGCCTATGGTACGTCCATGAAAACCACCCAGGAAACCGATAAACTGGCTGCGTCCGGTATGATAGCGGGCCAGTTTGATCGCCGCTTCTACGGCTTCTGTGCCCGAATTGGTCATGAACGAAGTGGCTTGTTCCTGGAAGGGAGCAATATCATTCAGTCTTTCCCCCAACCTGACCCAGTTTTCGTGATAGTAATCAGAAGAAATGTGAATAAATTTCTCAGCCTGATCTTTTATGGCCTGCACAACTTTTGGGTGTGAGTGTCCGGTTGATAATACCGCAATACCTGCGGCGAAATCCAAAAAACGATTGCCATCCACATCCCAAACTTCTGAGCCTTTTCCATGGTCCATCACAAATGGATAACCGCGTGGGTAAGACGGCGAAATGACTTCATGATCGCGGTCCAGGATCTCTCTGGCGATGGGCCCTGGCAAGTTCAACTGCAGCATGGTTCACTCCTTTTTCTGAAATGTGTCACCGATCGAGCGGGCTGAGGTAACGGATTATATGATGCCTCTGAGACCAACAGTTGCACCAGATGTGGGATTTCAGGTTGAGATGAACAGCAGGGTCGCGCCGACGGAGTCGAGATATTACAACGGGAAATCCCCCGACTGGTAAGGAACGGACATTCAGTCGTCCGGAATGAGCTGGCGTTCGTTGTGTTGCAGGCGTGCCATGGCGAGTGTACCAAGCAACCCGGCGTCGTCTCCGAGGGCTGCGGTGGCAATCACCAGGCCTTTAAGGTATTGCGGTGAGATGACATGGCGGGCGATGGCTTCGCGCATGGGATCAAACAGGCTGGGACCACTGCGCGAGACGCCGCCCCCGATGATGATGGCGGTGGGGTTGAAGATGTGCAAAAAGTCAGCCATGGCGCGCCCAAGAAACAGACCGGCTCGGTTCATGGCTTCCACGCATAGGTCATCCCCGTTGGCAGCGGCCAGGGCGATATCCTTTGATGTGGGCAGTGGGTCAAGTGTGAGTACGGAATGTCGTCCTGCGGCCAGTTGCTCGGCAACATGGCGGGCAATGCCTGTGCCGGAAGCAATGGCTTCCAAATGGCCGCGATGACCGCACCCGCACATGGGACCATCCGGGAGCACAGTGATATGCCCCAGTTCTCCCGCCAGCCCCTGCTCACCCAGCACCAGGCGGTCGTCCAAAATGACGCCCCCGCCAATGCCTGTGCTGATGGTAATGTAGATCATATTATGGTGGCCCGCTCCAGCGCCGTAACGCCATTCACCCACTGCAGCCATGTTGGCATCGTTGCCAAGATAGGTGGGTGCGCCAAAGCGTTCCTGAATGATGCCGGCGAGGGGGACATTCTCCCAGCCGGGGATGTTTGGAGCTGAGAAGATCACACCCTGGCGTGGATCGATGGGGCCTGGTGCGGCAATACCGATGCCAAGCACTTCTTCATCGGGTATCCATAATTTTTCAATTAACTGGGATAGGCGTTCAATGGCTGTTCCCTGCCCCCGGGTGGCAATCCGCTCATGCTTAAGCGGTGTTTGACCTTCCTTGGGATACACCGCAACACGTATTCTGGTTCCGCCGATATCCACCGCGATATAAACGCCCATGGGCTGATTATACTATGAAACAAATCAGGGCTGGCGCTTCTCGGGATTTTTTCTGAGTATAATCATGTTTGATGACGACAAAAAGCAGGAGGAACAGCATGGAGTCTAGCGGTCAAACAGGCAGTGCAAACCAGCAGGCGGGGATCCTTTCGGAGTGGCTTGAGGATGGTCTGCATATTCGCGGTCTGGGGGTAAGCCTGCCGCCGGCAGAAAGCATGCCTCTCCTGTGGGACTGGTTTGATCATTTTATTGGCTTTCTGGAAGAGGAAGGCGGCGATTCTGATCGGGCTGCCGTGTTGGCGACCTTGAAGGCATGTAATGAAATGTATGGCCGTCTGCCAACCGATGAAGAGATGGCTCAGGGGAATACCGTACTGGGTCGCAAGTTGGATTTGCTGTACGCCTATACCCAGTTGATGCGCGCCCGTGCTCATGAGCGCGGGGTTGAGTTTGGCAGCCATCTGGTGAAAACCAGACCCGGTGAATCTCCGCAGCGTGAAATGCAGCAGTTCAACAGAATGTTGCTGAAATTACTGGTGATCAAGGTCAGCGGTGAAAACCCTGGGCTGGTGGAGAAAACCGAAAAAACACTTGGGCCTGTGTTTACCAACTGGGAACAGGTGGTCTCTTCCATTTATGATATTGACGGCGGGCACATTGGTGAGGTGATCAACGCGGTGCGTGATGAAGCCCCCGGCGCTGATATTAATGAGATTGCCGATCAAATGGTGAAAAGCCTGGCAATTGCCTGCGGTGGTCTGGATTGGTATTGAGAGATCCGAACGATCAGACAACGGTGGTATATCGTTTGTTGACGAAGGCCTGATTCGCTGCTATGATTGATTCGATGCGTCCGAAATCCCCTTCGTGGTTGCAGCGGGCATTGCGCGATATCCGGGTGGAGCTTAAGTGGCTCGCACCCGGAATTGGAGTTAAACGCTGGCTGGCAGTGATCCTGGCGGGAACGACGCTGCTTGGCGTGGGGTTTGCGGTGCTGGTGCTGGATGTATATCGTACTGCGCCAGAATCATGGTGGCTGCCGATCCTTTCCTTCCTGTCTCTGCGTTTTCTTGACCGCACCCTGCGGGCGATCATCTTTGGTGGAATTGGCCTGGGTCTGGTGTTATGGGGGAGCTGGGGGTTGAACCGTGCGCTGCTGACCCCGTTTGTTCAAAATGGAAAGCCGCTGGTGGATACCGTGGCTTCTTTTCGTAAAAGAGAGCGCGGCCCCCGCATCGTCGTCCTTGGCGGCGGTACAGGGCTTTCAGCTTTGCTGCGCGGAGTGAAGGAACACACCAATAACCTGACCGCCATTGTGACAGTGGCGGATGATGGGGGTTCATCGGGCGAGTTGCGAAAAAACATGGGGGTGCTGCCTCCGGGTGACATTCGCAACTGCCTGACCGCACTGGCAAACGACGAGACGCTGCTGACCCAGATCTTTCAATATCGCTTCGGGGCAGGGGCTGGTCTCAACGGACACACCCTGGGCAATCTGTTCATCACCGCCCTCACCGATATCACCGGCAGTTTTGAAGAAGCCGTGGTTGAGTCAGGCAGGGTGCTGGCTGTACGCGGCAAGGTAATGCCTTCCACCCTCAATGATGTTCGCCTGGCGGCGGAAGTCACATATACGGATGAGACCGGTTCCATTGTGCGCGGTGAGAGTATGATCACCGACAGCCCCGGAAAGGTGGAACGGGTGTGGTTGGAACCCAACAATCCGCTGGCGTTCCCACCCGCGATCAAAGCCATCCTTTCTGCGGATTTGATTCTGATTGGCCCGGGCAGCCTGTACACCAGTATTCTGCCCAATCTGCTGGTGCCCGATATCGCTGACGCATTACGCGCCAGCCGGGCGATGAAGTTCTATATTTGCAATGTAGCCACCCAACCGGGTGAAACTGATGGGTATACATGTGGAGAACACGTTCGCACCATTGAGCGGCATTTAAAAGATCCTGTGTTTGATCTGGTGATCTGCAACCGCAGTCAGGAGGGCGCGTTACCCGAAGGGGTGGACTGGGTGACGCCCGAGGAAGGGTTGGAAACCAGTTATTCACTGTATCAGACCGACCTGACCAATAAAGAAAAACCCTGGCGGCACGATTCAACCAAGTTGGCGCAGGCAATCATGGACCTGTATTATGAACGAACTGGTCCTTTAAGTTCGCGGGAAGAACCAACCTCACGAGAACCCGTGTCCTGACCATGGGCCTATGTCATCAACATGGCTCATGTCGCGGCATGGTAAAATCTACTCATACCACTTACGGAGGAATAAAATGGTAGTACGAATTGGTATCAATGGTTTCGGCCGAATTGGCCGGCAGGTTTTGAAAGCCATTAAGGAGCGACATGCTGGGGAAATCCAGATCGTTGCGATTAATGACCTGTTTGATACCGCCACCAATGCGCATTTGTTGAAGTACGATTCCACCTATGGCCGGTTCCCCGGCACCGTGGAAGTGGACGGAAACGATCTGGTTGTTGACGGAAAGAAGATCAAAGTTTTCTCGCAGACCGATCCCGGCATGCTGCCCTGGTCGGATGAAGGTGTCGACATCGTTATCGAGGCCACCGGTGTGTTCCGCGACAAGAACGGCAACCCCTCCAAGGGCAAGCCCGGCGCGAACATTCACATCGAAAAGGGCGGCGCCAAGAAGGTCATCATCACCGCTCCCGCCAAGAACGAAGATCTGACCATCGTGCTGGGCGTCAATGATGACCAGTACGATCCCGCGACCCATCATGTGGTCTCCAATGCCTCCTGCACCACCAACTGCCTGGCCCCGGCGGCCAAGGTTGTGAACGATCTGGTTGGCATTAACTACGGTCTCATGACCACCGTGCATGCTTACACCAACGATCAGCGCATCCTGGACCTGGCCCACAAGGACCTGCGCCGCGCCCGCGCTGCTGCCCAGAACATCATCCCCACCACCACCGGCGCCGCCAAGGCTGTTGCCCTGGTGATCCCGGCGCTGAAGGGCAAGTTCGATGGTTACGCGCTGCGCGTTCCCACCGCCACCGTTTCGGTTGTGGACTTTGTGGCGCTGGTCAACCGCCCCACCACCCGCGAAGAGCTGAACGAGGCTTTCCGCGCGGCTGCCGAAGGCCCCATGCGCGGTATTCTGGGCTTCGAGATGGAACCCCTGGTGTCATCTGACTTCCGTGGCGACCCCCGCTCGTCAATCATTGACGCTGAGAACACCATGGTCATCCAGGGTAACATGGTCAAGGTTGTGACCTGGTACGACAATGAATGGGGTTACTCCTGCCGCACCGCCGACCTGGCGGCCATGATGGCCAAGTCGCTCTAGTCGCAGCCGGAGATGAAAACGCGGGATAAGATGGTTGTCTTGCCCGTGTGAAGACTGAACAATATGGGCGGCAAGGCTTGACCCGGTCAGGCCTGCCGCCCGTTTGCCATCAACATCCGTTGTTTTTGATTGTGGGAGGATGAAATGTTCAGCAAAAAAACCGTTGAAGATATCGATGTAAAAGGCAAGAAAGTTCTGGTGCGGGTGGATTTTAATGTGCCGATTAAAGACGGCGCGGTTGGCGATGACACCCGTATTCGCGCTGCCCTGCCCACCATTCAATACCTGCTGGATCAGGGCGCTGCGGTGATCCTGGCTTCGCATCTGGGCCGTCCCAAGGCTGCCCCCGATCCCAAGTACACCCTTAAGGCTGTGGCGGAATATCTGGGCAAACTGCTGGGCAAACCGGTTCAGTTTGTGGAAGAAGCGGTTGGCCCTGTGGCCGAAGCTGCCGCTGGTGCGTTGAAACCCGGCGAAGTGCTGGTGCTCGAAAACACCCGCTTCTACCCCGGCGAGGAAAAGAACGACGAAGCCATGGCCCGTCAGTTGGCGGCCCTGGCTGATATTTATGTAAACGACGCCTTTGGTACTGCGCACCGCGCGCATGCCTCCACTGAAGGTGTGGCGCGTTTCCTGCCGGCAGTGGCTGGTTATCTGCTGGAAAAGGAAATTCGCTATTTGGGCCAGACCGTGGAAAGCCCCGAACGTCCGTTTGTGGCCATCCTGGGCGGCGCCAAGATCGTGGACAAGATCGGTGTGATCCGCAACCTGCTTAAGAAAGCCGACCAGATCCTGATCGGCGGCGGCATGGCCAACACCTTCTACAAAGCCCAGGGTTACCCCGTGGGCGATTCGCTGGTTCAGGACGAAGCCCTGGACACCGCGCGCGAGCTGCTGGCTGAAGCGGGCACCAAGCTGCGCCTGCCGGTGGATGTGGTGATCGCACCTGAGATCTCCGATACCGCCGAAAAGCGCGTCATCCCCATGGGGCCTGTGCCCGATGGCTGGCGCATCCTGGATATTGGCCCGCAGACGATCGAAAGCTACAGCAAGGTGATCGCCGGCGCTCGTACCGTGGTATGGAATGGTCCGATGGGTGTGTTTGAGACCGCGCAGTTCGCCGAAGGCACCCTTGCTGTCGCCAACGCAGTGGCGGCCAGCGGCGCGACCTCGGTGATCGGCGGCGGCGAATCGGTGGCTGCCATTCAGCAGTCCGGCCTGGCTGACAAGATCACGCACATTTCCACCGGTGGTGGAGCCTCGCTCGAGATGCTCGAAGGCCTGGTGCTGCCCGGCCTGGCGGCATTGAACGATAAATAAAGTGGAGGTCAGAGGTCAGTTGTTTTTCATCTGACATTTGACTTCAGGTTTTATTGCACAGGTTGCCGGTTGTCAGTTGCCCGAAGGGGGGCTGACAACCGGTTTGTAGTGAGGTAGGGGTGGTATCATGGTCGGCAATCCTGCAGTGGAATATGCCATTAACCATGAGATTCTTCCTAGACAAATTTGAATTGTTCTAGTAAAATCAGGCGTTGCATTTTGGTCTACAGATATCGGAGGAAGCTTTGGCAAACATTAAATCCGCGATTAAGCGCAATAAGCAAAACGAAAAACGCCGCGTGAAGAACCGCATCTTCCGTGGCCGCGCCCGCACTTTCGTGCAGAAAGCCCGCACCGACATCGCTGCTGGCTCGCGCGAAGAGGCCGTTGAGGCCGTGCAGGTGGCGATCAGCATGCTCGACCGTGCGGCTGACAAAGGCGTGATCCACAAGAACAATGCCGCCCGCCGCAAGAGCCGCCTGATGAAAAGCCTGGCGCAACTGGAAAAGTAATTCACCTTTTCCCTCTCTCCCATCTGATGGGAGACGCGCAATCATTATTTCTCCATGAATAAGCGGGAGCATTGTCTCCCGCTTTTTTTGGTTGTGTTATAATCCCCATGCGTTTGGTATTTGCCTGACAACGCTGGATGCACATTGACTGTCTTTCATTACTGCCGATTACGTGGATGAGCCGATATGTTTGAAGCTGAACAGAGAAACATCGAAAACCAGATACGCTCCTACTGTGCCAGCAATGGTCTTCCAGAACCGGCGGTTGCCTGGAGCTGGATTCCATTTTCCGGGCACTGGGGTATCTCCACGTCCTTCTTCCAGCTTGCGGCGCAGGAAGCGCGTCAGAGTGGGGCGAAGATCAACGTGGGTCAACGCGCCCAGGAGATAGCCGAAGGCGTGGTTCAATATCTGGGGACACCTGATGGCTTTGAAAAGGTTGAAGCCGTTCGAGGTTATGTTAATCTGTATTTTTCGACCATGCAGTATGCCAGAAGGGTGATCAATACCGTTTTGGAGGAAGGCCGCGCGTACGGCAGGGGGGCACGTAAGAACGAACGCGTGATGGTGGAATTTTCCCAGCCAAACACCCACAAGGCGTTTCATGTCGGGCATTTGCGCAGTGCCATCCTTGGTGATGTACTGGCGCGCATGTTGGATGCTGCCGGGTATGATGTTGTGCGCGCCAATTACCCCGGTGATTCTGGCCTGCACGTGATGAAATGGTTGTGGAATTATGTCAATTTCCATGCCGGTGAGAAACCCGAAGCTGACATCACCAAATGGATTGGCGAGCTGTACGCAGAGGCAAACCGCCGCCTGAGCGACCACCCTGAACTGGAAAGTGAAGTGCGCGCCCTGTACAAACGCTGGGATGAACGCGACCCCGAGGTGGTGCAGTTGTGGGAGGAAACCCGCCAGTGGTCATTGGACGGCTTCAATGACATCTATGACCTGCTGGATATCAGCTTTGATGTGTACTACTTCAACAGCATGATGGAACAGCCCGGCAAGCAGGTGGTCAATGATTTGATCGCCCGCAAGATCGCCACGGATGAGCGGCCTGAAGGCGCTGTAATTGTCAAGCTGGATGATTTGCTAGGGTTGAACACCGAAAAGTACCGTGTGCTGGTGGTGTTGCGTTCTGACAGCACCCCGCTGTACTCCACTGAAGACCTGGCGCTGGTCATCCGCAAGTTCACTGATTATCCTGACCTGACCCGCTCAATCTATGTGGTGGATGTGCGCCAGTCGCTGCATTTTCAGCAGGTATTCAAAACCCTTGAGGTGGCTGGCTACCCGTGGGCTGAACGCTGCATGCACATTCCGTATGAACTGGTCTCGCTGCCGGGGAATGTGGTCATGGCCTCCCGTGAGGGTACGGTGGTGTTGCTTGAGGATTTGATCCGTGAAGCAACCGACCGCGCCTATCAGGTGGTGGAGGAAAAGAATGCCGACCTCAGCCATGAAGATAAAATGGCGGTGGCGCGTGCTGTGGGTCTTGGGGCAATCAAATACCCCATGCTGGCGCGTGAAAATACCAAAATCGTGACCTTTGACTGGGAATCGGCACTGGACTTTAACGGTCAGGCGGCACCATATATCCAATATGCTTATGTACGCGCCAACAGCATCCTGCGCAAGGCGGGTGGGTGCATCCCCGATGAAGCCGCGCCTGAATATGAGATGAGCAAACAGGAGATCGAGCTGATTGAGCGCATCTCGCAGTTGCCAAAAGAAGTACAGCGTGCCGCCAATGAGTATCGCCCGTTGTATCTGGCCAATCTGGCGTACGAACTGGCGCGCGGGTTTAACGATTTCTACAACCAGTGTCCGGTTTTGCAGGCGGAGCCGCATATACGGGATGTCCGATTGCGTCTGGTTGCTGCCGCGCGAGAGGCGATCGGCAGCAGCCTGGAAATACTGGGCATCACCGCGCCAGAAGTCATGTAGGGAATTCAGAGACCGGGTTTAAGCCGATTGTGGCATGGAACCCGGTTTCTATCCACATCAACCAACCATATTTTGTAATAAGGAGATGCAACCGATTATGTCCCGGATCCGAACGTTAATCATGGGCGCTGCGGGGCGCGACTTCCACAACTTCAATGTCTATTTTCGTGACAACCAGAACTATGAGGTGGTGGCTTTCACTGCCACGCAGATTCCCAACATTGAAGGACGCAAGTACCCGGCAGAACTGGCTGGTTCGCTCTACCCGCAAGGGATCAATATCCACCCGGAAAGCGAACTGGAATGCCTGATCAGGGATCTGAAGGTTGAGCAGGTGGTGTTTGCCTACTCAGACGTTCCGCATGAGTACGTGATGCACAAAGCCAGCATCGTCATGGCTGCCGGCGCCGATTTTCGGCTGATGGGCCAGGCAACCACCCAAATCAAATCCACCAAACCGGTGGTATCTGTTTGCGCTGTTCGCACCGGCTCGGGCAAGAGCCAGACCACCCGCCGCGTCTCGTTGATCCTGCGCGATATGGGTTACACCGTGGCTGCCATTCGCCACCCCATGCCCTACGGTGACCTGGTCAAGCAGAAGGTTCAGCGTTACGCTGATTACAGTGACCTGGACAAGCACGAGTGCACCATCGAAGAGCGTGAGGAGTACGAACCCCACCTCGATAATGGCGTGATCGTGTACGCCGGTGTGGATTACGAAGCCATCCTGCGCCAGGCTGAGCAGGAAGTGGACATTGTGCTGTGGGACGGCGGAAATAATGACTTCTCATTCTACGTGCCCGATCTTTCGATCGTGGTTGCCGACCCGCACCGCCCCGGTCATGAGAAGAGCTATCACCCCGGCGAAACCAACATCCGTTCGGCTGATGTGTTTGTGATCAACAAGGTGGACACTGCCTCACCCGAGAGCATCATCTCTGTTCGCAACAACATCCGCGCCATGAACCCCGATGCTGTGGTGATCGAAGCCGCCTCACCGTTGTTTGTGGAAGACCCGGCTGCCATCCGCGGTAAACGCGTGCTGGTGATCGAGGACGGCCCCACCCTGACCCACGGTGAAATGGCTTACGGTGCTGGTTGGGTGGCTGCCCGCCGCTTTGGCGCTGGCGAAATTGTGGATCCCCGCCCGTTCGCGGTGGGTTCCATCACTGCCACCTACAAGAAGTATCCCTCCACCGGCGCGATCCTGCCGGCCATGGGTTATGGCGATGAGATGACCCGCGATCTGGAAACCACGATCAACAACTCTGACGTTGACCTGGTGATCTCGGCCACCCCCATTGACCTGACCCGCATCATTAAAGTGAACAAGCCCATGCAGCGCGTTCGCTATGAGCTGCAAGAGATCGGCCAGCCGACTCTCGAGGATATCCTCAAGGGCAAGTTCGGCAAGTAATTTCCATTTCGTTACACTATAATTGGGCTGTCCCAATGCTGGTATATGGGACAGCCCAATTGATCAGAAGAGCCAGCAGGTTGCCATGTTTATTGATGAAGCCCGAATTTATGTTCGTTCTGGAAAAGGCGGTGATGGCGCGGTTCACTTTCACCGGGAGAAATACGTACCCCGCGGTGGGCCGGATGGCGGCGACGGTGGGCGCGGCGGATCGGTGATCCTCAAGGTGCAGCCAACCCTCAACACATTGGCAGCCTTCAGGCATGTCATGCGCTACATCGCAAAAGATGGCGCCAATGGCGGCAAGAACAACATGACCGGGCGTTCGGCTGATGATCTTATGGTTCCGGTTCCGCCTGGAACGCTGGTATACGATGCCGATTCCAATGAACTGCTTGGCGATCTGGTGGAGGCAGGCCAGACGCTGGTGGTGGCAAATGGTGGGCGGGGTGGCAAGGGTAACCAGCATTTCGCCACTTCACGCAACCAGGTGCCGCGCATGGGTGAGAAAGGCGAGCCTTCAGAGGAGCGCAATCTGCGCCTGGAACTGAAATTGATCGCTGATGTTGGCATTGTGGGCGTACCCAACGCGGGCAAATCATCATTGCTCTCAGCGGTGACCAATGCCAAACCAAAGATTGCACCTTATCCTTTCACCACCATTGAACCCAACCTGGGTGTGGCTGAACTGGATCTGGATACCAGCCTGATCCTGGCGGATATTCCGGGTCTGATTGAGGGTGCACACATGGGTGTAGGCCTGGGTGACGCCTTCCTGCGCCATATTCAACGCACCCGTGTGATCATTCACCTGCTGGACGGCATGGCTGAAGACCCCATTGCCGACTATTCACAGATCAACAGCGAGCTGGCATTGTTTGACCCCGCCCTGGCGGCAAAACCACAGGTGGTGGTCTTTAATAAGATGGACCTGCCCGACGTGCAGGCCCGTTGGGATGACGTAAAAAAGCAACTGAGTAAAATGGGGGTTCAGGACCCCATGGCAATCTCGGCGGCTGCGCATACCAACCTGACCGCTTTGCTGTGGCGCGTACACGAATTACTGCAGACCGCACCACGTCTTGAAGCCATTGAAGCGTTGCCGGTGTACAAGCCTGAGGAAGACCCACGTGCCTTCACAGTGGAACGTACACTGGATGGTGAGGGCTGGCAGGTGCGCGGCAAGGCAATCGAGCGTGCCGCCAAAATGACGTACTGGGAACATCCTGGTTCGCTGCGGCGTTTCCAGCGCATGATCGAAACCCTGGGTATTGATGCTGCCCTGCGAGAAGCCGGGGTGGAAGAGGGGGATACGGTTGTAATTGGTGATATCGAGCTGGAGTGGGAGGATTAATCCCCTCAGTCTGGCTCTTCAGTAAAAGGGTGGAATATGAGAATTGGCGTATTTGGAGGTACTTTCGATCCTCCGCATCACGGACATTTGATCCTGGCATCTGAGGCGCGCGAGCAGCTTCAATTGGACCGGGTCTTGTGGGTGCTCACGCCTGTGCCGCCACACAAACCGGGCCAGGTGATCACCTCAACCCGCGACCGGGTGTCCATGCTCAAAGCCGCGCTGGTGGAGGATATTTTCTTTGAACTCTCCACGGTTGATATTGACCGTGATCCGCCGCATTATGCCCTGGACACGATGAAATTGTTGCGCGCCAGGCATGCCTATGACACGCTGGTATATTTAATGGGCGGTGATTCGCTGCGTGATTTACCCACCTGGCACGCGCCGCTGGCATTTGTGGATGCCAGTGATGAAATTGGCGTCATGCGGCGGCCAGGCGTTGAGTTTGACCTCGACAGTCTGGACGCCAGCCTGCCCGGTTTGGCCGGCAAGGTACGTTTTGTGGACGCTCCGCTGATTGAAATTTCCGCCAGTGACATTCGTGCGCGCGTGGCAGGGGGGCGGTCATTCCGTTACTTCCTGCCGCTGACGGTGTATCAGTTAATCCGCAACCGAAATTTTTATGCATCAGACAAAGAATAAACTCACACCCCGTCTGAAAATCCAGACGGGGTGTTTTTTATGGATGAAACGATGTGGATTGGTTAATCCTGTACCAGCTCGATATTGCCAGCGCCAACTTCAATATTGATGGCCAGAACGGGACCTTCACCTTCCATTTCATACACGCCGTCTCGAATGGTCCAGGTTCCTTCGGTTTCGATGTTGCTCATCCCGGTGGTGAACTCCACCACGGCGTGGACACCCTCGGGGATGATGATCTTGGTGTTGCTCACCCCACCGGTGATGTCAACGTCGGCATCCCGTTGCAGCTCGCCGCTGAAATCCAGCGTGTAAGAACCTGCGCCAGCGCTGAAACTCATGCGTTCAAAATTGGCATTCGCCAGACCACTCAATTTGACATTGGATGCGCCGGTGTTGTAGATCAGTTCATCCATTGTCTGGGTATTGGGCTCACCGAAAAACACTTCCACATCACTCGCGCCGTCGTTGATTTCGAAATGAGTGAGGGGCAGGCCGGTCAGGTCAATGTCGCCTTCATAGGCTCCGGCATTGATGGTCAGGGCAAACGGGGCTGAGCCGCCCAGTTTCAGGTCCCAACGATTGATCACATCGTGCGTGGGAATATTGGTGGACATGGCATCCGTCTGGCTGATGGTGATGCGGTTTCCATCGTGGGTGACCGTGGGAACCCACTCGGTCACGTTGAAATCAACAGTGCCTTCGACAAACCGGGAACCGCCGGAGGCGATGGTTAACTCGGCTGCGCCGGTCTCGATCACCAGTTCGGGGGTGCCATTGGTTTCAGGCAGGTCCTCGGCAATGTCAACGGTGGTCAATTCACCCACTTTGACTGCCGGAATATTGGGAACGCTGATGGTGCATGCCATGGCAGCCAGCATGAGCATGGAAAGGACGAGCAGTATTCGGGTTGAGAGGTTGGTTTTCATTTGTCTTTCTCCTGTAAGTTGTTACTTCCATACCATATACGTAATGGCAGGAAAAAAGTCGCTCAAATTTTTGTTTAAAAACAAACACTGGCTTTTCACCAGTGTTTGTTTTTAGTAGGGGTTATTCAGACGGTGTTTCCGGGTCCTTCTTTTCGCCGTCAGGGCGAACTTCGGGGTCGGGGCTGGCGGGTGGCTCAGGTTCACTCACGTAGGTGGAGGTGGGCGCGGGGCTTTCAACCACGGTCACTGTCGCCGGGGCAACATGGGCAGCCACCGGAGCAGCGTAGGAGCGGGTTCCAAAGCGGCTGAGGATCACGGCTCCCAGACCGATCATGCCGATGATGAACCAGCCAATCCAGCCAACACAAGGGATGATGCCGATCATGCTGGCCACCAGGGTGAGAGTGAGCGTGCCAATACCGGCAGCCACGGGGTCGCTCCAGGTAACCCTGAACAGGTTGGCCATGCGGTTGCCAACTTCGAGACCAACCACGATCCAACCGTACACCACAGCGATACCCAGCAACAGAATACCCACCAGGGCAACCGGGATGAGGATCAGGGTAATGCTGAGGACCACGATCAAGGCGGGGGCAACCACCAGGGTCAGCAGACCGAAAGCGCCTGCCATCACGGGTTGACTGATGATGTGGCTCTTGACCCGCTGGGTGGGTTGTACCACAAACAGCGCCACCAGCATGGCGAGCGCAGACAGCGCCAGGGCACGGAAGATGCCCCACATGAAATCACCGATGGGAGAGAAATCAACCCTGCCGGGTTCCCGGATGGAGGGGACATTGGGGACATCAAACTCAAAGTCGCCCGGTTGGCCAATGTTGATCCTGCCGTCCACGGTGTAGCCGTCTTCCTTGCTCAGGTTGCCACCGACCACATTAACATCGCCGTCAATGACGGATGTGGAACCCAGCACGACATTGCCGCCGATGGCAGTAACATCCCCATCGACCGTGCCGTTAATGGTGAGCGAACCGCCCGAGATGACGATTGCGCCGTTCACCGTTGAGCCTTCTTCCAGAATGGCGGTGCCGCCGAAGATGGCCAGGTCGCCGTCCAGGGTATCGTCTTCTTCCAGGGTATACGAGCCGCCGACAACGACCTTGCCGTCATCGGGTCCCTGGGCGAAGGCCTGCGTGGGGAACATCAGCGCAAGCACCAGGACCAGCGTGAAGAGAAGGGGGATTTTGGAGAGGATTTTCATTTCGAATGCACTCCTTGCGTCGATATGCGCCACAGTGCGGCCACCCATACAACTGAGAGTATTGCGAGCAGCGTGGTGAGGGTGATCCACAGGGCAAGAGGGATTACGAGCGGCACCGATTGCAGTAAGGACAGCATACTCATCTTAACGTTGTCCCACTGAAGGAATAAGTTGGTGAAGGTTTGAACAACGGTAACAATCAGATCAGCCGGTGAAGTATTGATCACCGTGTAAACCATCATGGAAAAAAAAGTGACCAGCGCTCCAATGATGAAGAAGATCAAGAGGCGGCGGATGTGTCTTTGTTGAGACTGGATCTTGCGTTCCTCCAGACTCGCCTTCCACCGTTGACTGAACCCGCTGGGGGGCGCCACCAATGGCGCAGTTTGCATTTGATGAACAACACCATCAAGCCTGCGCTTCAGCCCGGCGCACTCGGGGCAGATCACCAGATGAGCGTCCAGCTCTTTTTGCTGTTCGCGAGAGAGCAGTTCTTCGTCCAGGAGCCAATTCTTAAAAGGTTGGTGTTCCATAGGTCTCCCTTTCTGTATGGCAAGACGCAGGTTCAACGGTTTGCCAGCGTTCCGCCAGGTACAGGCGGGCGCGGTGAAGCCGGCTCTTCACGGCGCTAACCGATAATGATAAAGACTGGCCGATCTCCTGATCTGAGAGGTCGTACCAGTAGCGCAGAATGACGGCTGCGCGGTCCTGGGGTTTGAGGGTGTTCAATAAACCGTGCAACAGGCGGTCCTGTTCAGACTGACTGGCTGCGCGTTCAGGGTCGGGAGCAAACCCCGGAATGATGTCGTCGGTAATCTCGTCAATGGAGA
This sequence comes from Levilinea sp., assembly GCA_034429695.1. GTDB lineage: Bacteria > Chloroflexota > Anaerolineae > Anaerolineales > Anaerolineaceae > DAOUGC01. The sequence continues at coordinate 19,144 of DAOUGC010000218.1, forward strand.
AGCTTGGCAAGCGGCGTTTGCGTTGCTGATCGATGCAGTAATGCGCGGCGATGGACAGCAGCCAGGTGATAAAAGAGCGCTGCGGGTCGTACCGCTTGAGGGATTGACAGGCACGCCAGAAGGTCTCCTGGGCGGCGTCTTCTGCATCCAGACTGTTGCCGAGCATCCTGTAACACAGGTTGTACACCGGCGTCTGGTACAGTTCCACCAGTTGGGAGAAGGCTTCCTCGTCACCTTGCCTGGCTTGTTCAAGCCATTGCATTTCCTGGGTATTCACCATCAACTCCGTTTCCTGTTTCTACAAACATCTACGAATGCACATAAAAAAGGTTGCAAAAATCGCCTGGCAAAATGGAAAGCGATTGGTTGAAGATTTAATGATAGTATCCCATCGCAAATACATTCCACAGATAATCTGGTGAGTGACCTTGCGGGGATGCTGTCGCGCTTATTTTACCGCCAATGGATGGAATTGCGGATTATTGCCCAAATAAAACATATTGATCTGAGCGGTTCCTGTTTTGCCAGCCAGAAGGCTGTTAAAATAAGAAGTATCATCTCGAAAGGGGATTGCAGGATGGACTTTTCACAACCTCATCGTCGCTTGAACTTGTTGACCGGAGAATGGGTGCTGGTATCGCCGCACCGAACGCAGCGCCCGTGGCAGGGGCAGGTGGAGAAGACCGCCCGGGAACAACTGCCACAGTACGACCCGCAGTGTTACCTGTGCCCGGGAAACACCCGCTCCAATGGGGCTCAAAACCCACCGTACGAAAGCACCTTTGTGTTTGACAACGATTTCGCGGCGCTGTTGCCGCCAAAGCCTGAACAAAAGAATGAAAGCACATCCGGTTTGCTAACCGCCCAGCCAGAAGTTGGCATCTGCCGGGTGATCTGCTTCTCGCCGCGGCATGATCTGTCGATCCCGTTGATGAGCCAGGCAGAAGTGGAAAAAGTGGTCCAAACCTGGACCCAACAATATATGGACCTGGGATCGATTGACTGGATCCGGCATGTTCAGATTTTTGAAAACCGTGGAGCTGCCATGGGGGCATCCAACCCGCACCCGCACAGTCAGGTGTGGTCAACGGGGCAGATCCCCAACGAGACCCGCAAGGAACTGGACCAGCAGCAGGCATACCTGCACGAGCACGGAACCTGCCTGTTGTGTGATTACCTTAAAGCCGAACAAAAGGATGGCTCGCGGGTGGTGGCAAGCAATGCGCATTTCACCGCGCTGGTTCCCTTCTGGGCGGTATGGCCCTTTGAAGTGCTGGTGATCGCCCATCGGCACATGGGTTCCATGCCCGAGATGACCGTTGAGGAAGCAGCCGGCATGGCTGACATTCTGCGGCAGGTGTCGATCATGTACGACAATCTGTTTGAAGTGCCGTTTCCTTACTCGATGGGTTTTCATCAAAAACCCACTGACGGCGGAGATTATGGATTTTCTCACTTTCACTTTCATTATTACCCTCCCTTGTTGCGCTCGGCTACAGTGAGAAAATTCATGGTGGGGTTTGAGATGCTCGGCATGCCACAACGCGACATCACCCCTGAAAGCGCCGCTGAACGTTTACGATCACAGCCAAAAATCCATTATCTATTGACTGAGGATTGACGCGAGGAGGACACATGGGTCAATCAATTGAAATTCCAGTTGGTGAAGATAAGATGACCGGATGGTTGAGTCTACCTCCAGGTGGGCAGGGTAAACCGGTGCTGGTATTACATGCCTGGTGGGGGCTTAACGGGGTTATTCGGGATTTGTGTGATCGGCTGGCTGCCGAAGGATTTGTGGCGCTTGCACCGGATGTTTATCACGGAGACCTTGCCACCACCATCCCGCAGGCGGAGGAGTTGAGTGGGAAGCTGGACGGGCGAAAAGCGATTCGTGAGGATCTGGCTGCGCTGGCATTTCTACTCAAACAACCTGCCAGCCAGGGGCGACAGGCGGCCGTGATTGGCTTTTCGCTGGGGGCATGGCTGGGGTTTAGCGTCAGCCTGTATTCAGGTGGACAGGTGGACCGCATGGTTGCCTTTTACGGCACGTTCGAGGGTGATTTCGGCAAGAGCAATGTGGAATATCTGGTTCATCTGGCGGAGGAAGATCCCTACGCAACGCCTGAAGAAGTGGAGGCGATGAAAAACGCCTTTACCGCTGCAGGAACACCGCACACCATCCACGTATACCCAGGTACGGGGCATTGGTTCTTTGAGCCTGACCGGCCGGATGCTTACAATCAAGCCGCAGCCGACATGGCGATGGAAAGAACGCTGGCTTTTTTGCGCAAATAAAAAATCGGGTGGAGCTTTTGGCTCCACCCGAAATCTTCTTCTAATGGTCTAAAAAACAATTTCCTCTTTACCTGACAGTTTCTCCTGGATTTTCTCCACCACCTGATCCAGATGCTGTTCGCTGTTGACAAAGTCAAGCGAGTCCGAGCGAAGCGTCAAAACCGGGCAGAGATCAAAAGTGCCGATCCAATCATCATAGAAGCTGTCCAGCAACGACAGGTAATCGGCGCTGATGCCGGTTTCCATGTTGCGCGCCCTGCGGCGGATACGCTCCATGAGCACCGGAACAGGCGCTTTTAGGTAAACCAGCAAGGATGGGTTGGGCAGGGATTTTGTGACCAGCGTAAAGACATTGCAAAATGTGGAATAATCCAGGTCGGTCAGATTGCCCATTGAATTCAAGGCACGGGCGAAGATATGCGCGTCTTCGTAGATGCTACGGTCAATAATGCACGGATCACCCGAGTTCCACATGTCGAGATGTTGCTGGGCGCGGTGTCCGAGAAAGAACACCTGCAGGTGAAACGACCATGTGCGCATATCGGCGTAGAAGTTGGGAAGGTACGGATTATCAGCGACCGACTCATAGGCGGTCTTCCAGCCGAGCCGTTTGCCAATACGTTCAGTAAGCGATGTTTTTCCAGAGCCAATATTTCCGGCAACCAGGATTAATTTGTTTGCCATGCAAGCGCCTTTCCAGATGTGGGATCGGAATATGTTGATTATACTAGATTGTGGTTTCCGTTCACGGGTAATCAGGAACGGACAGACATCATCATGGAGGGTTGTGAAATGGATACATTCCGCGTCGCTTTGCTTCAATTAACTCCGCATGGTTTTGACCAACAGGCAAATATGGAAATTGGTGTGGAAGCCTGCCGGAAAGCCAAAAGCATGGGGGCTGATGTGGCGCTTTTTCCGGAGATGTGGAACATTGGCTATCAGTTCTTCAAGCCGGGTGATGATGGATCGTTGCAAGAATGGCGCAAGCAGGCAGTGGGGCAGGACAGCAGGTTTGTTCAGGTTTTCGCCGGGTTGGCTGCCGAATTGGATATGGCCATTGCCATCACCTATCTGGAGCAGTTCCCTGGCAAACCACGCAACTCGGTCAGCCTGTTTGACCGTCACGGAGAGCTGGCGCTGCACTATGCCAAGGTGCATACGTGTGAATTCGACGTTGAAGGTGAACTGACCCCGGGGGAGGATTTTCCGGTGGTGGAGCTGGAGTTGCAGGACGGCAAGGTAAAAGTGGGCTGCATGATCTGTTACGACCGCGAATTCCCTGAGAGCGCCCGTATACTTATGCTGCACGGGGCCGAAGTGATCCTGACACCCAATGCCTGCCCGGTGGAAAGACATCGGCTGGCGCAATTTCAGGCACGGGCGACGGAGAACATGCTGGGGGTTGCCATGAGCAATTACCCCCGTCCTGTGTTGAACGGCAATTCATGTGCGTATAGCCCAGTGTGTTTCGGTGAGAATGGGGAATCACTGGACAATTGTCTGGTACGTGCCGGAGAAGATGAAGGCATTTGGCTGGCGGAATTTGATCTGCCCGCCATTCGCAAATGGCGCAACGTCGAAGCGTGGGGAAACACTTTCCGGCGTCCGCGCCTGTACAGCGCCTTGATGGATGAGCATGTACAGGAACCCTTCAAGCGGGAGCAAGCCACGCGTTGATGGTGATTTATTCGTCGGCTGGTTGCCCCGGGTAAAGGCTGGTGGAATCGGGCTGGTTTCTTCCAAATAACTGATCGCTGACTGCCTGGCGGTCTTCCTCGCCAAGCAATTCAACACCATCGCCTGTGATGATTTCGATCAGTTCAGGATCAGCATTCAGGGACTGGTTGTAAACCTCATAGACCAGGACGATGTTGTCATCGGCGGCAATCCGGTTGATGGATATTTTGTCGCACATCTGGCAGTGATGGATCAGCATGACTTCGCCCAGGCCTGAACCGTACTTCTTCCTGACCCGTTTCATGGTCAGACCCACCGGTTCCATCCTGCCGTGACAGATCGCAAATCGATCACCGGCGTGTTCGTCATCCACATGTTTTGAGAACAGGCAATAAGGGCAATGATTGCGGTTGTTCACACCCGACACAGCCCGCGAAACGGATACCTGCGCGCCACAATTGATACAGCGGAAATCTCCACGATCCTGTGAGTTGACCGAGCGGGGTTGTGGGTATGGATCTCTGCGTGGTTTGCGTTTATCGGGCATGGTAAGGTTCCCTCCTGCCATTATTTTACCAGTCTTGCCGGGGTTACACTGAGCGATCAAGAACATGAATAATGACGGTGGCAGGTACGTATGGGCGCAGTTATAATGTGCCCAGAGGATGATCATGACCGATAAAGCAATCATTGACTACATTCGCAGTTTTGTAAAGCCAGAGCACCCGGTGTTGATTGACCTAATGGATGAGGAAATGCACCGCGGTGATGTGCAGCCTTCGATCGGTTACGACGTGGGGCGGCTGGTTGCCATGCTGGTGCGGTTGGTGAATGCGCAGCATGTAATTGAATTTGGTACCAGCCTGGGTTTTTCCACCGTGCAACTGGCACTGGCGCTTAAAGAAACCGGCGGGCGCTTGATATCGGTTGAGAAGAACCCGGCGATGGTGATGGCCACCCGCAACCGTCTGCAGGAAGCCGGGGTGGAGTCAGAGGTGCATTTGGTGGAGGGTGATGCCGCTGAGTGGGTCAAGCGGGTATCCGGTCCCTTTGATATGATCCTGCAGGATTCAGACAAGGCGCTTTATCCACCCATGCTTGAGGATTGTATTCAACAATTGCGACCTTACGGCATTTTGGTTGCAGATGATACGCTGTTTAAACCCATGGGCATCCCCGACCGCTTTGCCGTGCCGGTGGATGAATACAACCGGCGGGTGTTTGCAGACCGCCGGTTGTACAGTACCATCTTGCCCATCGGTGATGGTGTCACCGTGAGTATTAAAGTGGGTTAGTTACCCTCCCCGGTTCCATGCATCCAGCATGGCGCGCACCGAGCGATTCATTTCGATTGAGAATTCTGACGTGAATTTGCGCAAATAGTTAAACTGCCCAAAGTTCTCCACACCGTCGGTGCGCTTTCCATGCTCCATCAGCCTTGCCGTGCTTTCGGCAAACATCTGCTCAAGTTCAGCGGCAGACATGTGGTGATACCCATTTTGATGAACGATGACTGGCTCTGGAAAGCGTGAGGTCATCTGACGGTCGATCTGTGACCGGGTGGGATGACCGAAACAAAGCATGGTCACCGGTACGGCATATGGGGGCAGGTTCAGCAACTGCTGGTGGGTCTCGTAGCGTTCCAAAATATCCCCAATGTAACATGAACCAATTCCCATCGCCTCGGCTGCCACGCAGGCAGCATGGGCGGCAATCAGTGCATCACAACAGGCCAGCAGCAGGTCGCCTTCGGCAGGTTGGCGCGGCTGAATGCCTTTTTGCTTTGCCAGGTCTTCTGCTCCGCAGGATTGGTAATAATCGAACCAGCGCTGATAATCGGCGAGAAATATTAATACCAGCGGGGCTGTGGCGATGAACGGTTGATTGTCGCATGTGAGCGCCAATTGTTGTTTTAAGTCCTGATCGGTGATCTCCAAGATGCTATAGAGCATCATATTGCCGGCTGTGGGGGCACGCATGGCTGCATCGAGAATGGCCTGGCGTTCATCCGGCGAGATGGGTTGGTCGGTGTACTGACGAACGGATTTTCTTTTCATGAGTAAATCGATTGTCTGGTTCATGTCATCTCCGCGGGTACAGGATGGGGTTATTAAAACACAAACTGCGTCACAAGAGAAACCAAAACCGGCTCTGTTATGAGAGCCGGTCTGAGAATCTTCTGTGAATATCAACTAACTGCAGCGCATCAGTTCGTCAATTTCAGCGCGGTCCGAGATCAGGCGCGCGATTTTCCCATCCTGAATCTGGATGATCTTATCCACGTAACGGCACAGCCGCAGGTCGTGGGTAACCATGATGCCAGCTTTGTTTTCTTCGTGAATCAGGTCGGCGTACAGGCTGGCGACCTGAAAGGCGCGTTCGGTATCCAGGCTGGCGGGGGGCTCATCCGCCAGGACCACACTGGGGTTATGGATGAGTGAGCGGGCGATGGCAACGCGTTGCCGCTGACCACCGGATAGCTGATTGGGCAGGTTGTTCATGCGGTCCTGCAAGCCGAGGCGCAGCAAAAGGTCTTCAACGCGGAGCTTGCCCGCCCGATCAAGGCGATTATTGAGCCGCAGCATCAATTCAACGTTTTCACGCACGTTTAAATAAGGGACCAGATTGTTGGATTGGAAGGTGAAGCCAATCCTCTCGCGTCGGAATTTAATGCGCTGGGTTTCCGGCATGCGTGCCAGTTGCACCCCATCAATCATCACGCTGCCGTTGGTGGGTTCCAGCAGGGCTGCCAGAATGGCAAGCAGGGTGGTCTTGCCCGACCCGGAAGGGCCGACCAGACCGACAAACTCGCCAGGGTATATTTGCACCGAAATCTCATCCACCGCGCGCACTTCACTGGTGCCAGACCCGTAGATTTTGCTGACCGCGCGCGTCTCGATCACCGGTTGGCGGGTTGCTACATCCTGATTTTCAATAACATTTTCGATAATGGCTTCCATTACTCACCTCACGAGGAAAGACCAAGCGCAATCAACGGTTCAACAGTGACGGCGCGCAGTACCGATACCAGCCCACCCAGCGGACCGATTAACAGCAGGGCTGAGATGGCGATTGCCATGGATGCACCCTGGAACAGGATCGGCACCGATGATGGCAACCCCAGAGCCAGCAAACCGGTGACAATGCCGCCCATGATCACCCCGGATGTGGTCACGATGATAATTTGCATGACCACTGCACCGGCGACAATTGAATTGGATGTGCCGATGGCTTTGAGTACGCCGATCTGCGGGATTTTTTGCAGCAACTGGATCTGGAAGAAACCTCCCACCACCAGCACGCCAATCAGCAGTGTGAAGGCTTGCTGGGTGTTGAGCGTTGACTGCTGGGCGGCGTATCCGGGCAGTGATTCAATGGCCTGTTTGAGGGTGGTTACTTCAACATCCTTTACCTGGGCGTGGATGCGTTCAACCACCAGTTCCTGATCGGCAGGATTTTCCAGTTTCACAACCACCACATTTGCCACCAGTTCCACCAGCCCCGACCCCACCGCACCCTGTGGGCGGATGGTGTCCCATGTACGGTAAGGTAGAAAAACGGAGGGAGCAAACAGATACTGCTGTCCATCGGTGATACCCACCACGGTCAGGGTATAGAATTGTTCCTTGGTTCCCTGGATGGTTTTTATGGTGACCAGGTCGCCCACCTTGATCTTCTGTCGTGAAGCCAGATTGCCATCCAACACCACTTCGTTACCGCGGCTGGTCTGCAATCCCTGACCCTCGTAGATCACGGGGTTGCCCGGCTCACCCGGCTCCAAACCCACCAGCGAAATGTTGACATCTTCTCCATCTGGCATTGCCAGTGAGCCGCTGGAAAAGCCAATGGCGCCGATGGCCTGCACACCTTCCACTCGGCGCAGATCATTCAGGCGGGTGCGACCGATGCGGCTTGCAGCGATGGAATTGTCCACATTCGATTGAAAAACAACCAGGTCGGCGTCCACCTTGGACAGATATTCCTTGTTGGCCTGCGCCAGACCCTGGGCTAATGCTGCGATAAACAACACCAGGGTAGTGATCAGGGCGATCACCATGCTGAAAAGGAAGAACCTTCCCCTATTTCTCCACACTTCTTTAAAAGCCAGATATACAGACATTGTTTACTCCCCGAAGTTAACTATCATCTTGAAGGAGGATACCACGCCGGATCTGATTCACCAACGGGTTTTGTTACAAACCTTGTACAGAATCAATGTTCCTCCACAACATGAAGACCATGGTTTGTCATGGATTGAGTGTGGGCGCGGGACCAGGTGTAATGGTCGGATCGGCGCAAAACACCGACCCGCCGCCTGGATGCGTCTGCATGGTCAGGGCGATATCGCGTGAGGCACGCCGGTAGGTTTCAGGGTCGCCATTGTCAGGGCGGTAGAAATTGGGGTCAGAATGGTACGCCAGCCACCACAAAATGGAATAATGCGCGCCAAATGCGCCCATTTCACTTAACGAGGTATCCACAGTGCCACAGGTATGCCCGCCGACTTCGACATGACGGGCTTCATGAACCATCAAAACCATGTTGCCCTGCACGCCGGTGCGGGTGATGGTATTCAGCCAGGCATCACTTTCAAGACTTGACAGGCCGGTCGGCAGATTAATGACGCCCTCGGGATCGCAACAATATGCCATGCCAACATCTGAGCGTACACGCACGCCCTTCACGGTGCTGGTAAACCATTCGTACAGGGGTTTATCGGTCCACGGCAGGGGGGCGTCAAACTCAAGATATTTCATCATGATGATGGCGGTATAGATTTGCTTTTGCAGTTTGGTCAAATCGGCTGAACCACTGGAAGCCTTGCACAGCAATGTTCCCGCAGTGGGGTCTTCGCCTTCAAAGGTCACGCTGATACGGCTGTTGACATCGGCGATATCCTCAGCAGAAGGGCAGCGCGTATTGAGCAGGTCCACCGTGAGGGGTTTGGGGGTTTTGGTGGGCAGGGCGGTTGCGGTGGGAGGCGGCGAGGTGAGGGTTGGTGCCAGCGTGACAACCTGGGTGGGCTCCAACGCGACTGCCTGGGGCGGGTTGGTCGACGTCGCTTGCGGTGATGGGCTTGCGAAGGAAGGCATGCTACAAACCAGAAGGATGATCAAGGCGAGTGCCAGTACGAGCGGTTTGACAATGGGCTTCATTTTGATTTCTCCTTGTTTTCAAGGGATTATTAACTATTATATCTGGCAGTGTTCCAATATATAATCACATGAAGCCAACGAGTGATTTTGACAAATATCAACACCACTGAAACCAGATACATGAAACATCACACAGGGTACTCAGATGGGTAGACTGGTACAAATTATATTCCTCGCCATTTTCTCTATTATTGCTTTATTGAGAGAAGTTCGTAAAGCTCGGCCTTCAAAAAGATCATTGATATCAACAAAACCTTTTAATATTATTGATCCCGTTCCGTTTGATTCGAGGCAAATGTTAAGTGAAGGAGTGAAGGATTTTTCTTGCCGGAATTTGAACGGAGTTGATTTTTCCAATCAAGATTTAACAGGTTGTAATTTTTCAAACTCTTCTTTGAAGCGGGCAAAATTTTGTAACTCAAATTTATCATTTGTTGATATGCGAGGAGCGGATTTATATAGAGCTGACCTAACCGGAACAAATTTATACGTTACCAACTTTGATGGGTGCGACCTAACCAGAGCAGTGTTTTCAGGTGCACACCTTTATGGAGTTAAATGGTATCAATGTGATTTAACCCGTGCTGTGTTTGACGATATTCTTCTTGAGGAAGTTCGTTCTACCGAAGAGGAAGATTTTATTAGAGCGGCAGAAATTTACTATAAATTACGAATGGCACTTCGCCAAAATGGGATTATTGAGCGTTCGATACACTATTATATAAGGGAACGTATATGTCGTCGGAACGCGATCCTAAAACGAAAACGATTTCTTTCCTGGTTTATTGATTTTTGTTTTGAGTATTTATTAAGTGGCTATGGTGAGAGTTTCAAAAATGTCCTAATCGCTTCCTTGGTGACTGTATTAATCTCGACAATATCCTTTTCTGTTATCCCCATTATTTGGCCTGATTCTTATGTGCTGGATGGATCGGTAATTCTTAATCCTATGAATGCAAAGAACATATTCGAAGTAGGTCGCATGGCTCTGGTGATTTTTTACTTTTCCATCACCACGTTCCTATCTTCCCCTCCTAATGATTTTGTCGCAATTGGGTTAACAAAAGGTATTTATGTGCTTGACTCATTGTTTGGTGTCGTGTTAACTGCTCTGGCAATCACTGTTTATCTTCGGAAGATTATTAGAGAATGAAGAATGAAACGAATGGAATACAACATATCTGATATTGGAGAATACTTTCCAATTAAGATCACTCCCGGTTTTATCGCAATTGACACCCATATCGGATGTGTCAACTGCCTTTTTTGTTGTTGTAAACAACACCCTGTCCGGAACATGATTCTGGAGAATAACTTGCATGGAAATTATGGTCTGGGTATACAAGAAATATTCTCCTACTTAATAAGAATGCCAGCGTATGATAGAGCAAGAATGCCCATACGATTTGGTCATAATACAGATGCGTCTTTACAATGGCGGGAATTTTGGCAACTAAGTGACTATTTACCAAAAAATTATCCAATAATTCACCTAAGGCGATTTCCCATATATCCCGAAGAGGAAGATTTTTTCTCAAGCGCAGGCACCAATATTCTATTAAAAATATCCATTACTCCGAAAAGTCAATCATTGAAAACATTCATTGACCCTCTCACTATGCTTGATAGTTTGAATTATGCAAGGGATGTGACAAAATTTTTCCTGATTGGACCACTGGTTGAGGATAATTTCTTTGAAGCGTTTGAAATAATTAAATCATTGCCAGAAAATAGCTTTATTCAAATCAAGCCTTTAAATCTTGAAGGAATAGAAAATTTACAAGGATTAGGCTTGCAAAGAGTTATTAATAAAGATATGGAAAACCAACTTAGGGTTTATGCTCGGAAAATGGGACACCAGGTGACAAGCCATTTAGAATGTCCTCTCCGGAGAAATTTGGGGCAACCTTTTGATAGAGTTGGGGATTTGGATGAGTTTGAACGAACTGGTTGTGAGGTGTGCTCCAGTCGGGATTTATGTTATAAGGATATTGATTTGGAAAATGTGGAGGCTCAGTTATTATCCTTACTAGAATATCTGGAACTTAAACCAATTGATCGAATGACAGTGATAGGATATAAAAAATTTCATATCACTGTTAATGAGCCAGTTGGTGCTGGGGACTACGGTTTCCTTTCGAAAATGTTAAAAGTGAGGATCAAATTATCTGGTTCAAACCTTAGAAATCCATATCTTGCGGAGAAAGCCGTGTTGGAAAGATGGGAGCGAATTGGTTTCTTTCCGGTTGCGGATATAATTGGGGTGACACAGTCGGCTTTTCAAAAGCTAGGAGTTACTTTTTTGTGAATTCAGACGGTGAGATCAAAAAGCAACTAACATTCCGTGATACATTGAAAAACCCATCCTTTAAGCGGGTTGTATTAATCGATTTTGATAATACAATCACAAAAATCGATGTATTGGATTATGTCATACAGCATATTCATGGAGTCGATGTTGAAGAAATGATGCCTGTTGGATTATCAGGGAATTTCGAGAGATTATTATTTCGGATCAATTCGCTCGTCGGTATCAATGTTGAAAAAATTCTTCCCCTGCTCACTTCGGATATCCTGCTAGATGGATACAAACAATTTTTCAAATGGTTAAAGGATGAAAAATTTTTATCATTTATTGTGTCCGGGAATATCGATTTGATAATACAGGCCTATCAGCCTATACTTGGCTTTTCCGGGATTATTGCCACACGAACGCGAGTGGTAAAGGGAGTTATCCAACCTGTATCGGTTAAAGATATACAAAAAAATTACACTCAAATACGAGGAATATTAGGATTAGAAAATGTATTGTTTAATTCCTTCATTTTTGGGATTGGTAACAATTTCTACGATGAAGCAATATTTGCGGTTGCCGATCATTCAGTATTATTTAATGGTGATACAGAAATGCGAAATAAGTTAACCTTCGATTCAATAGAAGGGGATCTCTATGATTTGCAACGGTATCTATCTTCACAATTTGATAAATAGATAATGGACAATGTTTATATGACAAGTATTATCGATCTGCACATGCACAGCAATCAATCCGACGGGTTTTATACACCCGCCGATCTGGTGAAACTTGCTTACGACGCAGGCTTGCGCACCATCGCGATCACTGATCACGATAACATGGACGCGGTGAGACCGGCTCAGGAAGCGGCCAAAGCCCTGCCGGGGATGGAAGTGATCCCCGGAGTGGAAATCAGTGTGATCTGGAACCACCACTCAATTGAGATCCTGGGGTACGGTTTTGACCTCGATGACCCGGTGCTCAACGATCTGTTGAACATGAAGAAAGAACGGCGCATCAGCCGCGTACGACGCACGGTTGAAAAGTTGGCAGCACTCAATGTTAATGTCAGTTTTGAGAGGGTGATGGAGCTGGGCGGCGAAGGCTCAGTGGGGCGCCCGCATGTGGCGCAGGCGCTGGTGGAAGCCGGGTACGTGAAAGACACGCGTGAGGCGTTTGATGTGTATCTGGGAAGCTCCAAACCCGGTTATGTGAGCGGTGGTGCGGATACATCCTTGCAGGAAGGCATTGATGCCGTCCATCACGCCCGTGGTCTGGCGGTGACGGCGCATCCGATCCTGCCGGACGTACCGGATTATCTGGATCTGGAAAAATATGTACCCGACGCGGCTGCAGCCGGTATTGACGGCATTGAGGGGTATTACTCAGAGTGGACCGAGGAAAACATCCGCACCATTGCAGAGATTGCCGCGCAGCACAACTGGCTGCGCACCGGCGGCAGTGATTTCCACGGTGGAGACATCAACCCGCACCTGCGCCTGGGACAGGTTCATGTGCCGGATGAGGTGCTGGTGGAGATGAGGAGAAGGCTGGGAAAGTAAGAAGTAGGTAGTAGACAGTAAGAAGTAAGAATCCTTGTACTTCCTACGACCTACTGTCTACTTCATACCATTTTCATTCCGCTGGCACCCAGGGGATTTCCACCGGACGGGTGTAGCCGTGTTTTTCGGCGGCAAACACGCGGCCATGAGACGGCTCGATGCAGCCGGGTTCGTCAATCAGTTCGAAAGCCGGTTCCCATGCGCCGATGGGGGTGAAGACCAGTTCTCCATCCTGGCATACCCAGGCTTCAATCAGGTAGGGAACCTGCTCGGAATCGTCGCCAGCTTTGAGATAAACCGGTGTCCAGATCACGGTCAATTTATCGCCGTCCCGCACGGCCGAGACACTGTGGATGGGCCCGTAATAGGGCGACATGGGCAGTTTTACGTCCAGCGCGCTGACCGGCTCCACCTGGTTGATATCGCCCTTGACCTCCATGTACTCGGCATTCAACCAGCACGGGTTGTCCCCGCCAATGGCGCGTACTTCGTAAAAGCTGCCGTTGTCGATCTGCCGGATGATCTCCAAATTGCTACCCCCGATCACCAAGTATTTGAACAGATAGGGCTTTCCAGGCCCGTAATGGCAAACCGCCTGTTCGATGGTCACCCTGCCGCGCAGCGTGGTATAGGTGGGAACGGGTGTGAGGGTGGCGGTGGGCGTGTGCGTCACCGTGGCTGTGGGAGTGGTCGTTTCAGTGGGCGTGAGCGTGATCGTGGCAGTCACGGTTGGCGTTGCGCTGGGGGTCAGGGTGAACGTGGCCGTGGGGGTGGGTGTGACAGTAGGCCCCAACGCCACTGGCAGCCCGGCGCACGCGGTTGAGAGCAGGATTATCAGGACAAAGAGGATGTAAAGTCGGGTTCTCATGGGTTACCTGTAGGTGTATGTGGTCGATTTTACCCGATTGGCCATGGAATGTACCACCAATTTCTCAAAACCCCTTGACATTGACGTAACGTAATAGTTTATACTGTCGGCATGTTTACCGTAAAGCAACTCTCCAGCCTGGCGGGCGTCACCCCGCGCACGCTCCATTACTACGACCAGATCGGGCTGCTCGAGCCGACCGAGGTGGGCGACAATGGATACCGTTACTACGGGCAGGAAGCCCTGCTGCGCCTGCAGCAGATCCTGCTCTACCGCGAGATGAACCTCCCGCTGGACGAAATCAAGATGATCATGGCGCGACATGACTTTGACGTGCTCGGCGCGCTGGAGAAGCACAGGGACGAACTCAGCAAACGGATCCGGCAGATGGAGCTCCTGATAGAAACGGTGGACGACACCATCCTGTATTTGAAAGGACTAAAACCAATGGAAAACAATCAATTCTTCCAGGGGTTCAGCGAGGAACAGCAGGCCGAGTACGAGAAGGAAGCCATGCAGCGGTATGATCCCGAAACTGTGCGCGCCAGCAACGAGCGTTGGCGGCGGTTGACCCCGGCTGAAAAGCAGGCGGTCATGGAGGAAGGCGGTGCAGCCACCACGGATTTCCTGAACGCCATGCCGCAGGGGGCTGGCTCGGCAGCGGCGCAGGCGGCGGTGGAACGCTGGCGGCGGCACATCAACTTCTTCTGGACCCCCAACGATGAGCAATTGCTTGGTCTGGCAGACCTGTACAACGACGACCCGCGTTTCAAGCAAAACTACGACCGCATGCACCCGCAACTGGCGGAGTTCATCCGCGAGGCGGTGAAGGTGTATGTGGCGGCTCGCAAGTAGACCCAAACAAAACGGGGGAGTGGAATTTCCACTCCCCCGCAATATTCAGCCATTTGGATCAGCGAACGAGAACCAGCCTGAAGGTGCTGCCGGATTGTTCGCTGGTTTCCACCTGAAAGCCAGCCTCCAGTGCCAGTGCGGTGAAATCCTCCAGCGTTTGTGCATGTCCTTCCCACAGGTAGCCGTAACCGGTCTCAATCTGACTGCCGTCCGGCAGGTGCACGCTGAGCGGGATGACGAAGATGTCCTGCCCGCCGCCCGGGTAAGGGGGAATGGTCACGTCCCACAGCAGCAATCTGCCGTCGGGTTTCAGCACGCGGTGGATTTCCGTGAGGATGCCCAGGCGTTCCTGCGGGTC
>DAOUGC010000219.1:0-40635 GCA_034429695.1 Levilinea sp.
GCTGGCCGCTGGCCAGGTGAGTTGATAAATGCTCATATACCGTCCCCGCATGTCCATGGGCGCCAGGTTTGCCACCAGGCTGGTGGCAGTTGGGGTGGCGATCAATTCGCCGATGGTCATGATCACCATGCTGATCACCCAGGCGGTGAAGCCGCGTCCCAGGGCAACGCTGCCCACCCCCACGGCGTAGAACAACGCCCCCACACCCAACATGACAAAGTGTTTCTGACGTTTGGTCCACAGGGTGACAAAGTATTGAACGAAGATGCACATTAAAGCGTTCGCGGTGACGATGAAACCGTAGCGGCTTTCTGGCAGATTGAAATTCTCATTGGTGTAGACAGGCAACAGGAGGAACATCACCGAAGCTGACATCATGGTGAGGGTGAACATGCCCATGAAGAGCAGGAAGCGCCGGTCGGCAAGCACCGGTCCGTACCCCTTGCTGGATGTCTGCCCGGCTTCGCCAATCTGTGTGCCGGTGGGCAGGGTCTCGCGGATGAAGAAGATGTTGAAAATGGCAAAAAACAGGAAAGCCGCCGCTCCGGTGTAAAAGGCGTTGTCATACGATACGGCAGTGATGAACCCGCCGATTGCCGGACCCAGGGCAACGCCCACATTATGGGCAACGCGCAGCAGGGCGTAGGCATCGGTGCGTTGTTCGGATGGAACCAGATCGGCGATCATTGCATTGGAACCCACCGGATAAAGTGGATTGAAAAGCCCACCCAGACCCATCAGCACGGCGAACATCCAGAACTGGTCTGCCTGTGACATCAGGATGTAATAAACTGCTGTGGCAAACATGCTGATGGTCATGATGCCCTTGCGCCCCACACGGTCGATTAATGGTCCCGCCAGAATGGACGAAAGGAAACTCATGCCAGAGTTGATCATCAGCAGGAAGGTGATGGTCCCCAGCGGCAGGTCGAGGGTCTGACGCAGGTAAATGGTCAGGAACGGCCACACCATGGAACCGCCTGTGGTGACGACAAGATTACCTGCGGCAAGGATGTAGAACTGGGCCGGATAGTTGAAGAAGGATGGTTTGCGGCCGGTGGTTGTCATAAAAAATCCCTTTCGGAGAGAAAGGGATTGTATCACAAAGGTTTTTTTACAGGCGTCACCAAATATTGGGAATATAGATTTCCGCCTGGTCAATTACAGTGATGATTACGGTGCGTTCGAAAGATAACCCGCCGCTGTCGGTGACCTTCAGACGAATCTCCAGGCTGGGATCCAGCTCGTAATCCAGGCTGTCCACCGCCACAAGCTGATTGTTCACGATCTCAAACAGGCCGTTGTTTGTGTCTCCACTACCGGCAGTCAGGCTGTATGTGTGAGAATCCCCCAGATCCAGATCGGCAACGCTAAGCGTGCCGATGAACGAACCGGGCGGGTAATTTTCCTTGATGGAAAAATTGTCGAGGTTAATGGCGGTGGGGGCAAATTCATTCACCGGTGTAACGTTGATGACAAATACGTTCTCGGTCCACATCCCGCCAGAATCGGTGGAGCGCACCCTGATGGAGTATGCGGTTGCTGCCTCGAAGTCAAAACTGCTGGTCGCAAGCAGGCGGTTGCCGCTGATGATAAAGAGGTTGTTATTGGTGCTGCCGGTTCCTGACACCAGCGAGTACGTTGGCGTGTCGTTGCTGTCAGGGTCCTGACTGCTGAACAGGCCAACCTGCGTTGGCGTGACGGAATTCTCTGCCACATTATTGTTGCTCAAGGACACACCCAGTGGGGGATCATTGCCGTCGTCAATGCTGATGGTGATGGTCTGTTCAGCCCACAGCCCACCCTGGTCGGTGATGCGTACGCGGATGGAATAGGAGGACCTGGCTTCGTAGTCAAAAACGGCTGCGGTATGCAGATGCGCCCCACTTATACCAAAGAGGGCATTATCTGTGTCTCCGGCGCCCGCCACCAGGCTGTAGGTATGGCTGCCGCCTGCATCAACATCCACAGCGGAGAAGACTCCCACCTCGGTCCCGACCGGCAGGTTTTCGGTGACAAGGCTGTCGTTCATGGTGAAACCACCGGGAGCTTCATTGACGTTGTTCACGGCAATCACCAGCACGCTCTCGTACCACAGCCCACCGCCATCCGTCGCACGCACACGGATGGAAAGGCTGTCATCAGCTTCTTTATTAAAACTGGCTGCGGATTTAAGGGTGGCGCCGGAGATGGTGAACAGACCATTGTCGTCACCGCCGGTTCCACTGACCAGGGTGAAGGTGTGGGTATCGGCGCTGTTGAGATCGACAGCATCCAGCACACCAACATTGGTCCCGGATGGCTGATTTTCATTGATGTTTGCCGGGGTCAGGGTGATGCCGGTTGGAGCATAGTTGTACGGTGTGACGGTGATGGCAAAGGCTTTTTCGTACCAGCCTCCGCTGTTATCCGTGACGCGAATGCGCACGGAGTAGGCGGTTTTTACAGCGGCATCGAACACCTGGGCGCTGTTAAGGAAACGTCCTGAAATGCTGAACGCCGCGTTATCTGTGCTGCCGGTCCCGCTCACCAGAGTGTAAGTGTGCGTATCTGCGCTGTCGGCATCGGTGGGGGTCAACGAGCCAACGGTTGTGCCAGCCGGCAAGCCCTCAGAGATGGTGTTCTTGCTGAGCGCCAGGTTGGTGGGGGCGTCGTTGGCATCGGTGATGGTGATGGTAAACGCCTGTTCATAAGTCAACCCACCGCCATCGGTGGTGCGGATGCGTACACTGTAACTGTTGCGAGCTTCATAGTTAAACACAGTATTGGTGAGCAGTTGGCCGCCTGAGATGCGGAACTGGGCATTATCGGTGGAACCGGTTCCGGTCACCAGGGCATAGGTGAAGGTGGTATCTCCGTCCGGGTCAGTGGTGGAAAGCGCTCCGACCATGCTGCCTGATGGGAGGTTTTCCGCCACTGAGGTGGCAGACAACGCCAGATTGGTGGGAGCTTCGTTTACATTGGCGACGGTGATCGTGAAGATTTTTTCGTAGGTCTTGCTGCTGGCATCGGTGGCACGGATGCGGATGCTGTAACTGCTTTTGGCTTCACGGTTAAAGACAGCATTGGTGAGCAGGTTGTTGCCGCTGATCACAAATGAGGCATTATCGGTGGAACCGGTACCGGATACCAGACCAAAGGTATGGCTGTCGGGGATGTCACTGTCAACTGCCGTCAAAGTGCCAACGGTGGTGCCGGTGGGACTATTTTCAGCCACACTGGCATTGCTCAGGTTGATATTGGTTGGGGCATTTTCATTGACAGGCGTCAGGGTGATGGTGAAGATGTTCTCAATGGTGGCATTGCCGCTATCGGTGGAGCGCACCCGGATGCTGTAGGTGCTGCGGGTTTCATAATCCAGCACGGCTGCGGTGCGCAGTGAACTGCCCGAGATGCCAAAGAGGGCGTTATCGGCTGAGCCGGTGCCGGATACCAGCGTATAGGTGAATGTATCGGCAGTATCCTGATCGGTGGTGGTGAAATTACCAACTGTGGTTCCGATGGCGCTGTTTTCCGCCAGGCTGGTTGATGACAGGGAAAGGTTGGTTGGGATGTCATTTCTATTAAGAACGGACAACCCAAACGCTTTTTCCACATAAGCTCCGTCCTGATCAGTGGCGCGCACCCTGACGGCAAGCGAACTTTTGGCTTCGTAGTTGAACACCACCTTGCTGGTTAATACATTGCCGGTAAGGTTGAAACTGGCGTTATCGGTGCTGCCTGATCCGCTGACCAGTGAGTAGGTGAAGGTGTCGCCAGTGTCAGGATCAATCGCATCAAAAGTGCTCACCTGGGTTCCGATTGCGGAATTCTCAGGGATGGTGCTGCCATTGATGTTGATATTGGTGGGGGCTTCATTGCCATCATTGACGTGTAACACAAATGCTTCTTCGTACCACATACCCGAAAGGTCTGTGGTGCGCAGACGAATGTTATAGTTGCTCTTGGTTTCGTAATCAAGCGCCGTCTGAAGAACCAGCAGGTCCTCGTCAATCGAGAAGGCGGCGTTATCGGTTGAGCCGGTACCGGTGACCAGCGAGTAGGTAAATTGGTCGCCGAAATCTGGGTCAGTGGTGCTGATTTGCGCCACGGCTGTGCCGATGGGGGTGGTCTCCAGGATGGAAATGCTGCTCAACGACATGTCTATGGGGGGCAGTGCTGAATCAAACTCCCAGCGAATGGCGTCAAAATAGATCGGCTTGCCTTTCTCGCCGGTGTAATCGGTTAATATGACAGCCGCCCCGCCGCGGGAAAAGGTATAGGTTCCCAGGTATACCCAATCGCCGCCGTTGGCCGCCTGATTGATGGTGACGGTGCTCATTCCGCCGGAGTGGAAGATCTTGTAGCGCGCGCTGGTGGTGGCGGTGGCATCATCCGGGAAGTAGGCCATCACATCATATTCACCAGGGGCTGAGATGTAAGTGCCCCACATGCCCCAGTTGGTTGTGCCAGCCAGGGTTTCGACGGATGCAGTATGCCATGCGTCACCCTGCCAGCCGGCAGCGTCACGCGTCCAGTAGCTGTGAAAGAAGAATTGCGATTGAGCCTCGCCATCATCGGCAGTCAGATCGCCTTCCCACATCCACTGGCTGTCCCCGTGCGGGTCCGTCACGCTGGTGGACCAGTAACCGTATGGATCAACATCCTTGGTTGAATATGTGCCGGTAAGAAAGCGCAGCCCAAAATGCAGATGGTTGCCGGTTGACATGCCCAGCGTGCCGCACTCACCGATCTTTTGACCCTTGCTGACGTAAGAGCCGAGGTTTATGCCACTTTCAATCGGATCCATGTGCCAGTAGGTGGTGCGGTAACCATTGCCGTGGTCAATGATCAAGCCGCTATCGGTTCCATCGCCGTCTGTTGTGCTGTTATCGAAGATTTTGTAAACCACCGTTCCGCTTTCCACCGAAACGATTGGATAGGCATCAGGGGTGGCATAATCCAGCCCATTATGACCATCATAACAGGTGACACCGCCCCAGCATGAACCATCATCTTCCAGAATCTGCCCGTCAAAGCGGTGAATGTAACCATTCTTGCTGTAGTTGGGGGCGTTGTGGTCGAAGAACGAGGTCAAACGAATAAAGTTATCAGTGGGCTGATCGAATGGGAGGCGCATGAAGGGCGCAATGTCTGGAGCGGCGAGGGCTTCCAGTGGGGTTTCGAGCGGGTTGCGTGCAAAGATGTCTCGATAAGCCTGTTCCCAGTCCATCAACCGCCGGTTGAGCTGGCTTTCCAGCAGGCTGTCTTTGCCAAAATAGCGGGCAAGTGCATAAGTTGCCCCATTGCTGTCATCTTTTACGGTCACAGTTGTACCGCTTGCCAGTTGGAAGGAGCGTTCACCTTCATCATAATCCCGGTGATAGTCCCACAATTCCACTGCCAGTTCGCGGACTCGGGTACGAAACAACCCATCAGGGAGTTGATCGAGTTCTCCTTCAACCTTTAGTATGGTAAACAACACTTTGGCTGAAATGAACATTTCATTATTCTGGCTGTATAACCAGAGGATCTCGCCTGCATTCAGGATTTCATCATCCACCCGCTCGCTATAGGTGGTCAAAGGGCTGTTGATTTCGTTTAGTTTTTCATTGATCGGGATCGGAAAGGAACTGTCCTCCCCCTCAAAAAAGTTGTATTCTGACAGGATGGCGGAGGTGACATCGGCGGAAATGGTGCGCGGCAAAGCCACCGCCGTTCCAAGCACCAGTCCGGCGATTACTCCAATGCGCACCACCCAGGCATGTCTCATCAGCTCTGCTTTTCTCCAACCCTTTAAAATAATATGGCAACCGATAATAGGTTGATAATAGTATAGATGTAAGCGGCGTAAGAGATCAATGAAGATTCCTTTACAAAGTTGTTTGGATTTGATTAGTCACTTTTTATATTACCACCCGTTGCTCCATTTACCCTTATCTTGCACGCCACCAGGAGAAACCGGCTCTCTGCCCGATTCGAAATATGATAGAATTTGAGGGTCAAAATGCCAAAAGAGGTGATTATGTCTGACCCTGTACTGGTGGCTGTTGCCTGGCCTTACGCCAATGCCGAAATTCATGTGGGAAATCTGTCTGGAGCCTATCTTCCAGCCGACATTTTTGCGCGTTACCAGCGCATGAAAGGCCGCAAGGTGTTGATGGTCTCCGGTTCAGACGCTCATGGAACCCCGATCACCGTGCGCGCTGATGCTGAGAAATCCACCCCGCGTGAGGTGTACGAACGCTTCCACGAGGGTTTTCTGGAACTCTTCCAGCAGTTGGGTCTTGCCTACGATCTGTTTACCTCAACCCACACGCGCAACCATTTTGATGTCTCGCAAACCATGTTCACGGCATTGCTGGAGAATGATTTTCTTTACAATGCGTCTGAATTGCAGTGGTATGCCCCCAGCCAAAACAAATTCCTGCCAGATCGGTATGTTGAGGGAACCTGCTACATTTGCGGGTACACCAACGCGCGTTCTGATCAGTGCGATCAGTGTGGCAACCTGCTTGACCCGGCTCAATTGATTGACCCGCGTTCGAAGATCGATGGTTCGCAGCCTGAATTGCGCGAGACCGAACATTATTATCTGGATCTGTCCCGTTTGCAGCCGCAGGTGATGGATTTTCTGCAATCCCGACAATCCTACTGGCGTCCAAATGTATTGCGGCAATCGCTGGGCCAGATTAGCACCGAAGGTTTGCGCGGGCGGCCGATCACGCGCGATCTGGATTGGGGAATTCCCGTTCCGTTGGAAAGTAAGAGCGGCAAGTGCCTGTATGTGTGGTTCGAAGCCGTGATTGGTTATCTGTCCGCGACCATTGAGTGGAGCAAGTTGAACGGCGACCCGGAAGCCTGGCGTGAGTGGTGGCATAATTCTGCTTCACGCAGCCTGTATTTCATTGGCAAGGATAACATTCCATTCCACGCCATCATCTGGCCTGCTGAGCTAATCGGCGTGGGCACTCGCTTTGACGAGCTGATTGGCAGTCAACCGCCAGCTGAGATGGTGTTGCCTTATGATGTGCCCGCCAATGAGTTTATGAACCTGGAAGGCCAGAAGATCTCCGGTTCGCGCAACTGGGGTGTGTGGGGACGTGATTTTCTCACCCGATATGATCCTGACCCGCTGCGTTACTACCTGACCGTCAACATGCCCGAGACCAAGGATACTGATTGGGACTGGGAAGATTTTCTGCGCCGAAACAACGATGAACTGGTTGCCACATGGGGCAACCTGGCCAACCGCGTGTTGTCCTTCTGCTGCAAGAACTGGGAAAACCGAGTGCCTGAACCGGGTGAACTGACCGCCGAGGATAACGCCCTGCTTGAGACGGTCAAAGCCGGGTTCGAGACGGTGGGCGCTGAACTGGAAGCCGTGCACCTGCGCGCTGCATTGGGTGAAGCCATGCGCCTGGCAACCGAAGTGAACAAGTACCTGGATACATCCGCTCCGTGGAAATCGATCAAGACCGACCCGCAGGCGGCAGCCCGTGCAGTTTACACTGCCCTGCAAGCCATTGACTGGCTCAAGCTGATGCTTGCGCCGTTCCTCCCCTTCACCAGTGAACGCTTGCATGCTTATCTGGGTTACACATCCTCCCTGTTTGGGGAGCAAAGTGTTGAAGATGTGCAGGATAATCTGGGTGAGCACCGTGTGCTGCGTTACTCGGCTGGAAATGCGACAGCAAAATGGGAGGCCACCCGGTTGGTACCTGGTACAGAATTGATTACCCCGCTGCCGTTGTTCAAGAAACTGGACGTTTCCATTGTGGAAGAGGAGCGCAGCAGGCTGGGTCAGAAAGGCTGAGTTACCGGCGCTTGCTGAGAAGAAAAAATCAACCGGTCTGGTGACTTCCAGACCGGTTATGTATTATTAGGGGATCAGTCTTTACTCACACCCGTTTGGGTATCAAAACGCGTCAACCAGAAGGGCAAACTTTCCATCAAGCCGGTCATCACCGTTCGAGATCCGCTCTCGAATACATCAGGATCAACGTATGCCTCGCCGCCATTCGGGCCGACCACGTCGCTCACCCCGCGCAGGATCAGGCATGGCACCTGATTGCGCGCCGCCACCCACGCAATGGCGCCTGATTCCCAGTCAGCCGCGCAGGCATCGTACTTCTCGCGCAACTCCACCACCTGATCCGTGAAGATATCGCGGTCGGCGGAAACCAGCACGGTACGGCGCACACCATCCGGCAGGGGGTCCTGCAGTAATCCTGCGCCGCACGCAGACGCGTAAAAATCAACCGCCTGCTGAGGATCACCCATCTGCTCATAAATGTCGTAGACCAGGGTTTTTTCGGCTGCAATTACGTCGCCACGCTGCGCTGCCCCCGCCAGACCGCCACATGTGCCCAGGTTGATCACCAATGCAGGCTGCCAGCGGGTAATGGCATACTGTGCCGATGCTGCAGCGGAGATTTTGCCCCAGCCACCAAAACAGTAGATGATTTCATGTCCGTCGATTTGACAGGAAAAGGCTTCACCAAAAGGAGTGGTGAGGAGCCCCACGTTCGGATACATGGAGCGAACGACGCGCCATTCACTATTGGCAGAAATGAGAATCAGGATGGGTTCATTCATGTTGTGCCTGGACGGGGTGTAAACGATCTTTTGTTGATTTTACTTTCGGGTCGGTGGAAAGATGTTTTCCTGCCAGCGGATCTTGTGCTTGTTGAGCAGGTCAATCAATGTGCGCGCTTTGGCATCAAACTGGCTGACAGATGAAGTTGGTTTTTCTGTTCGATTGGCGATATCCCATACAACTGAGGCGACATCGTAAGCAGAGTTGGGACGGCCAATCTCAAGCGCACGTTTATGACGACGGTTTAACAATGCACGGTCGTTCATTAATAAGTGGGCTGTCGCTTCCAACACCTGTAAGGGATCAGGGGTCAGGTCTCCGGCGGCGTTATCCACCACATAATCGGCATTACCAACTTCCTGGCCGGGCAGGACATCGATCAATAACATGGGCAATCCGGCGGCCAATCCTTCGGTCACGATCAAGCCACCGGCTTTGCATATCAATACATCTGCGGCGTGCATGCAGGCGGGCATATTATCCACAAATTCATATACACGGGTGGGCACATGCCATTCTATTTGTTGTAATTGCTCATACAGATTGCGATCTTTGCCAGCGATGGCAATGATCTGAATGGGATAACCGATGTGGTTGAGCACTTTAAGTGTATCGAGCATGCGGCCCACCCTGCGGCTGCCCACCGCCAGAAATGTTGGCAGATCTGGTTGCCAGCCAAGCTCGGCGCGGATTTCGTTCTTCCCGCGTTTTTCTTGTAGAAAACGCGGATGGACCGGAATGCCGGTGATCTTTACCCGTTCTTCGGGAATGTTGTTTGCCAGAGCCAGGTCGTAAGCCAGTTCGGTGGGAACCAGACAGGCCTGTACACTGGCATTGAACCACAGCCGGTGAATGGTGACCAGGTCGGTGATGGTGGTGATGGTGGGAATGTTGCGGCCGGTCAGGGTGTTCAAGCCTTCCAGCGGGGCATGATAAAGCGGGTAGGTGGAGACAATGGCGGCTGGCTCGTACTTGCGTACGATATCACGCATGGTCTCGAACAGCATGACGGTCAACCAGCTTTCAACGATGGCGCTGGTGAGAATTCCGTCACTCACGTCGTATCCCAGTTTAAACAACTCGGGCACGTGATGGATGACCGCATCGTAATCGGACTGGCTATCCTTTAAAAAGAAGGGAGTACGCTCATCATCCAGTGGATTGATAATCTCAACCTGACAGTCCGCGGGGTGCAGATCTTTCAGAGCCGCTGCAATGGCATTGGCTGCGCTGCGATGACCAAAACCGGCGTCGGCGGTCAGGATGACCACGGTTTTCTTTGTCATTTCCCCTCCTCACAACGTGGCTGGATCAGTCATTGTCTTCCGGCAGGCTGCCGTTGAGATAATCCATCAGCAATTGTAACGCCGTCTGAGCGGTTTGTTCCTTCACCTGCAGCCGATCCCCTGAGAACTGGCGGCGGAAAGCGTGGTCGCCATCGGGTGTGCTGATTGCCATCCACACCATTCCCACCGGTTTACCCGGCATGCCTCCGCCGGGGCCGGCAATGCCGCTGACAGAAATGCCGATGGTCTTGTCAAGTGGAAAATCGGCAGCAAGCGCCTGGCGAACCCCCAAAGCCATTTCGATTACAGTCTCGCGGCTTACCGCGCCGTGTGCAAGCAAAGTTTCGTGTTTTACGCCAAGAAAACGTTCCTTGGCTTCGTATGCATAAGCGGTGACGCTTCCCAGATAATATTCGGATGAGCCGGCCACATTTGTGACGCGATGACCGATCAGACCCCCAGTGCATGATTCAGCAAACGCCAGTTTCATACCCCGTTGAATCAGCAGGGGGCCAATCATTTCTTCGATGGATGCTTCTTTCAAACCTGTCTCCTTGCCTGCCTGAATGTCGGAAATGATTATACCGCGCACGCATGGGTTTGTGCGGATGCATTGGCGGGCAGCGGCTGGGCGTGATAAAATTTGCTTCACATTAAAATAACAAGGCACGCACTTTGGGGGTGAATGGACCGGGGTGGATGATGAGCCTTCGTGACATATTTAAGCCAAAACCGAATAAATTTATTCTCTTGCTCCTGGAACAAACCTCGCTGACTGTTCAGGGGCTGGAACTGTTAAGCGCCTATTTGCAGAAACGCGATTCAGAGGTGGCGCGTAAACTGGCCGTTACGGAGAAGAAGGCTGACGAGGTGCGCCGCATCCTGATCGATGAGTTGATGCACACGTTTGTCACCCCGTTTGATCGTGAGGACATCTTCAGCCTGTCGCGGGAAATTGACGATATTCTCGATTATGCCGATACCACTGTGGATGAGATGGAAATGCTGGATGTCACCTCGTCCAAGTACATGCAGCGTATGGCTTCGTTGCTCTACGATGCCGGTCTGGAGATCCAGCTCGCGGTGGAGCGCCTGCAGGATAAACATTACCGCGCCGCAAACGATCACGTATCGCGTGCGAAGGCACTCGAAAATCGGGTTGAAAATGTGTATCGCGAGGCGCTGGCTGAGTTGTTCAATCGCCCCAAGGATATTGACCATGTTGTCTCCATGCTGAAGGAACGTGAGATTTACCGGCATCTCTCCAATGCTGCCGACCGGGGGGACATGGCTGCCAATGTTGTGGCAGATATCATCATGAAGGTTTCGTGATCAACCATGACGCTGTTGATCATTCTGATTATTCTGGCGCTGATCTACGATTTCCTGAATGGATTTAACGATTCCAGCAATATTGTCGCCACCATCATCTTTTCGCGGGCGTTGCCGCCGCGTGTGGCATTGATGCTGGTTGCAGTGGCTGAATTTGCAGGTCCATTTTTGTTTGGAACGGCGGTGGCGCGTACCATCGGCGAGAACATTGCCAACCTGGAAGGACTTGATATTCGGGTGATTGTGGCTGCACTGGCCGGGGCGATAATGTGGAACCTGACCACATGGTATTTCAGCATCCCCAGCAGTTCATCCCATTCATTGGTGGGAGGCATCATCGGAGCAGTGGCAGTGGCGGCAGGTTTTGGCGCATTGAAACTGCAGGGTGTGCTGCTCACCCTTGCCGCTTTGTTTCTCTCCCCGGTGCTTGGCTTGCTGGGTGGTTTTTTGATGATGCGCCTGATTTATTTCCTGGCGCAAAATGCCAGCCTGCGTATCAATCGGTTTTTTAAGATCAGCCAGGTATTCACCGGCGTTGTGTTGGCGCTCAGTCATGGAGCAAATGACGCTCAAAAGACGATTGGAATGATCATGATGGGGCTGATCATCAGCGGGCAATTGAGCGGGTTCGATGTGCCTTTCTGGGTGTTGGCGGCTGCTGCTGGAGGCATGATGCTGGGAACATCCTTGGGCGGTTGGCGGTTAATTCGCAATTTAAGTCGAAAGTATTACAAAATTCGACCAGTTCACGGGTTTTCCTCGCAACTTACCTCCGGCGTAATCATCCTGCTGGCGGCGCTGGTGGGTGGGCCGGTTTCGACCACCCAGGTGGTGTCTTCCACCGTTCTGGGTGTGGGCGCTGCTGATCGGTTGAACAAGGTGCGTTGGGCGGTGTTCGGCGATATTTTTCTGGCGTGGCTGTTAACCATACCGGTGGCAGCCGGGCTGGCTGCCCTGGTTTACCTGGTATTGAGTCTGTTCCCCGGATAAAGGTTTGCAATATTATCCATTTGGTTGGATTTTGCCCGCCTTTACAAATCGGGTGTTTATGATATGATAATTTTTAAGAGGAATCCACATTCATGACCGATATCGACTCGACATCCACCGATGCCGGCGATCCTTTGGCAATACCCGCTGAAATAGCATCACAATCTGACATTGCCCCCAAACCCCGCACCTGGCGACAGATCTGGGAAGCATTATTGCGCCTTGGTCTCGGCGAAAGCGTGCTGCGCATCGGCACAGGGCTGGCCTCTGTCATTCTCATCCTGCTGGCTGTGTGGGTAATGAGCAATTTTTACCTTAATAGCGACTTGAGCGGCAGTTCTGATACCGTCCTGGCTGCGCCACTGCCTACAGCCACCGGCGAGGTCATTCAACCCCCGCTGGATGTCAATGTAATCATCCCGGGTACTGAAGGTATTACCCGTCTGGCGCAGTTGCATACCACCTTCCCAGCCCGTCCGCGGTACGAGGTGGCCCAGTATGAAGTTCAGCAGGGCGACACCATTTTTGGTATTGCCGAGAAGTTTAACCTGCAACCAGAAACAATTTTATGGGGTAATTACTACACCCTGGCGGATGACCCTCACCGCTTGAGCCCCGGACAGATATTGAACATCTTGCCGGTGAATGGTGTGTATTATGAATGGCACGCCGGTGATGGGCTGAATGGTGTGGCCGACTTTTACAAGGTCAAGGTTGAAGATATTGTCAACTTCCCGGGCAACAATCTTAACCCCGAGACCATCGGTGATTATGCCGCTCCCAACATTCCTTCGGGAACATGGATCGTGATCCCGGGCGGCGAGCGTGAATTTGTCACCTGGTCTGCGCCGCGCATCACCCGCGAGAACCCCGGTGTGGCAAAGATCT
This sequence comes from Levilinea sp., assembly GCA_034429695.1. GTDB lineage: Bacteria > Chloroflexota > Anaerolineae > Anaerolineales > Anaerolineaceae > DAOUGC01. The sequence goes on from DAOUGC010000219.1 coordinate 13,075, forward strand.
TTGGGCCTGGCGCGTGCGGCACAATCATGGATGGTCCGGTTGGAACCGGTACGTTCATCTGGCCCAGCAGCGAGACTTTCATTTCCGGTTATGATTACTCTCCTGAGACCAATCACTGGGGTATTGACATCGGTGGTACGTTTGGCAACCCCATCTACTCCTCAGATAATGGGGTGGTGGTTTATTCCGGTTGGAATGACTGGGGTTATGGCAACGTCGTTGTGGTTGATCATGGTAACGGTTGGCAAACGTTGTACGCCCACCTGGACTCGATCAATGTCGGCTGCGGTGCATATGTCTATCAGGGCGACTTGCTGGGTGGAATGGGCTCAACGGGTAATTCCAGCGGCCCGCATCTGCACTTTGAGATGCGCTCTGACACGTATGGCAAGGCAAATCCCTGGAATTTCCTTTCAAGGTAAAAGTTCATTTGACATAAATTTCAAAGCCGGAGGAAACCCTCCGGCTTTTTGAATTTCTTCCCCCATATCGAAACAAAGATCACAAAAGCGATAATCTTTACTAAATATATAGTAAACTGTGCTGGGTTAATCCTGTTGAACCACAATCAATATACCCACTTCACCGGCTTCGGCATGGCCTGGCTTGGTGCATATCAGATCATATTCGCCTGGTCCCAGTGGGGCAGTGAACCCGGTTTGCATTCTTTCACCGGCTGGCACGCGCACTTCCCACAGGATCACCGGCTCTTTGGGCGCACCAATGGGCAATTGCCACGGTGTCTCCAGCAGGGCGATGGTATGTTCTTCGACATCCTGATTGGTGATTTCGATGTCGATCAATTCACCTGCTGGTACAGCCCAGTGATAGGGCGAGAAACCCTGATCCCTGATGGTCATTTCGAGCAGGGTCGCGGTTTCCAGCATTTGCTGGTTGGGTGCACAACCGGTGAGCGCCAGTACGGTGACAGACAGCAGGAAAATTTTAAGGATGAATTTTCTCATATTCCCTTGCATTAATAGAACAAAAATGCTAACATTGCCGTACAAACTGGAACAGACACAGTGAAATAGAAAGAACAGGTAATTAATGAACGGAGTGCAACGAGCTATTTTTCCTGGTTTGATGGTGGGGGTTTTGCTGGTGGTTTTAATCACCGGTTTGGCTGCCAACCCGACCATTGTCCTGGCCAATAGTGAAAACCTGCCCACTCCTGCAGTTGCGATGGCTGTCCCGGTCAACCGGGTGGGCGCGCCGCTGCCGGATGTGGTTGCCAATCCTGCTGGAATGAACCCCACCCTCAACAGCTCGGAACCCACACCGGTTTTTGGCGGGCAGGAAGCTGTGGATGTCGCTGCGGAAAACGCCGTCACCGAGCCGGTGTTCGATAACACTGAAGCCGTTCCCCCGGTGGAAACCGTTGTGGAAGAAGCAGTACAGGCAGAGCAGCCGGCAAGTGAGGAACAGGGTTGTGCGTTGCCCGGCTCGTACAGCCAGTCTGTCTTGCAATGGTGCTCCATCATCCAGAGCCAGGCCGAGCAACATGGGTTGGATCCCCGCCTGCTGGCTGCGGTAATCACCCAGGAGAGCGGCGGCAACCCATCTGCCTATTCCCACAGTGGGGCGGTGGGGTTGATGCAGGTGATGCCCCGTGACGGTATCGCGTCCAGTTTCATGTGCATCAATGGCCCCTGTTTTTCTGATCGCCCCAGTATAAATGAACTGTCTGATCCTGAGTATAACATTTCTTACGGCAGCAGCATGCTGGCCGGTTTGATCGGCAAGTATGGCAATATTCGGGATGCGCTGCGCTGGTATGGGCCTGCCAATGTGGGATACTATTATGCAGACAAGGTCATGGCAATCTATGACAGCCATCAATAAAACACAAATGACCGTAATGTTAAAAAACAAAAGGTTGGCGTCAATGCCAACCTTTTTTCTTCATTTGGTAACTGCTGGTGTAAGTTGCCTGGCTTTGTCAGTGGACTAATCCATGCTGACGACCTGGCTCTCCCAACGGTGCCAGCCGCCAAATTGCTCCTGCATGATCTTGCGCCCTTCACCGGGCGACTGCAACCCGACGCGCTCCAGGTCGGCATCCACCATGATGCGCACCAGATCGCGGAAGCAGATCTTGGGTTGCCAGTTGAGCAACTGACGGGATTTGCTGGGATCCGACAGCAGGTAGTCCACCTCGGTGGGGCGGAAGTACCGCGGGTCAATTCGGACGTATTCCTTCCAGTCCAGACCAACATACCCAAACGCCTCATCCAGGAACTCACGGGGTGAATGAGCTTCACCTGTGCCGATGACGTAATCATTGGCTTCTTCCTGCTGCAGCATCAGCCACATGGCTTCCACAAATTCGGGGGCGTAGCCCCAGTCACGTTTGGAATCCAGATTGCCAAGGTACAGCGAATTTTGTCTGCCAGCCATGATGTGCGCCAGGGCGCGGGTGATCTTGCGGGTGACAAAGGTTTCGCCGCGGCGGGGTGATTCATGATTAAACAAAATGCCGTTGCAGGCGAACATTTTGTAGCCTTCGCGATAGTTACGGGTTACCCAGTATGAATATACCTTGGCGGCGGCATAAGGGCTGCGCGGCTCAAACGGGGTAAGCTCATTTTGGGGGGGCTTTGCGCCGCCGAACATCTCGCTGGAGGAAGCCTGGTAAAAGCGGGTGTTGCAACCGCTCTTGCGAATGGCTTCCAGAATGCGGATGGTGCCCAATCCGGTGACATCGCCTGTGTACTCTGGCATGTCAAAACTAACACGTACATGGCTCTGAGCCGCCAGATGATAGATTTCGTCTGGCCGAACATTGTAGATGATGTTCAACAAGGTCTCTGCCACGGCGATATCGCCGTAATGCAGGTACATATGAACTTTTTCGCCGTTGTTATGGGGGTCGTGATAAATGTGGTCAATACGACGGGTGTTGAACGTGCTCGCCCGGCGGATCAGGCCGTGCACTTCATACCCTTTCGAGAGCAGTAGTTCTGCCAGGTACGAGCCGTCCTGACCGGTAATACCCGTGATTAGTGCTTTTTTCAATGCGTTCCTCCTGAGAAGCAAACCCCCCCAAGTATAACCGACGCTTCAAAAACCTGTCAATCACCGTATTAACAGGATACACGCCGATTGAGGTGGGACAACCGCCAAAATAGCAAACCCATTGACAAAACCAGGCGGGCTGAAAGCCATGAGAAATCTGGTAGAATCTGCAGTACCGAAATTACAGGAGTGCTTGTGAGACGAAGTTCATTTTCCATCTTGCGGTGGGTTTCTTTGTTGTTCATCGTCGCGGCAGTGTTACTGACCGTGTTTCAATTGATCCGTTACAGCCGCATCCGTTCCTCATTCCCTCCCGGAATGGTGATCGCCGGAGTGCCGGTGGGAGGCATGGAACCCCAGCAGGCTGCCGACCGTTTGGTTCAGGCTTACGGCGTACCGGTGGAACTGCGTTATGATGATGCCGTCATCCAGGTGAAACCATCAACAGTGGGTTTCGAGCTGGATCTGCAGGGCATGCTGGCGGCAGCCGATCTCCAGCGCATTGATCAACCATTCTGGTCAGCTTTTTGGGATTATCTGTGGAACCGCCTGCCTGCGCCGAGTGAAGTGCCGCTGCGTGCGAACATCTCAGAAGAACGCCTGCGTGCGTTTTTGACCCAGGAGATATCACCCCGTTATGACGTTCAACCGGGAGCGCCGCTGCCGATTCCTGGTACGACCAATTTCCAGCCAGGTGATGAGGGAAAAACCCTTGATGTTGACCGTGCAGTGGTTTTGATCCAGGATGCGTTGCGCTCGCCGCGTTCACGCATTGTCAACCTGACCTACAACCGCGTGCAAGCCAACCGGCCTTCCATGCAAAACCTGCAAATCCTGCTCAAGCAGGTGATCGACGTTTCCGGGTTTGACGGCATTACCGAGGTTTATCTTTACGATTTACAGACCAATGAAGAAATGCAGTTTGCCTACAGTCTCGGGCAGGATCTGCAGCCGGATATCGCCTTCACCGCAGCCAGCACCATGAAGATCCCCATCATGGTTTCTGTTTACCGGCGAACAGCAGAGCCCACCCCCGCGGATGTGGTCACCGCCATGGAGTTGATGATCGAGCAATCCGGCAATGACCCTGCTGACCGCCTGATGGAGCAGGTGATTGACAAGAACCTGGGCCCCCTGGCGATCAGCGACGATCTGAAGTTGCTGGGTCTGGAGAATACTTTTTTGGCCGGTTACTTTTACCCTGGCGCACCATTATTGATTCGTTATGAAACCCCGGCAAACCTGCGGACCGATGTGACCACCAGCCCCGATCTGTACAATCAAACCACCACCTCAGACATGGGCATGTTGATGCACGATATATACCTGTGCTCGCGTAACGGTGGTGGCACGTTTGGGGCTGCTTTTCCTGGAGAGATCAGCCGGGCTGAATGTGAGCAAATGCTGAACTATCTTTCGCTCAATGACATTCCGGTGATGATCCAGGGTGGGTTGCCCGAAGGTACACGTGTGGCGCACAAACATGGCTGGATCATTGAATATGACGGATACCAGCACATGATGGGAGACGCCGGCATCATCTATTCGCCTGCCGGCGACTATGTTCTGGTCATGTTTTTCTACGATCCGGTGCAGATCATTTTTGATCCGGTCAATGCACTGGCAATTGACATGTCAAGGGCAATCTATAATTACTTCAATCTCGGACAGTAACCCGAGCAGACCGGCGCAAGCCGGTCTTTTTTATGCGGGGGATGCCGGTTTGTTTTTCAGAGCCTGTAGCAATTGATCAAACCAGATTCGGCGCGGTTTTCGCAAGCCGTCGCTGATCTCCTGCTCGATCTGCCGAATGGCAGGGAGCAGCAGATCCATGTCTGGCTGTGGGATGTCGTAGCGTTCCTGCAGGCCGTTCATGCGTTTTTCCAGTGCGCCCAGGCGGGGTCCTTCCGCCAATTTGTCGGCATAGTAGACCAGTTTTTGTTCCCATGTAATCGGCATGCGTTGTGGATCCAGAATGTTGAAAAGCATGTGATGGTCAACGATGGCGGACAACTCCGGTTGATTGTATTCCTCAGCCAGCCAGATCGACCCCTGACTGGCGTGGTCAGGGGTCTCCACCCCTTCGCGGCCAAAGGTGTAGGCGCGCGCGATGTCATGTAACAACCCGCCTCGATGGGTGAGGATCGGATCCACAGATTCTCCCCGTTCCCGCAACCAAACTGCAAGCTGATAAGCCGCAGCGGCTACAGCCTGCACATGCGCAAGCACGTTGTGCGGATTGCCTTTTTCCTGGAGCCATGCGATGCACTGCTCACGGTCAGGCAGGGTGGGGGTATCAAGCAATGCGGGCAGATCCACCATTGATACGACATCGGCGTCCTGGGCAGGGGAGTGGGCAGGTGCGCATAGATGTTGGGGGTTGTACCACACTGAACGCCAGCCGCCCAGTTTCGCACCCATCACATCCGCCCGATACTCATCACCCACCATTAAACCGGCGCCAGGCGGGCAACCGGTCACGCGGGTCAGCGAATGATAGAAGACCGATGAGGGTTTCTTTGCGCCCAGGGTATGGTAGGTGTGAACAGCATTAAAGAAAGTGTCCAATCCCACCCGGCGCAACGCGCCGATCACCTGTTCAGCACTGGAATCGGTGGCATTGGTGGCCACAACCAGTTTGAACCTGCCATGCAATTTTTCAAGCGCTTCCTGTATGCCATCCACTGCCTCAACCTGTTCCCAGGTGACCATGGCGCCCTGATAAGGCAGCAGTTTCATTAATGTGCCGCCCCAGTCAAATGCAATAACTTCCATTGATTTCATGATTTCACCTGAACCTGCGCTTCGGGTTGACCCACCGGGCGTTTTCCGAAGATGGCCGGAACAAACAGCGCCGCGATTACGTTAAATACAGCGATGATTACAAATGACCAGCGATATCCGGCAGTGTCAACCAGCACGCCGGTGACGCCCAGACCAACCGCGGTGCCAATGTTGGCAACCGCCATCAGTATGGAGAACATGGAGGCCGATATGCGTTGATCACTGGCTTTCATGGAGACGGCAAAATAAACCGTTTCATAAAAGCCGTAAGCCACACCAAAGGCGATGATGATCACCCAGCCCATGCCGGGCGAGAGGATGCCCGCCAGCGCTAAAATTGCCACAAAAGAAATGCCGATCGCCAGCAGTACCGCTCTGCGCTGCCCGATTTTATCCACCAGCACCCCACCAAACAGGCCGCCGATCACCACCCCCATGCCCCAGGCCATGGTGTAAAAACCGGCTGTTTGCACACTGATGGAGAAAAAGGTTTTCATGAATGGGTTAAAGATTTCCATGGCTCCATTGATCACAAAGGAGTAAACCGCCCCCAGCAACCCCAGCATGATGATGGAACGCCGGGCAAACGCTTTAAAGGCTGACCAGTCAAATTTCTGTTCCGGACGCCGGGCAGGTTCACGCATCATCAGAACCAGCGGCAAGGGCAGCAAGCCAAGCACAGCCAGGGCAATAAAGGCAGCCACCCATGAGAAGTTGGTGACCAGCACCCCGAGGACGCCAGACACAATCACCACGCCGAGAGCGCGCCCGCCCACCATGAAACCCTGAATGGTTCCTTCATCTTCAACCGGGGTGGTATCCAGGGCAAGGCCGTCGGTGGCGGTGTCGTACAGGGCAATGCCGGTCATAATCACAAACGCCAGCACCAGATACAGGGTGAAATGAGCGCCGGGGTTGAAAAGCAGGACCATCAACATGCCAACCGCCTGGATAAGCAGCCCGATCACGATGTATGGCTTGCGGTGGCCCATGCCAAACAGGTTGAACCGGTCAGATAACATGCCCAGGAAAATCTTTAAGACGAAGGGCAACAGGGCCACGGTTCCCACCAGCCCGATCTGGCTCATTGGCAACCCAAAAGATTGCAGGTAAATGGCGTTCAATGCGGTAAAATAAGCCATAACCGCACCCTGGGAAAAGTACAACAAGCCAAACATGGTCAGACGTAGTGGTTTCGACATAATGTGACCCTCTCCACAAAATTAGATTATTCAGCGTGAGAAAACATTAGAAGTAGTATAGGGTTATTCCCCTGCTCCGTCAAACGGCTTGGTGTCAGTTTTCGGAATAATAATGCTCTCGTACCTCATGATATACTAGACAGGATACCTTTTGGAGGAAACATTCATGACCAGCAAATTCAAGCCCTTTAAGTTGGTTGTCGCGCTTTTGGTGATTGTCATGGCGACAGCATGTGCGCCGCAGGCTCCGGCTGTTCCCACCATTGATGCCAATGCCGTCCTGACGCAGGCATTGGAAACCGTGGCTGCCCAGTTGACCCAGACCGCTCTGGCGATCCCCCCGGCCACCAACACACCTGAGCCAACGGCCACCCTCGAACCCACCGCAACCCTCGAGCCAACCGCCACCCTGGCGGCGCTGACCCCTCTTGCCGGAACCCCGGGCGCAGGCACTCCCACTGTCGGTGTACCGCTGGCAGCCGCGACCTCGACCAATGTGGTAAACATCCCCACTGTTGGAGCAGCCAAGGCGGGCGACCATGCAGAATGGCAGTACAATGTGCCAGTTGATGGTAGTGTGCTTAAACCAGGCGAGAATTTCATGCTTTCCATTGGTTTCAAGAACACCGGAACTTTCACCTGGACGGATGATTACGCCCTGGTATTCATGAGTGGCCCGGCCATTTGCCAGCCAAACAAGGTGAATGCTGGCAAGGTCACCAAACCGGGTGAGAAGGTGGAGTTCAACTTCAATTGCTACGCTCCCTCAGAACTGGGTTCGTACCGCATGGATTACAAGATCGTCAACCCTCAGGGTGTGTTCCTGAATTCCATGTACATCCTCTTCAAGGTTCAGTAAGAAAGCGCTTATATGCTCACAGAAGAGACCCATTCCAACTCGTGGTTAAACCGTCCGATTGCGTTTTTTCAAAAACTGGACGCGGAGAAGATCATCATTCTGGTGATCCTGATCCTTGCGCTGTTCAGCCGGTTTGTCATGGCTGGGGCGCGGGTAATGAGCCATGACGAAGTTAACCATGTTGTGCCATCCTTTGATCTCTTTATGGGACGGGGCTATCGGCATGATCCGGTGACCCACGGCCCATTCCAGTTCCATGTGGTGGCGCTGGCTTTCTTCCTGTTGGGCGACAATGACTTTGCCGCGCGTGTACCGGCTGCTTTGTTTTCATTTGCGGCGGTGGCGTTTGTCCTGTTCTCGTTCCGCCGCTACCTGGGACGCACCGGTACGCTGGTGGGTGGGTTGCTGTTCCTGATCTCACCCTTTATGTTGTATTACGGCCGGTACACGCGTAATGAAGGTTTTATTGAATTATTTGGCGTGGTGATGTTGTACGCCATTTTGCGCTACCTGGACCGCGGGGATCGTTTTTCCCTGTATATGCTGACGCTGTCCACGGTGTTGCATTTTACGTCCAAAGAGACAGCATTCATCTACACAGCACAACTCTTGTTGTTTGTGGGTCTGTTGTTTTTGCTTAAGATGACGGCTGCACGATGGAATGACCCCACAAGCCGGCAGCGCTTCATCCTGATCATGGGGCTGGCTTTGCTGTTGTTTGGGCTGGCGCTTGCGTTTGGGATATGGAATGCCTCGTTGGCGCCCAACACCGAAGTCCCCGCTGATACTGCTGCCACCCCCGCAGAGGAGGTTCCTGCCGTACCCTGGTACATTCCCGCGGGCGAGATCGGTGCATTAATCGCAGCGGTGGCGCTGGGTGTGCTGGGTGTGATCATTCTGATCCGTAAGCTTGGCTGGGAGTATATTCGATCTCAACGTTCGTTTGACATCATGATTTTGATCGGAACGTTGATCCTGCCGCAGTTGACAGCTTTCCCGTTGAAAATCCTGGGCATGGATCCGCTGGATTATTCACCCACAGGTTTAATCCGCACCGGCGCTGCCTTGATCATCATGTTTGTGATTGCCGGATTAATCGGTTGGTGGTGGAACTGGAAACTCTGGTTGAACAACGCCATCCTGTTCTACAGCATCTTCACTGTCCTTTACACCACCTTTTTTACCAATGGCATGGGCTTTTTCACCGGCATCATCGGATCGCTTGGCTACTGGTTGTCACAGCAGAGTGTGGAGCGCGGCAGCCAGCCGTTTTATTACTATGCCCTGGTTCAAATACCCATTTATGAATATCTGGCAGCGGCAGGTGTGTTGCTTGCCATTTACGTCGGCGCCAGGTACCGCTTGTTCTCACAGATAACCGCTCTGGAGCCATCTGATCCGCGACAGTCAGTTGAACCGCCTGAGGATGAAGATGTTCGTGTGGAGCCGGGCCGGTCACTTGGCGGTGAAACCGGGGTGGAACGCATTCCGGTATTGGGGTTGCTGCTTTTTTGGACCTTCAGCAGCTTGATTGCTTACACCTTCGCCGGTGAAAAAATGCCGTGGTTGACCGTGCATATTGCGCTGCCCATGTTGCTCACCGGCGCCTGGGCCATTGGTTATTTAATCGACCGTGTGCCGTGGAAGCGTTTGCTTGAAGTGCGTGGGTTGGTTGCCGCGCTGCTCCTGCCGGTATTCGCTGCAGCCATGATCAACCTGTTGGGTTCATTGCTGGGCGCAAATCCGCCTTTCCAGGGCAATGAGCTGGTCCAATTACAGGCCACCGGTTCGTTCATGCTGGCGCTGATCGGCGTTGCGGCCAGTGGTTATGGCCTGGTTTACTTCATGCAAACGTGGGAAACCCGTGAGGCGCTCTCCTTTGCCGCCATTCTGGGTTTTGGTGTGCTGGCGGTGCTCACCGCCCGGTCTGCGTTTATGGCATCTTTTGTCAATTACGATTACGCCAATGAGTATCTGGTGTATGCCCATGCAGCCCCTGGCCCCAAAATGGTGCTGGAACAGGTGGAGGAAATCTCTGAACGGCTGACCGGCGGCAAGGATATTGTTGTGTCTTATGACAATGACGCGCTGTATCCATACTGGTGGTATTTGCGTCGTTACCCCAATCATCGTTATTATGTGGACCAGCCCACCCGTGATCTGGAGGATTCACCCCTGATCATCGCCGGGGACTCCACCTACTCCAAACTGGACCCCATTGTTAGGGGAAAGTATACGCATTATGAATACATGCGCCTGTGGTGGCCCAATCAGGACTATTTCAATCTCACCTGGGCAAGGGTGTGGGATGCCATCAAACGACCCGACCTGCGCGCGGCTGTCTTTGATATCTGGCTGAACCGGGATTTCTCCAAGTATGCCGTGGCCACACAGAGTGAGACCATGACGGCTGAGACATGGCAGCCCTCGGCTCGCCTGCATTTGTTCATCCGCAATGACGTTTTGGCGCAAATGTGGGATTACGGCGCGGCGCCGGTGACCCAAACCGAGACCGTGACCGACCCTTATGCACAGGCACTGGTTCCACTCGCGCCGGATTTCTCGCTTGGCAACCCTGGCGAAATGAATGCCCCGCGCGATGTCGCCATTGCGTCTGACGGTTCCATTTACATCTCAGACTCGCGGAATAACCGCATCATCCATATGACCTCGGAAGGTGAGGTGATCTCAGCCTGGGGTGAGTTTGGCAATGTGGAATCAAATCAGGCTCAGGGCGGCACGTTCAACGAGCCGTGGGGCGTGGCGGTTGCACCGGACGGGTCTGTTTACGTCGCCGATACGTGGAACCACCGCGTTCAAAAGTTTACCGCTGATGGTGAATTTGTGACCATGTGGGGCAGGTTTGGCGGCGCAGAGCAACAGGATGGATTCTGGGGCCCGCGTGACGTGGTCGTGGGCAGCAATGGCTGGGTTTATGTCACCGATACCGGCAACAAGCGTGTCACCGTATACGATGGGGATGGACGCTTCATGACCCAGTTTGGAACCCCGGGCATGGACCTTGGTCAGTTGGACGAACCGGTTGGAATTGCCTTGTTCGAAGATGAAAATGAAACCACCGTGTATGTTGCTGATACCTGGAATATGCGGGTGCAGGCGTTCACCCGTCAGGAGGATGCCCTGGTCTTTACTGCGAGTGGTTCGTGGAATATTAATGCCTGGTACGGACAGTCGTTGGAGAACAAGCCTTACATGGCAATGGGCCCGGACGGCATTCTGTATATCACCGACCCTGAAGCTGGAAGAATTCTCAAGTTTGACCGTCAGGGGACCTTCCTGGGCGGCTGGAGTGAGTATTCCAACGGAGCCGATGCGCTTTCGCTGTACAACGGCATTGCCATTGGCGATAACGGTCAGGCGTGGGTGGTGGACGCGGCCAATAACCGGGTGCTGCGCTTTGTACCGGGTGGCCAGTAGGATGTGAGACATCCTCTCGATGGAGAGGAGACCATCAAAATAATAAGCCGGAGGGTAAAACCTCCGGCTTTTGCCATCCTGCACCACCAGCCCACTTTCGTTGCGGCTGGACGGGATCAGTCGCGATGACGCTCTTCTTTGAATATTGCGTTGAGGAAGAAGCTGACCACGCTGACAATGAGCGCACCCAGCACTGCCGGCCAGAAGCCCTCCACGGTAAACCCGACCCCAAAGGAACGGCCAACAATCCCCGAAAGCACAAACAGTGCGGTATTGATCAACACCATGCCCAGGCCAAGGGTGAGCAGAATGAAGGGGCATCCCACCACCACCAGCAGGGGGCGCACAAGGGCGTTGACCACGCCGAAGATTAGCGCCAGCCAGACGAACGAGAGCCAGTTTTCAGATTGCGGCTCGATGCCCCTGCCGTTAAGCAGGTAAACTGCTGCATACAAGGCCACTGCATTGACAACCAGTCTTAAGATAAACTTTTTCATGCCTGCATCCCTTTCTCAATCATATCTACGCAGGCGGATGGAAAAAGTTTCATAATGATGTGATGTTCAGGGTTGGAGGGGGTATTCCATCCAAATCAGGGTGTTGATGCGTTCAAATCCGGCATATTGAAAGGCTAGATCGGCATGATGGGCAGGGTAGTTGACCTGCAAGCCGGATGTGGGTAGTGCGCGGCGGATGTGGAGCAATAACGCCAGGATGGCGCTGTCTTCCTGTTGGGGATCGGCTGCCAGCCAGATATGGCGTGAGTTGCGGGCGCGGCGGTCCAGGGTGGCCACACCGGCCAATCCATGAGCAGCACGCGCTGACCAGTGAGAGATGTCCTCGCCGTTCATCCAGTTGAACAGGCCCTGCATGAACCCCGGAATAAAGCGATCTGAGCGCAATGGCAAATTCCAGGTTACCTCAGGCGGATAAGATTGCTTGAGCCAGCTCTCCTGCTGGGGCCAGTCGGTGCTGCGCCGGGGGGTCACCGAAAGGGCGGGTTTGGAAATGCGCTCATCCACCGGTGTTTTCGCCAGCCACAATGAGCGACGGACGCGCTCATGAAAACCGATCTGCCGGTAGAGATTGTGTGCCACCGGGTTGTCGTCGCGCACCTGTAACCATGCCGATGCAGCGGTGCGCTCTTTGGCATGCTGGATGGCGCGTTCCGTCAGGCGGCGTCCAATCCCCCGTTGGCGGAAATCGGGGTGAACGGCAACATTGGCGATCAGATACCGCCACCGTCCACGTATCATGAAGGGGATCAGGGTCAGGTTGCCCACCACGCGCCCGTGCTCCTCCCACACATAGCCGTTCATGGGGGTGGCGGTGTCCTCGCCACCGGCTGGCATCCAGTGCAGATAGCGGTAACTCTCAGCGGTTCGCCGCAGATGACGCAAATATTCCTTGCCGTCCTCATCCATCTGGCTGGCGAAGCACACTTCGATCAGTTCGACGATGGCGGGCAAATCCTTGCGTACATCAATGGGCCGCATGGGCGGCTGATGATAAGGCAGGCTAACGATCACAGGTTAATTGTAATCCAATCACCTCAGACGGCAAGTTGACAGGTTCTGGCGGGAAAGATACAATTTTTGGCATGGTTTCCTCTGCTGTTTGTATTACCAATGTGCGCATCCTTGCCGATGTGCGTGGCATCTCCAATGGCTGGCTGTGTTTTGGCAATGGAAAGATTTCAGCATTCGGCGCTGGAACCCCACCGGTGGATGTAACCTCAGCGGCTGGATTTGAAATGATTGACGGGCACGGTATGACCCTGATGCCCGGAATGATCGATCTGCACGTACACGGAGCGATGGGGTACGAGGTGATGGATGCCGACCCGGATGGCCTGCGTGCGATGGCGCGTTTTTATGCCACACACGGCGTGACCGGTTTTCTCGCAACCACCTGGACGGCGACCCGTGAAGCCATCCACGCTGCCCTGGATTGCGTATCGCAGGTCATGCGCACAGGGACGCATGGAACGGCGCTGTTGGGGGCACATCTGGAGGGTCCTTATCTGAACCCTGCCCGCTGTGGAGCTCAGGACCCTGAACTGATCCGCAAGGCCGACCTTGAAGAAGCCGCCGGCTTTTTCTCCACGGGTGTGGTGAAGTTAATTGCGCTTGCTCCGGAATTTCCTGAGAACATTGCGCTGGTACAGGAATGTGCCCGCCGTGGTATTCGTGTATCCGCTGGGCATACCGATGCCACCTATGAACAGATGCAGGCGGCGGTCCGGGCAGGTGTACGCCAGGTGACCCATTGTTACAATGCCATGAGCCCATTGAACCATCGCAACCCCGGTGTGGTTGGCGCTGCCATGGCTTTGCCGGAGATCCAGTGCGAATTGATCGCTGATAATATTCACGTTCATCCTGGCGCCATGCGTTCACTTGCGCTTGCCAAAGGGGTGGAGAATATTCTACTGATCACGGACGCCATTCGCGGCACAGGCCTGCCGGATGGCGACCATCCCATCGATCACCGCATCATTCACATTCGGGATGGAGAAGCCAGGCTGGATAACGGCGCGCTGGCTGGTAGTGTGCTCACCCTGGAACAAGGCTTGCACAACTTTTGTGAAGCTGCCGGTTTGTCAGTTGAACAGGCATGGGTGGCTTCCAGCGCCAATGCCGCCGCCGCGGTTGGTCTGGGTGATGTCACCGGCAGGATCAGCGCCGGGTATCAGGCGGACCTGGTCCTTCTGGATGACCATAATCAGGTTCACGGCACCTGGGTGGGGGGGACTCGGGTGTATACTAAAGAGTAGTCTGAGCAGGCATTATTCTAACGTCATTCTTACGATTTACTGTCAGGATGTTAACAGGCTGGGTGCTATAATCACAGCGCAGTCATTGGATTTCATAAAGGAAGGTATAAATGATGCGATTTGACCGTTTTACTGAGCGCGCCCAGGAAGCCGCCCAGCGAGCCGCTGAGATTATCCAGCGATACGGGCACAATCAGATAGATACCGAACACATCCTGCTGGCTCTGATTGAACAACCCCAGGGTGTGATTCCGCAAATACTGGAAGTACTGAACGTTGACCCCAACACGCTGTCGGAACGTTTGGATTACATATTAAAAACAAGCCCCAAAGCCAGTATTTTTGGCGGCGGCGCAGGCCAGATCTTCATCACCCCGCGCGTCAAGCGCATTATTGATCTGGCAAACGAGGAAGCCAGCCGGTTGAAGGATGAGTACATCTCCACCGAGCACATCTTCCTGGCGATCCTGTCGGAGCGCAACACACCGGCTGCGCGTTTGCTGGAAGGCGCAGGCATCACCCGTGAACGCGTGCATGATGCAATCATGCAGATTCGCGGCGGGCAACGCGTGACCGACCCCCAGGCTGAGACGCGCTACCGCACCCTGGAAAAATACTCGCGCGACCTGACGCAACTTGCCCGTGAGGGCAAACTGGACCCTGTGATCGGGCGTGATGAAGAGATCATGCGCGTGATGCAGATCCTGTCCCGCCGCACCAAGAACAACCCTGTATTGATCGGCGAGGCTGGTGTTGGCAAGACGGCCATTGTGGAAGGTCTGGCGCAGAAGATCGCCAGTAATGACGTGCCCGAGATCCTGATGGGCAAGCGGGTCATTGCCATTGACCTGGGCGCCATGATCGCCGGTTCACGCTTCCGCGGCGAGTTTGAAGAGCGTCTCAAAGCTTCCATTGAGGAAGTTCAGCGTTCGGATGGCGAGATCATCCTGTTTATTGATGAGCTGCACACCGTGGTGGGCGCAGGGGCGGCGCAGGGCGCAATGGATGCATCCAACATGCTGAAACCCGCCCTGGCGCGCGGCGAGCTGCAATGTATTGGTGCGACCACGCTGGATGAGTTCCACAAGTACATCGAAAAAGACGCGGCATTGGAACGCCGTTTTGCCCCGGTCTATGTGGATGAACCCGATATTGAGGACACCATCCGCATGTTGCACGGCTTGCGTGACCGTTATGAGGCGCATCACAAGGTGCGTTTCACCGATGAAGCCCTGGTGGCCGCCGTGCGGTTATCTGCACGCTATGTCACCGACCGGCGCCTGCCCGACAAAGCCATTGACCTGATCGACGAATCGGCAGCCAAGTTGCGCGTTGCGTTGTACTCACTGCCGCCTGAGTTGAAACAGCGCAAGACCGAAATTGACCGCCTGGCAGCCGAAGAGGAACAGGCCGGTCTGGAACGTGATTACGAACGCGCTGCCCGAAAAAAGGCCGAACGCCTGCGCCTGGAGGAGCAATTTAATATTGACCGCGACCGCTGGGAGTCAGAACATTCACTGGATGAAGTGGTGGATGTGAATGACATCGCCCTGGTGATCTCGCAGTGGACGGGTATTCCGCTGAGCCAGATGATGGAGACCGAGGCGGAGCGCCTGTTGACCATGGAAGACCGCCTGCACGAATCGATCATCGGGCAACACGAAGCCATATCTGCCATCGCAGATGCCATTCGCCGCGCACGCAGCGGGCTCAAGGATCCGCGCCGGCCAATCGGTTCGTTTATCTTCATCGGTCCGTCTGGTGTGGGTAAGACCGAGCTGGCAAAAGCACTGGCTGAGTTCATGTTTGACGATGAGGATGCCCTGGTGCGTCTGGACATGTCAGAATACCGCGAGCAGCATACGGCTTCACGCTTGTTTGGCGCTCCTCCGGGATATGTTGGTTACGAAGAGGGCGGCCAACTCACCGAGGCGGTTCGCCGACGTCCGTATCGGGTGATCCTGTTTGACGAGATCGAAAAGGCACACCCCGAAGTCTGGAATGCACTGTTGCAGATCCTTGATGACGGGCGTCTGACCGATGGTCAGGGACGGCTGGTGGACTTCCGCAATACGGTATTGATCATGACCAGCAACCTGGGCACCGAATTTGTCCGTCAGGCGGGGGCGCTGGGCTTCCTGCAGTCGAATATTAGTGATGAGACCCGTCAGGCGCATGACAAGATCGAGAAGGCGCTCAAGAGCACCTTCCGGCCGGAGTTCCTCAACCGCATTGACGAGATCATCATCTTCTCGCCGTTGAGCCACGATGAAATGCTGCAGATCGTTGATCTGCAGATGAAAGAGATCTCGATCCGCCTGGATGAGCACGGCTTGAAGGTGCAGTTAAGTGACGCTGCCCGCAAGCGCATGGCAGAAATTGGTTATGACCAGGCATTTGGCGCCCGACCGCTGCGCAGGGCTTTGCAAAAGTATGTGGAAAGTCCGCTGTCTGTTCGCTTGCTTTCAGGCGAATTCCAGCGCGGAGATGTGGTGCTGGTGGATGTGGACGAGAACAACGAGATCATCTTCCGAAAGCCGGAAGTCCCGATCAAGGTGGAAGAAAACGTCTCATAAGTGATTGCGTTCCGGGGCTGTCCAACACGAGGTTGGGCAGCCCTTTTCTTTTTGCCTGGCTGCGGATACCATGGTATTTTGCCTGCTTCGGGATATACTTAATTCATGCCCATGATCCATGATGACATCGTCAACCTGCTGCGCGGCATTTATCCATTCAAAAACATGGAGCCGCAATACATTGACGCCGTGATGTCCAACTCCACCCTGGTTTCCATGGATGCCGGTACATCGCCCTATGAGGCCGGCGACCCTGCCATGCACCTTTTTCTGGTACTGAAG
Source organism: Levilinea sp. (assembly GCA_034429695.1). Taxonomy (GTDB): domain Bacteria; phylum Chloroflexota; class Anaerolineae; order Anaerolineales; family Anaerolineaceae; genus DAOUGC01. Next base: position 30,010 of record DAOUGC010000219.1, read on the forward strand.
GGCACGGTGGATCTGGTGGGCAGGGATGTGCAGGGGGTTTATCTCGTCTCCAGCGCTGATTCCGGGTTTTTCTTTGGGTATGAAATGTTGATGGAGAATGCCAGGCGCACCAGCCGTGCATTATGCCGTACGGACGCGGATTTGCTCATGTTCACCCAGGATCAGATCGTGACCTTGATGAGCGAAATTCCGTGGTTCATGAGCGCGCTGGAGGTTCTGTCTGACAGCGCCAACCTGGCGCAAAAGCTTAATCCGCAATGGTTGAGCCCCAATGAGAATATCCTGTTCATCGCCAGACGGCATCCCATGTTCCTTTTCTTGCGTTTGTTGCTGCCGGTGGCCGCGCTTATCTTTATTGTTCCGCTGTTAATCGTCTGGGCAACAGTCATGTCAGGTCAGATATTCCCCCTGATTGTCCTGGCTGTGGCGCTGCTTGGTCTGGGTGGATGGATCGGCTGGCACGTGATTGACTGGCGTAATGATTATTCCATTGTCACCAATCAGCGTGTACTGCTGCAGGAACGGATTGTGTTGTTGTATGACAGCCGCCAGGAATCTCCGATGAACGCGGTATTGATGGTCAGCACAGAGACGGGGCAGATTGGCCGGATTTTCCATTACGGCAATGTGGTGGTACGCACCTATGCGGGAACCATTGTACTGCCTGACCTGCGCCACCCGCAGGAGGTCAGGCGGATTGTGGAAGTGATGCGCGACCGGGTGAAGGAAATGCGCCATCTGGAGGATGTGGATGTGCGTGCCCGTCAATTGCAGGAACGGTTGATGGGGAAAAACCAGCCTCCGCAAGGTGGGCAACAAAAACCGGCGCCTGCCCAGGTGGAGCCGGGGAGCTTGCAGCGCACGCTGGCATCCATGTTTCAAATGCGCATGGAGAGCAACGGGGTGATTACCTACCGCAAGCACTGGGTCATTCTGCTTGCGCATATCTTCTTCCCATCGCTGTTGATGATCGCGCTGCTGGTATTGCTGGTGCTGGGTTGGCTGGGGCGCATCCCGCTGCTGGGCGGAACAACCGTGACCGCACTGGTGTTTGTTCTGGGGCTGTTTGTGTCAGGATGGTGGTTGTATCAGTATGTAGACTGGCGCAATGATTATTACCTGGTCACAAACGACCAGGTGCTGGATGTGTATAAAAAACCTCTGGGGCGCGAAGAACGTCGTGCTGCGCCTTTGAAAAATATTCAGACCATCGAGTTTGAACGGCTGGGCATCATCGGACTGCTGTTCAATTATGGGACGGTGTACATCAAGGTGGGTGACTCAGACCTGACCTTTGATGAGGTGTTCAACCCCAGTGAGGTGCAACGCGAGTTGTTCAAGCGCCTGGCTGAACGCGATTACCGTGAACGGCAGGCCGAGGTTAGCGGGGAGCAGCAGCGCATGATCGAATGGCTGCAGATCTATCACAGGGTCACCCGCACTGCAAGCGGCGAGAATTTGCCTCCCGGTGATGGGCAAGGTTAAGGTAAAATAAGGCATCTTTTTATTGGGTTTTGAACGAGGACAGGAAAAGACAAGATGGCTCTACGGAAAATTGTTTATCTCCCCGATCCGGTGCTGCGGCGCAAGGCGCACAAAATCACCGAGGTGGATAAAAAATTGCAGGAACTGATTGACGACATGGTGGAGACCATGCGCGATGCCCCCGGTGTGGGGCTGGCGGCTCCACAGGTGGGTGTGTCTGAACGGCTTGTGGTGATTGAATACGGTGACGATGAGGACGAGGAAGCCCCCAAAAAGTTGTTCGTGCTGATCAACCCCGAGATTGTTGAAACGTCTGAGGAAATGGTGAACGGGATTGAAGCCTGCCTGTCCATCCCCGGGCTGGTGGGTGAGGTGGAACGTCACGAGCGGATTGTGGTCAAAGCGCTTAACCGCCACGGCAAACCCACCAAAATCAAGGTAAAGGGTTGGCTGGCGCGTATTTTCCAACACGAGATTGATCATCTGGAAGGCATCGTTTATCCTGACCGCGCCAGCCGCGTCTGGCAGCCCAGAGAAGACGAGGAAGTGCCAGCAGATTGATGTATTTCAAACGATGTATCTGACTCATCTGTCTCTGACGAACTTTCGAGCATTTACCCGCCTGGACATGGACGTGCCTGGGCGGGTTCTTTTGTTGGTCGGCGCCAATGCACAGGGCAAGACAACGCTGCTTGAGGCGGTCTATTACCTGGCGACCTATCATTCCTTTCACGCACCCAGCGACCGGCAATTGATCAATTTCAATGCTGCCAACGAGAAGTTGGCTGTGGCGCGTCTGGTGGCTGATTATCACCGTGCGGCGCGTACGCATCGTCTGGAGGTGCGCCTGATCCAGGAGAGCAACAACGGCAGTTCGCGACTGCGCAAAGAAATATATCTGGACGGCGTTAAACGCACCACGCATGAAGCCATGGGGCATTTCAATGCCGTGATCTTCCTGCCGCAGATGACTTCCATTCTGGAAGGCGCGCCGGATGAGCGCAGGCGTTATCTCAACCTCGCCATTTCGCAGGCATCGCCGCATTACGCGGTTCAATTGAGTGAATACAACCAGTTGCTCACCCAGCGCAATGCGCTGCTAAAGCAACTGTGCGAGCGCGGCGGGGATGCCGGCCAGTTGACCTACTGGGACCAGTTGCTGGCTGAGCGGGGAGCGGCGATAATTCATCAACGCATTACTGCCGTGGACGAACTGGAAAAACTGGCTGCCCGCTTTCATCATCATCTGACACACGAGCAGGAAATTTTGCGTGTGCATTACCAGCCATCTTATGACCCGTTGCCGCAGCCGGATGGACAATTTTCTTTGCCGCTGTTGACCCGTGTGGATCGTTCAGGCATCAGCGTTGAGCAGATCAAAAATGGCTTTCTGGAGCGTTTGGAAGGCTTGCGGCGTGAGGAGATCGCCCGTGGGGTGACCACGGTGGGACCTCACCGTGATGAAATGCGTTTCTTGAGCAATGGGGTGGATCTGGGATATTACGGATCGCGTGGGCAGATCCGCACTGCCCTGCTGGCGCTCAAACTGGCCGAAGTTTCATGGCTGCGCAACCGCACCGGTCAGAACCCGGTGTTGTTGCTGGACGAGATCCTGGCTGAGCTGGATTTGCAACGGCGTGAAGACCTGTTGAAAACCATACAGGACTCCGAACAAGCCTTGCTGACCACCACCGATCAGAACATGTTCGTCGGTGATTTTGCAGCAGGATATACCATCTGGCAGGTGGCAAACGGCCAGGTGGTGGAGCAAAAAGCGGACTAGCTTCCCAAGGATTAATTAGATGGGGGTTTTTGTGGGTACACCCACCCGGCGTGGATAAGCGGGTGGGGTGGCTGCCACTTTGTCAACCACAATGAGATAGCGGTCTTCTTCAATACCGGGTAATTGAACCGGTTTGAGTTGCCGCAGGTGTCCGCCCAGCAGCCGGATGGCGCGTTCTGCCGCGTGAGCTTCGGCGGGACCATTTTCACCTTTTTGAAATAACGCTGCTCCGCCCATTCGAACCAACGGCAGCAGGTATTCACTTAAAACCGGCAGATTGGCGACCGCGCGCGCCACAGCCCAGTCGTATTTTTCACGGTGTTCGGGCATGTGCCCTACTTCTTCGGCGCGCGCCTGCACCACGCTGACTTTTTCCATACCCAAAACTTCGATCATGTGGCGGCAGAACTCGGCCTTTTTACCCACTGATTCCACCAGGGTTAACTGCATGGCAGGATAGGCGATCTTCAAGGGAATACCGGGAAAGCCCGCGCCTGTGCCAACATCAATCAAACGTTTGGGGGCAACGCCTCCAAATGCCAGAAGGCAGCTTAGTGAGTCAAGGAAATGTTTTGTGCGGACACTTTCCACCTCGCGAATGGCGGTCAGGTTGAAGCGCATATTCCAATCCATCAGCTCCTGTTCATAGAGCTGAAAGGCAGCCACCTGGCGGGGCGAAAGGGTAAGGCCAAACTGGGCGCGGATATCCTGCTTGAGCTTTTCCATAAGCGATTCGATTATAACGGAAAGCAATGGGGTGGGGGAGATGTCTGTTGGGAAAGACGGAAAATGAGAATTTCTTAATGTAATTTCCGTTTTTCCCCTCTTGACTTCATCATATGCTTTTGATACACTCTCTGTGTTGTTAACAAGATTCTTATGAAAGGATGCTCTGACAGCAAATGGCAAATACTGTGATCTTCACCATTGGTTCTGCCGTGCGCCGCTTCGATAGCGGTGGCGCCAGCGTGCCTTGTCGGAGTGTACCTGCAGCCAGGTAAGTAGAAATCGCTTACAGCGGCGGCCACGGGACACTCCAAATCCCCGTGGTCGTTTTATTTTCGGCCTCTTCCTCATGACCACGGGAGCATAGTCTCCGTGGTCGTTTTGTTTTTGGGGGCAAGCAGGAAGGGGCAAGAGCAGTAAGGAGGACCGACATGTTGGAAGCATTAATGAAATGGGGCGGACATCGTGTGGATTATGTGAATGAGAGGGCGCAAGGCCAACATGGCGCTTATGGCTTCTATGTTCGCGGCTACCTCCCCGCCGTGGCTCCTTATCGCAGCCAGGCGAAGATCCACCTGTATGCGGGTTTGAATGTCATTCAGGCCCGCATGAACCCGAAACTGCTGGTTGCCGTCTACGTTGACGTTGACCACAGTGACAATCTGCTCAGACCTGCCTATCTCCAGTTGAAACGGGACCTGCTGGCCGGGAAATTTAACCGGGTGTTCGTTTACCGTTCAACTGATCTCCTGGGATCGCCGGCAGCCACCAGCGATTTCCAGCAACACGCAAAACTGTTGGGCGGAGTAAGCCTGATCACGTTTGATCATGACAGCCTGACAGAAATGGACATGAATCTGGAGTCTGCAGCCGAACTGATCGACTGTGAAAGGATGTGCGCGTGAACGATTATGCGCTAACCGTTAACGACGTTTATAAACGGTTTGGCAAACCCGGCGAACCGTTCTGGAAACGCATGTTGAAAGTGAATACCGGACAGAACAATGGCAACGGAAACGGACATGTGGGTGGCCATGAGAATGGTAATGGCCATGAAAATGGAAAAGCCAATGGAAATGGCGTCCGGCACATTGTGGCAGTAAATCATGTGTCCTTCCAGGTGCAACAGGGTGAAATCTTTGGAGTGCTTGGCCCCAACGGAGGTGGCAAGTCCACCCTGATCCGTTTGATGTCCACCCTGTTGTTGCCCGATAGCGGTTCGATCAGCGTGTTTGGATATGATGTGGTGAAAAACCCGGTCCGCGTCCAGCGCCTGATCAACCGCGTATCGGTTGAAGCTTCGTTCTTCAAAAAGCTCTCTCCAATGGAGAATCTGCTGTACGGCGCCCGCCTGTATGGTCTGGATGGACGCGATACCCGCCGTCAGGTGATAGAACTGCTCACCCGGCTGGGCCTGGAAAAACGCGTGATCTACAACCCCATGGAGGAAATGTCGCGCGGGATGCAGCAAAAGGTTGCCATTGCCCGTGCACTGTTGACCAACCCACGTCTGCTGCTTTTGGATGAACCCACCACAGGCCTGGATCCGCGTTCCAAGCGCGAGGTGCAGGCGCTGGTGCGTGAGCTGCGTGACAACCATGGCGCAACTGTACTGCTGACAACGCACGACATGGAGGAAGCTGACCTGCTATGCGAACGGGTGGCGATCATGGATAGCGGCAAGGTAATGGCTCTGGGAACACCAGAGGAGCTAAAAAAGAAGACCACCACTCCACCCGGCAAGGAAACCGCAACGCTGGAAGATGTTTTTCTGGAACTGACTGGCAAGCAACTCAAAAACGAGGAAGAGCCGGAATGATCAATCACCCGCTGTTTACCGGAAATGTCATTCGTTTTACTGCCTACGATCTAGAAAAAGATCCGCAGGTGGAGACGGCCTACACCCACGAGTTGCAGTATGCGCGCAAGTTGCGACCACACCGTCCGGGGCCCATGTCTGCTGCGGAGATCCGCAAGCATTACGAAAAGACGTTGAAAAAGTGGACTGAATCAGCAGTGGATTTCTTTTTCGCGGTGCGACCGTTGGAAGGTGAAGATTATCTGGGTTTCGTCCATCTTTCCGTCAACGCATGGACTTACAACATGGGCTGGCTGGATCTGGTCCTGGGACAGGCGCACAATCACGAGGCCGTATTGGATGATTGCCTGAAACTGGTCACGCATTACGCCTATCGCGAATTGAATCTGTTTGGCATCAATACCCATGTCCCGGCTTATCACCGTTGTCTGATTGAGGCCCTGGAGCGGAGCGGTTTTGTTCTTGAGGTCCGGCAGCGCCAGGCGGATTATCATGCCGGACAGCCGGCAGATGGATTGATGTACGGCTTGCTGGCAACAGAATGGCAGGACAGGCAAATCAGCGGAGGCAGACAATGAGCACCGATATCTTTTCCGGACGGCAGGTGAAGCTGGCTCCTGTGGATACTGAAAAACTGGCTCCCTTGCTGGTGCGCTGGGCGACTGATACAGAGTACATGCGCCTGCAGGCAGGTTCACCGGCCAGGTTGTGGGATGTCAAATCGAGCAAGGATTGGTTTGAGAATGAAACTGATCAGGAATATAACTTTGCCATCCACCTGCTTGAAAACGATGCGATCATCGGTACGGTTGACCTTGGCAGCATCAATCCCATCACCGGCGAGGGCTGGGTTGGGATTGGCATTGGCGAGCGCCAGTACTGGGGCAGGGGATATGGCAGCGAGGCTCTATGGTTGTTGATGCGTTTTGCATTTGAAACCATTAATTTGCGCCGCCTGACCTTGAATGTGTTTGAATACAACCCGCGTGCCATCCGCAGTTACCAAAAACTGGGATTTGTGGAAGAGGGCAGGGTCAGAAAGTGGCTCAACCGCGAAGGCCAACGCTACGACATGATTTACATGGCGATTTTACGTGAGGAATGGGATCGGCTGCCCGTACCGGCAGGCTTGCTTGCCTGATCGGTAATCACGGGGACAGCGACCCTTCTTGGAGGAAGCAGGCATGTCCACCGCAGTACATCAATTACGCGCATCTTATGCGTTTGTGGAACGAAATTTTAATCTGATCAAGCGCTACTGGACCTGGGAAGTGGTGTGGTTAATCTATTCCACTGCTGACAGTTTCGCAGTGAGCTTCATCGGGCTGGGCATGGAAAAGCTCAGCGGCGGGACCAATATCAACACCCAGTACATGGTGCTGTACCTGTTAATCGGAACGCTGGTGTGGCGGTTTTTGTCGGTGATTTTCTACTGGATTACCGACCTGATTAACATTGAACGCTGGGAAGGGACCATCGAATATACCCTGATGGCGCCCATTCAACGTACGGTGCACATGGCCGGGCAGACCTTTTTCTCGGTGATCTACTCACTGGTGTTCACCGGTATCATCCTTCTGGCAACCACCCTGGTGTTTAAGATCGACCTGAGCGCTGCCAACATGCTGGGTGGGGTAATTGTGCTCCTGGCAGGCAGCCTGTCTTTTATTGGCATTGGCATCATGGCGAGTGTGCTCCCGCTGCTCTTCCCAGAGCGCGGCTCACAAATGACACATGTGTTCATTGCGTTATTGTTGTTGGTGTCGGGCGTTTACTACCCTGTGGATGTGCTCCCCAAGTTGCTGCGCGATCTTTCCGTGTTCAGCCCGGCCACTTACGTTTTGAATGGGGTGCGTGCAGCCCTGCTGGACGGCGCACCCACCGCAGACCTGTGGAAGTTTGTTTATCCTGCCCTGTTAATCGGGCTGGCTCTGGTGCCGCTGGGCCTGTGGATCTTCAGGCAGGCGGAGTACTACGCCAAACGCACTGGAAAATTACATCGTAATGGATAATGCTTCATTCAGATATAGAGGACAACATGGTTCACACAATGGAAACCCAAATACAACTTCCGGCAGGTTTTTCCGCCCACCCGATGAACTTCGATTATGCTCAGCAGGTCGTGGATTTATTCAATGAATACACCCTGCACCATGTTGGGACCAAAATGGACTCGGTGGAAAGCATGATGTGGGAATGGCGCGCTCCAGGGTTCAACGTGGAAACAGACACGATGATCGTCTTTGATGAGCAGGGAAACCCGGTGGCCTATGGGGATGTGTACGATACCAGCACATTGCATGTGAATGTGTTTACCTACGGGCTGGTCAAGCCGTCCTTGAGCGGTAAAGGGATTGGCAGTGCATTATTGAAATGGGAGGAAGAGCGCGCGCGGAAGAATGTGTCTCTGGCTGCAAAGGATGCGCGCGTGATGATGGTTCAATACATCTTCTCGACCCATCAGGAAGCGGCGACCCTGTTGAGGGCAAATGGTTTTGAGCACGTACGCACTTCCCTGCAGATGCGCATAGACATGGATGAGCAGCCCGAGTATCAACCAATTGATGGCATCGTCATCCGTCCGATTCACTGGGAAACCGAGTTCCGCAAGCTGGCAGCCGCTGTGCATGAGAGTTTCCAGGATCATTGGGGGTTTGCCCGTGAACCAATTGAGGAGTATACAAAACGATGGGAAACATCCCTGATTAATGAACCGGATTTTGACCCCAGCCTGTGTCTGGCTGCCTTTGAAGGGGATGAGATCGTGGGGGCATGTGTCAATCATCCAAAAACCGAGGAGGATCCTGCCCAGGGCTGGATCGGAACCCTGGGCGTGCGCCGGCAGTGGCGCCGCCGGGGGGTGGCCATGGCGCTGTTGAAATACTCGTTTGCCGAGTTTTACCGCCGGGGTCAGCGCAAGGCGGGTCTGACGGTGGATTCGCAAAGCCTGACCGGTGCAACCCGCCTGTATGAGCGGGCGGGCATGCGCCTGGCGCGCGCCTATGACCGATACGAAAAAGAATTACGCCCTGGCGTGGACATTCGCACCGAATCGGTGGAATGAGCCACGGCCTGGGGTGATATTGGTTCAGTGAAAGCCTCGCATGGCTTTGCTGATGGAGAAACACGGTGTGTCAATGCAAACCACAACAAAAAAAGCACCTCTGTTAAATAATCTGCTGAAGATGTTCATGGTAGCCATGGTGCTTGCCAACATCGCCGGCAACATGTATGGGCCTCTGATGCCGCTGTATCTGAAAGAACTGGACGCCAATGTCGTTCAGGTGGGCTTGTTCTTCACCCTGTCGCAGATCCTGCCGCTGGTGTTGCAAATCATTGGCGGCTGGTTAAGTGACAACCTTGGCCGGTTGCGCAGCATTGCCATGGGCAGTCTGGCTGGTGTTTTTTCTTATGTCGCCATGATATTGTCGCCCACCTGGCAATGGTTGTTGTTGGGTGAAGGGTTGGGAGCCATTACCCGCTCGTTGGTCGCGCCCAGTTTTGGCGCTTTCATCGCCGAGCAATCCAGCGAGGAAAACCGCGCGCGGGTGTATGGCATATCCGACGTTGTCTTTAATGTCGTCACCATTGTCGGTCCGCCGCTGGGCGGCTGGCTTGTGGATCAGTACGGTTTCCGCATCATGTTGATGGCAGCCGGAGCTTTGTACAGTATTGCCACTGTTTTGCGGGTGATCATGGCGCGCATGGCAGGAAAAACGCAAACACCCAAAGTGCAGAACCTGACCCTGTCTGGTTTTAAAGCCAACATCGCCGGTATGCTGGCGCTGATGCTGGGTGGCGGATTGATCACTTGGATGATCATCACAGACGGAACGCGTGACATCGGGTACTCCATGTCGTTTACGTTGATCCCCCTGTACATGCAGGAGTTTGGTGGCATATCCATGCAGCAGGTGGGGTGGTTATCCTCCATATCCGGTGTCGCCATGATGATTTCCACCATGCCGGGCGGCTGGTTGGCAGATAAAAAGGGTGAGCGGGTCTCCATTGCCCTTGGCTTCCTGATCAATTTTGTGGCTTTCATGGTCTTTTTGAACGTGAACAACTTCTGGGGATATGCAAGCGCATGGGCGTTGTTCGGTCTGGGCTGGGGGATGATGTCCCCTGCGTATAACTCGTTGACCAGCAAAGCCATTCCTGAACACTTGAGAGGTACCGGTTTTGGTCTGCTGCAGACCAGCCTGGGGTTGTTCTCACTGCCAGCGCCAGCCATTGGCGCCCAGTTATGGGACCGTTTCAGTCCGCGGTTTCCCTTCCAGTTGACGGCTGGTCTGGCTCTGATCAGTATCCTGCCGATCTGGTTTAAATTCAAATTGCCACCCACACCCGATAAACCTGCGCCGGAAGCAGTTGAACCCGGCACAGCAGATTAAGGCAAATCCGGGTGCATCAGCGCCCGGATTTTTTATTGAAAGGTGTTTGAAAGGTGTATTCGGGGAAACAGGTAATCTGGCATATAAAGTTTTTGATGGGCGGGACGAAAACATAACTAGACATTGATTTGGTTGGATTTGACATTACCAGTCAGGAGGCGCCTGAAGAAAATTCCAAACGGAACCAGTAAACAGGATGAAGCCGGTGAAGTTGACCGGTGGTAAACACCCAGAGTTATAAGCCCTTCCGGTGCAGGGCTGAGCCGGAAATGGGAAAACCGAAGCCCAAACACTTATTCAAACGGGGAAGGATCCCCGGGTCACTCAAACAAGGAGGTTTGACATGGCTAACGTAGATGTAACTCGTATTGCTGGCAACATCGGTGCACTGAATGCACTGAACTCACTGCAGACCATTA